>JAEZED010000211.1 GCA_023417885.1 Planctomycetota bacterium
TTTCACGGCCGGGCTCCACTGAGGATGCGTTGTATTCGGAGTGGTCGCTCGAGACCTACAGCGTGCCGCGCTTGGCCTGCTCGCGCTCGATCGCCTCGAACAGCGCCCGGAAGTTCCCCTCGCCGAAGCCGTCGCTGTTCCCGCGCCGCTGGATGATCTCGTAGAACATCGTCGGACGGTCAAAGAGCGGCTCGGCGAAGAGCTGGAGCAGGTAGCCGTCCGGCCGGTCGCGGTCCACGAGGATCCGCCGCTCCTTCAGGTCCGCCAGTTTCTCCTTGATCTCGCCGACGCGGCCGGGCATCTCCTCGTAGTAGGTGTCCGGCACGTCGAGGAACTTCATCCCGCGGGCCCGCATGGCGCCGACGGCGGTGATGATGTCCGGCGTGAGCAGGGCGATGTGCTGCACGCCCTGGCCCTTGTACTCGTTGATGAACTCGGAGATCTGGCTGTTCTCGCTTGAGGGCTCGTTGATCGGCAGCTTGATGTAGCCGTCCTCGTCGCCGACGACCTTGCTCATCAGCGCGCTCTTGCCGGTGTTGATGTCGAAGTGGCGCACCTCGTCGAAGCCGAAGATGCGGGCGTAGAAGTCCACCCACTCGTTCATGTTGTAGACGTTGGCCACGACGTGGTCCACCATCGCCAGCTCGATGATGTCGTCCTCCACCGACGCCGGCACCGGCTTGAAGCCGGGGGCGAAGTTCGCGTAGTTCTCCCGCGACACCAGGCTGTGCACCGTGTCGCTGTAGGCGGCGATCTGCGCGTGGTGGTAACCGCCGTCGGTGACGGTGGGCTCGGCCAGGACGGTCGCCCCGACCTTCTTGGCATGGGCAATGGCGGCGTTGACGTCACGCACGCGGAAGGCGAGGTCCTTCACGCCGTTGCCGTGCGTCTCGACGTGCTTCGCGACTTCGTCGCGGATCGGCCCGCTGCCCGCGGGCTCGGCGAAGACGAAGTTGATGCGCCCCTGGCCGACGACAATCGCCTTGCGCCCCTCCAGCCCCGTGCTCGGATCGCCGTAGGCGCGCTTGCGCATGCCGAAGGTGTTGATGTGCCAGTCGGCCCACTGGTCGGCGTTGTCGACGTAGAACAGGATGTGGTCGATCCCCCGCACCGTCATCGGGTTGCCCTTCGACAGGTTCGGGTTGGTCTTGACCTGGATCTGCTCGGCCTTGGCCTGCTGCTTCTGCCCGGCCGACTCGGTGGCGGTGGTGGTCATGGGGTGCTCCGTTTCTGGTTCATGAAAGCCGAACGAGCCGCCGCCCCGGCGGGTCGTAACACAACCTCACTCTATGCCCCCCTCGTCCGCCGCTTCGGCGAGGGCTCACCTGTACAACTCCGCCAGCACCACGACGGCGTCGTTCTTGCCGATGTTCGCGATGCTGTGCGGCACGTCCGCGGCGTAATGGGCGCTGTCGCCCGGCCCGAGGTGCACATGATCGGCGGCGCAGGTGATCTCGACCGTGCCGCGCTCCACCGTCAGCACCTCGCGCACGCCCTCGAAATGCGGCTCACTTACGAGCGCAGCGCCCGGTCGCAGCGTCAACTCGTAAAACTCCACGTCCTTCTCGAGGTGGGGCGGGGAAAGCGTGCGGATCCGCACGTTTTCGCTGCTGCGGTAGTGATACGTCCGGTCGGTCTTCCGCACGACGTCGATCCGGGGCGTGGCGTCCGGGACGTCCACGAGCTGGCCGAGATTCATGCCGAACGCCTGGGCGATGCGGAAGGCGACGCCCAGCGTCGGGTTCGCCTGGTTGCGCTCGATCTGGCTGAGCATGGAGCGGCTCACCCCGCAGGCGGTGGAAAGCTGCTCCAGCGTCCATCCGCGCTGCCTGCGCAGCTCCCGCACCCGGTCGCACAGGTGCTGGCTGATGTCGTCCGGATCCCTTACGATCGGCTTTTGTCGCTTGTCGGCGTGCCGGCCGTTCCCGTTTTCCGGCGCAGGCGCCCCCGGCGACCCGTTACGGGGCGGGCTGGCGTTCGGCGCGGACGGGCGGGTCTGGCTGTCAGCCGGCATCGGTCGTTTCCAGTATAGCGGAAACGCCTCTTGTAAGTGAAACTGACTGCCGTACGATTTGCGCCACGCCGTTCAGCGGCCAACGCCGATCCTCCCGCTCGACCCCGCGAGACCTCCCCATGACCCGCCCGGCCGACGCCCCCGGTTCCACCGACGCCACCTCCCACCCCGCCGTCCGCTATGAAAAGGCGGGGGAGGCCGGCCGCATCGTGTTCGATCAGCCGGGCAAGCCCGTCAACGTCCTGAACGCCGCCGCCCAGGACGACCTGGAGCAGGCCCTGGACGCCGCCGAGAAGGACAATCCGCCCGTGCTGCTGCTGGTCAGCGGCAAGCCGGGCACCTTCATCGCCGGGGCCGACGTCTTCGAGATGACCGGCTACACGCGCGACCAGCTCGACGCCTACCTCAAGCGCGGGCAGGACCTGTTCGGGCGGATCGCGGACTTCCCGGGCACGACCGTCGCCGCCATCGGCGGGGCGGCGCTGGGCGGAGGGCTGGAGATCGCGCTGGCGTGTGACTGGCGCGTTGCGGCGGAGGGTCGCGGCACGAAGATCGGCCTCCCGGAAGTGACGCTGGGGCTGATTCCCGGCTGGGGCGGCTGCGTGCGTCTGCCGCGCCTCATCGGCCTGGAGCCGGCGGCGCAACTGGTGACCAGCGGGCAGCTTGTGGACGCCGCCGAGGCGAAGCGACTGGGTCTGGTGGACGAGGCGGTGGCGCCCAACCAGCTCGAATCGACTGCACTGGAGTTGGGCCGTCGTGGCAAGCCGCAGCGCGCGGATCGGGGCGAGGGGGAGGATCAGCGCCGGCGGACGCTCTCGGAAGTCCGCCAGAAGATCGAACTGACCCCGCACGCACGGCACTATCCCGCGCCAATGCGCGCGCTGGAGGTGATGCAGATCGGCCTCGCCGATGGGGAGCAGGCCGGGTTCGATGCCGAGCGGGCCGGCCTCTGCGACCTGCGCGACACGCCCACCGGCCGGAACTTGCTTCGCATCTTCGGGATGAAGCAGAACGCCCGCCGCGCCGCCACGAAGGCCGCGGGTGGCAAGGCCAGGGAGCTCAAGCAGGTGGGTGTCATCGGCGGCGGGACGATGGGCGCGGGGATCGCCTACGTGCTCGCCGGTGTGGCGAAGCTCCCGGTCGTGCTGTTGGAGACGGATGAGGATCGCGCCTCGGCCGCGCGCGGGCGCATCGAGGGGCTGTTCGACGCCGATGTCAGCAAGGGCCGGAGCAAGCCCGAAGCCGCCGCCGAGGCTAAGGCGCGGCTGACGACGACTTCGGACCTGTCGAATCTGGCGGATGCGGACCTGGTGGTGGAGGCGGCGTTCGAGGAGATCGGCGTGAAGCGTGAGCTCTTCGCGAAGCTGGACGCCGCGACGAAGCCCGAGGCGGTGCTGGCGACGAACACCAGTTCGCTGAGCGTGACGGAGATCGCCCAGGCCACGAAGAACCCGGCGCGTGTGGTGGGGCTGCACTACTTCAACCCCGTGCCCCGGATGGCGCTGGTGGAAGTCGTCAAGACCAGGCACAGCGATCCGGACGCCGTCGCCACCGCCGTTGCCGCCGCCACGGCCTGCGGAAAGACGCCGGTGGTCGTGAACGACGCGCCGGGCTTCGTGGTGAACCGCGTGCTGTTCCCTTACCTGTACGAGGCGATGCTGGCCGCGGGCGAAGGCGCCTCGCCGGAGGAGCTGGACGCGGCGGTGCGCGAGTGGGGCATGCCGATGGGCCCGCTGGAGCTCGCGGACACGATCGGGCTGGACGTGACGCTGGCGATTTGCGAGGCGATGGGGCCGAGCCTTTCGCCGCGGGTGGACGTTCCCAACGGGCTGCGGGCCGCCGTCGAGGCGGGGCACCTGGGACGAAAGAGCGGCGCCGGCTTCTTCCGCTACGAGGGTGGCAAGCGCGCCGCCCCGGCGGACGAGGTGCTGGCGATGCTGCGCAACGGCGGGTCGGCGCCTGCCGAGGCGGCGCTGGCGGAGCGCGTGGTGCTGCCGATGCTGAACGAGTCGGCGCGGGTGGTGGAGGAAGGCGTGGTCGATTCGACGGACGCCATCGACCTCGCGACGCTGCTGGGCCTGGGCCTGGCGCCATTCCGCGGGGGCGTGGCCCGCTGCATCGACGACGAGGCAGCGGAGGAGATCGTGCGCCAGCTCGAGATGCTCGCGGAGCGATACGGCGAGCGTTTCACGCCCGCCTCCCTGCTCCAGCGCGCCGCCGACGAGGGCAAGCCACTGGCGGGCTACGCGAAGGCCGGGGGTGGCGCGTGAGGCGGAACGAAGCGCGCGGAACACCTTGCGGTGACCTGGCAGAGGCTCCCGGCCTCTGCCCTTCATGGTCGCGTCGAGGGCAGTGGCTGGAAGCCTCTGCTGCTGATCCTGGCTCACGCGCTGCCGGTGAAGAATCCGCCGTTGATGTGCAGGACCTGCCCGGTCATGTACTTCGAGAGGTCGCTGCAGAGGAACAGCACGCCGCCGACGATGTCGTCGATCTCGGCCCAACGCCCCAGCGGGATCTGCTTGTTGAAGCTCTCGATGACCTCGTCGGGCATTCCCTTGGTCATGTCCGTGCGAACGAAGCCGGGGGCGACGGCGTTCACCGTCACCTTCCCGCGCGCCAGCTCCTTCGAGGCGACCTTGGTGAGCGCGATGATTCCCGCCTTGCTCGCCGCGTAGTTGGCCTGGCCGAAGAAGCCAAGTGTGCCGGCGACGCTGGCCATGTTCACGACGCGGCCGTTCTCCTTCATGAGCGGGCCGAACGCCTGGAGCATGTTGAAGGTGCCGGTGAGGTTGACACGGATGACCGCGTCCCAGTCCTCCTGGCTCATCTTCTTCAGCGACCGGTCGCGCAGCAGGCCCGCGTTGTTCACGAGGATGTCCAGCCCCCCGTGCTGCTTCTGGACGGCTTCGGCCATCTGCGCGACGGCGGCGGCGTCGCCGATGTCGGCGGGGTGGTCACCCTCCTTCAGGTCGTTGACGAGGACGGTCGCGCCGCGCTCGCGGAGGGCGTCGGCGATTCCACGGCCGATGCCGCGGGCGGCGCCGGTGACGAGGGCGACTTTGCCGCTGAAGTTCAGGTCGTTCATGCGCGGAATATAGCACAGCCCGGTCGCCGCACCCTCCGGGAGAGGCGCCGGACGCCCCTGCGGGCCGGGCCGGCAGGGCGGTCGGTGATTCGTCTTGACGCTATGATCGAAAGACCAATGAAGCCTGCCCTCTCCTGCCGCCGCGCCGCCGTGCGCGGCCGCAGCAGGAGGCGTTGAGCCGGGCGACTCGAGAACTCCGGAGAAGAACCCATGCCCAATCCCGTCTACCTCATCGGCGCCGGCCGGACCGACTTCGCCCGCAATCTCCGCAAGGAGGAGAAGGGCCTGCGCGACGTCATCGTCGAGGCGGGCCGGGCTGCGCTCGACGCCGCCGGCATCGAGCCTTCGGCGGTGCAGAGCGGCGTGGTGGGCAACTTCGCCGCCGGCCGCTTCACGAAGCAGCTTCACCTGGGCAGCTTCATCACCGACATCGATGAGTCGATGCGCGGCATCCCGACGTTCCACGCCGAGGCGGCCTGTGCCAGCGGCGCCGTCGCCTTCGTGGCCGGGGCGCAGCAGGTGATGGGCGGCCTGGCCGACGTCGTCATCGTCGTCGGCGCCGAGCAGCAGAAGACGATGAGCCCCGCCGAGGTGGGAGACGTGCTTGCCGGTGCGGGGGACTACGGGCACGAGCGCCCGATGTACGGCGACTTCATGTTCCCCAGCCTCTTCGGCAAGGTCGCGGAGATCTACAACGACACCTACGGCCTGACGGCGGAGCAGATCAGCTCCATCGCCTACAAGAACCGCCTGCACGCCTCGCTGAATCCGCAGGCGCAGATGCGCGGCAAGAGCCTGGAGCGCTCCGCCGCGTGCAGTGTCAGCGACGACAACCCGATGATCGCCAAGCCGCTCATCAAGGCCAGCGACTGCTCGCAGATCACCGACGGCGCTGCCGCCGTCGTGCTGGCGAGCGAGGCGTTCGTGAAGAAGCTCGGGAAGCGGGCGCCGCGCATGTTGGGGCTGGGTCACGCCACCGACCACCTCCCGCTGGATCGGAAGGACGCCCCCCTCTTCACCACCGGCCGCACGGCGGCGACGAAGGCGTTCGAGCAGGCGGGCATCGGCGTGAAGGATCTCCACGGCGCTGACCTGCACGACTGCTTCAGCATCAGCGAGATCGTCGCCTACGAGATGCTCGGCTTCGCCGAGAACGGCCGCGGCAAGGAAGTGGCCGAGCGCGGCGACACGATGCTCAGGAAGGTCGGCGGGACGGGCAAGCTCTTCCCGGTCAACCCGGGCGGCGGCCTGATGGGGGATGGCCATCCCGTCGGCGCCACGGGCGTGCGCCAGCTTCACGAGATGTTCGTCCAGCTCAGCGGCCAGGCGGGCGAGCGGCAGATCGAGGGCGCCACGCGCTACCTGACCTTCAACATGGGCGGCAGCTTCACGACCAGCGTCTGCGCGATCTGGGGCGTGTGAGAACGGATTTTGGAGCCACAGATGAACACAGATGTACACAGATGAGCAGAAGGAGCGGGGAGTCCGAACGGACTTGTGATTCAGCGCGCGACCTCAACTCCTGCTTCCAACCCCTGACTCCAAACTTCTAACTTCTGACACGCGTGTGAATCCGTGTTCATCTGTGGCCAACTCTCTGCTTTGGAAGCTATGGACTCCACCGACCGCATCCGCCTTCTCACCGCCGTGCCCATCTGCGATGGGCATGACTCGGCGATCACGACGATCAACCTCGAGCTCGTGCGGCAGGGGTTCGAGGTGGTCTACCTCGGCTTCCACCGCCCCGTGAGCGAGATCGTCCGCGCCGCCCTCCAGGAAGGCGTCGCCGGCGTCGGCATCAGCAGCTACAACGGCGGGCACGTCGAGTTCTTCAGCGAGGTCGTCACAGCCCTCCGCGAGGCCGGCGCCGAGCACATCGGCGTCTTCGGCGGCGGCGGGGGGACGATCACCCACGACGACGCCGCCGAGATGGAACGCCGCGGCGTCGACCGCATCTTCTTCGCCGGCACGCCCCTCTCGGAGATGATGGACTGGCTCCGCCAGCAGTACGGGACGCGCCCCGACCCCCGGCGCGCGCCGGAGCCCGGCACCGATCTCCACATCAGCCGCCTGCTCGATGCCGGCGCCGCTCCCGATTCCGGGGCGCGGCGCGTCCCGGTCATCGGCATCACCGGCCCCGGCGGCGCGGGGAAGACCACGCTCATCGACGAGCTCGTCCTCCGCTTCCTGCGCACGCGCACCGGCCGCGTCGCCATCCTCAGCCACGACCCGAGCATCGTCGGCAACGGCGCCCTCCTGGGCGACCGGGCCGCCATGATCCACAGCCAGCACGACCGCGTCTTCATGCGCTCCCTCGCCACGCGCGGCCAGGCGGGGGGGCTGGGCCCGCAGACTGACGAGGCGATGAAGGTGCTCCAGGGGCAGGATTTCGAGCTCATCATCGTCGAGACCGTCGGCGCCGGGCAGGAGGCGATTCCCTTCGGCGACGATGTCGACGTCAAGCTCTTTGTCATGTCCCCGGAGTATGGCAGCCGGCTCCAGCTCCAGAAGATCGCCATGCTCGATCTGGCCGACTTCGTCGTCGTCAACAAGAACGACCGCGCCGGCGCGAAGACCGCCAAGACGGAGGTCGAGTTCCGCGTCGGCATGCGCCCGGAGAAGCGCCGCGTCCAGCACCAGCAGGTGATGACCACCTGCGCCAAGCGCCACCGCGATCCGGGCGTGGACGCCCTGTTCGAAGAGCTCGGCCGCGCGCTCCAGAGATCGCAAAGCCGCGAAGGCGCAAAGGCGACGCAAAGCCAGGGAAGTTGATCCGGGGCCGCGTCTCCGGAGATCGCAAAGGCGCGAAGGCGACGCAAAGCCGGATCTGTGTTCATCCGTGGCTGACTCCGCCTGAATCCGGCCTTTGCGTCCTCTTCGCGGCTTTGCGCCTTTGCGATCTCCGGGAAAACACTAATCAAGGAACACGTCATGGGAATCCTCGCTCAGATCGCCGACGCCGTTGACGGCTACAACCGCCAGGTCGAGGCCGACGTCCAGGCCGCGCGCTCCGACGCCGACCGCGGACGCCAGATCCTGGAGAAGTGGCGGACGATCCGCCAGAGCATCCCGGAGACGACCACCCCCACCGGCATCCGCCTCCCGCGCCTCGCCCTGCCCGACTACGACGAGCCCGGCCAGATCGCCCGCTACCTCGGCGAGGAGGGCCTGCCCGGCGAGTTCCCCTTCGTCGCTTCCGCCTACCGCGAGATGTACCTCGAGCCCGAGCACGCCACCCCCGGCGGCAACGGCAGCCCCGCCCGCCACGTCGAGGAGCCCACGCGCCTCTTCGCGGGCCTGGGCCTCGCGGAGGACACCAACGCCCGCTTCCATTACCTCACCCAGCACCAGCGCTCCGCCCGCCTCTCCACCGCCTTCGACGGCCCCACGCTCTACGGCATGGATTCCGACGCCGACGGCGTCTTCGGCAAGATCGGCGAGGGGGGCGTCGCCGTCGACACCGTCGAGGACATGGAACGCCTCTACGACGGCTTCGATCTCTCCTGCGCCACCGGCGACGTCAGCACCAGCATGACGATCAACGGGCCCGCCCCGACCATCCTCGCCATGTACATCGCCGCCGCCAAGCGGCGCTTCGGCGACGATGTCGTCCCGCGCCTCCGCGGCACCATCCAGGCCGACATCCTCAAGGAAGTCCAGGCCCAGAACGAAACCCTCTTCCCCGTCGAGGCCAGCCTCCGCTTCCTCGGCGACATGGTCGAGTGGGTCAGCGAGCACATGCCGCGCTTCTACCCGATCAGCATCAGCGGCTATCACATCGCAGAGGCCGGCGCCACGCCCGTGCAGCAGGCCGCCTACACCGTCTCCAACGGCTTCGCCTACGTCGAGATGTTCAAGGCCCGCGGGATGGACATCGCCCGCTTCGGCCCGCGCCTGTCCTTCTTCCTCGACTGCGGCCTCGACATCGAGTACTGGGCCCTGGCCCGCGTCTGCCGCAAGCTCTGGGCCATCGGCATGCGCGATGTCTTCGGCGCCGACGACCGCTCCCAGCGCTTCAAGCTCCACACGCAGACCAGCGGGCGCAGCCTCATCGCCGCGGAGTTCAAGAACAACCTCACGCGCACCGCGATCGAGCTGCTCATGAGCTACGCCAACGCGACGAACAGCTGCCACTCCAACTCCGCCGACGAGCCCTTCACCACGCCCGGCGAGGAGTATGTCCGCCTCGCCGCCCAGGCCCAGTCGATCATGCTGGAGGAGTCGGGCCTCTTCAAGCACATGATGAACACCATCCCCGGCTCCCCCGGCATGCGCGCCGTCGAGAAGGCCGTCGAGGCCGCCATCCTCGAGGAGTTCCGCGAGATGGACCGCCTCGGCGGGGTCCTCGCCGCCGTCGAGCAGCGCTACCAGCGCAGCCAGATCCAGGCCGCCGCCCACCGCCTCGAAAGCCAGATCTACGACGGCACGCGCCCCATCATCGGCCTCAACCGCTACGCCTCCGAGCACGCCGGCTTCAAGGAAGTCGTCCGCACCCCCGTCGACCGCCAGCGCCTCGCCGTCGAACGCCTCCAGAGCTTCAAGGTCGCCAACTCGGAGGCCGCCGCCGCCGCGCTCGACAAGCTCAGCCAGGTCGTCGAATCCGGCGGCAACGTCTTCGCCGAGCTTTTAAACGCCGTCGAGGTCTGCAGCCTCGGCCAGATCACCGAACGCCTCCACGAAGTGGCGGGGGTGTATCGGCCGACGGTGTGAGCGGCGTGGACGGGAGCGGCGTATATGGCGAGACGAGCTAAATCTCGGTTCGATGCGCTGGCTGCGGTCGCCCTGGCGGGGCTCCTCGTTGTGGCGCTGATCGGCCCCGTCGCGTTGTACGCGTGGTCGTACCAAATGTGCGATCGTGCGATGGGCCGGATCAGCGACGGAAGCAGCCTCGCCTCCGTGGAGCAGACGCTGTGGTTCACGAAGGCAAGACCAAGCTCGGCCGAGGCGGTTCCCGCGCAGTACGCGCGAACGGACCGGCCTGCGTCATTACGGTGGGTCGCATACACCGTGCCCCTGACCGGCGACACGATCCTCGTCGCATATGATGAGGGCGAGCGCGTGTTCGTGGCGTTGCCGATCTACGAGTGATTGGCGCACGCCGTCGAAGTCTGCAGCCTCGGCCAGATCACCGAACGCCTCCACGAAGTGGCGGGGGTGTATAGGCCGACGGTGTGAGGGGACCGACCAGTAGCAGAGGCTCCCAGCCTCTGCCCTCCGCCGTTTGCGTCGGTCACGAAGTGACAGGTATCCTCCTCCCTCCTCCCTATTTCCTCTTTCGCCTATCCCCTCCCCGCCCCATGCACCCCCTCGCCTACGAGCCTCCCTCCGCCGGCGACGCCGACGGGCGGCGCCTGGCGCGGTGGCTCGCCGCGGCGACGCTCCTCGTCTACATCCCGCTCGGTTTCACGTATGTCCCACAGCTCACCCCACTGGCGCGGTTCGGCATCGCCCGCTTCTACCGCGGCATGACCCTCGTCGACCTCATCAGGGAGGCTGCATACCCGTTCGCGGTTCTCGGCGCGCTCGTCGGCATCGCAGGGGGCCTCCTCTGGATCGCCACGCGCCGGCCCTGGCCCGTGCTCATCGCCGCCGCCTCGATCGGCGTCGGAATCGCCGGACTGTTCCAGTGCGCCTTCGTCATTGCGCTGGAACTGACCGGCCACGACTTCCACTATGTGATCCTGCTCACGCAGGTGGCGAACACGCTTGCCTACCTCCTCCCCGGCGTGCTCCTGCTCACCCCCGCCGCCCGCCGCATGCTCCTCCCCTCGCCCACCACCACCACCACCACGGCCGGGGAGGCGTAGGGGGGATACTCCATTCGGCAGCGCACAAGCCCCGCCGTTCCCCTCGCTAGTCGAGCGCCAGCCGACGATGAGCAATCGCCGACACGTCGCTCTCGGGCATCGCGAACAACGTTCGCGCAACCTTGATCACCTTCTTGCACGCGGCCATGAGCATCACTCCAGGCACGACGTAAATGGTCCAACCGCCCGTGTTCGCCAACAAAGCGCGCAGCGTGATCCACCCGGCTTGGTCGGCGATACGGGAGCCGACGGTGTGAAGTGGAGTTGTGGATCGCGCACTAACTGATCCGCATGACGTAGTTCCCCTGCTCGTCGAAGTTATAGCAGTCGGGCCAGCCTCCCGACCGCCAGATTTCACGCAGGCGCGAACGTAGAGCTCGTGCAACGGCTTGACGGTCCTTTCCATCTAGATCCGCCGAAAGCTCTACAAAGGCGGGGCGCACGTCCTCGTCGGCGATTGGGACCTGATCGTCGACCCAGCCACTATCGTCCAAGTGGATATACATTGCCCCGACATTTAGAAGAGATACGCCCACTAGTACGGGGCCGCTAACCCCATGCTCCCGCATCAGTCGAAGAAAATCGATGACCTTTTTTACTGCCATCGGTTCGACACGACGCCATCTAAAACCCTTCGCGCCCTGGTGCCATGGAACCGCCTCAGTATTGATAGCGTGTGCAGCCATCGCCACACCGTCTGCGCGGACGGCCGTAATAGAAGTGCTGATGTACTTTTTCGACCACGCCGGATCGTCAGTCGGGTACTGCGTGAACATATAGAAATGCTTGGCGTCGTGGCCGTGATTGAATTGTGAGCCGCCGATTGGCGTGAGCCACGGCGTCAAAGAACGTTCGTCCGTCAGGTCGACTTGCTCCGTCGCCGCATCTAAGGCGACCATGCACAGCGTGAGCATCGGGGACGTGGGGCGGAAGAAGTGGAACCTTCCGTCGCGGACTCGCTGTTCCAACTCGGATCGAAGGGCTTCGGCTCGCTCGTACCCTCCCTCGCTTCGGGCAGTTCGTAGGGCCGCTTCGGACGTCGCCTTCCTCGACTCGATATGGTCGAGGATCGCCTTCAGCTTTCTTGAAAGCACCTTCCCCAGCTCCGCGGTCATGGCGTCCCGCGTCTTCTTGTCAGACCCGGCTGGTAAAGTGTACGTTGTCGGCTTCCGGTACAGGTGCAGGTCGAACGGCAACTTGTCGAACTTGCCAAAGGCCTCGTTCATCACGAGCAGGACGCGCTTCGTGCCCTTGCGCGCCAACGCCAGCCCAGTCTCCACCATCACATTGCCGTTTTGTCCCGCTTTCGTGCGCCCATCCGCCGTCAGATAGCTTGTGTTCGTCGTCACGTCACCCACGAAGATGTCGCAGTCCCGGATGCGTCTCTGGATCGTCATCGGGATGTTGGGCGTCCCTGGTTCGCCCTCCGTCCCGTAGAGCACACGCATGTCGCTGAACGTTTCAGCCTCCTGTACCTTCGCGTCCGATTTCAGCAGCTTGATTGCCGCTTCCAACGCGTCTCGGATTAAATAGTGACAAACTGATTCATCGGTGTCGGACTGCCACGCGTAGAAGATAGTGGTCGGCATTCTCGGATTCTAAGGGGGAAAAGGGGGACATCGTTCTGAAGGGTGATAAGCGGACAGCGTGCGTCCCCGCCCGCGGCGGCGGGGTCGGTCACGCCAAGCGGCCCCGACGTCGGAGGATAAGGGGACACCGTGAATATCGCACCCCGACCGGTGAACCGGGGCGGGGGGCCGTTCAGAAGGATGCTCGCCGTGTCCGCCGCCGCCAGGAAAGGCACGGGCACATCGTGCTGAACCTCCTGCCCGGCAGGGCGACGAACGGGCCTCGCCCGTCCCCGTCCCCCCTCCGCCGCACCCTATATAAGGTGTCATGCCTGAGTCGCGCGCTGCTACAAGCGCCGGACATGGCCTCTCCCAGTGCCGCGCGCGACTCGGGCACGATCCGTATAAGGCCTCTCGGCCGCCGAAGCCTTCCCGCCCGCTCGCCGCCGCCGTGGCCCCCGTTGCCGTGCGCGCCGAGATCGTCGCCGCCGCAGGACGCAGCCCTCTACGGCGCGGCTCGCCTCCCGTGACACGCCGCTCCCTGCCGCGCGGGGGGCGAGCCTCGCCGTCCTCGTGACGCCAAGACCATCGATGCTTTCCACGAAACCATCGCCTGTTTCGTGAAAACCATCGCCTGTGTCGTGAAAACCATCAATGGTTTCGTGAAAACCATCCCTTGTTTCGTGAAAAGCATCCTCTGTTTCTTGAAAACCATCCCTTGGTTTCCTGAAAACCATCGCCTGTTTTTCGAGAACCATCCATGGTTTCTTGAAAAGCATCCATTGTTTCTTGAAAAGCATCGATGGTTTCGTAAAAAGCATCGATGTTTCCGCGATCGAACGGCGGGTCCGGAAGACACGATCGGCGGTGCCAGCCGCTTCGCGGCCATTTTCCCGGACCGTCGCGATACGCCGTCGGGTACGAGCGCCCGCTTCCTCCTGACTCCCCGACAACGCGCTCCGCACGATCCGCTTGATGCGGCGCACGGGAAAAAATCTGAAATCCCACTCGTGAATAATCAACTGATCGCGCCGGTGGGGCCGACACAGGATTTGTCGCGGGCCCCGAGACAGTGGGGCCATCCGGGCGACGACGACGCCGTTGCCGCGACCGAGCCCCGGCCCGAGCCCGTCGTCGAGGCGCCGGAGGAAGCGCCCAGGCCCAGGCGCTCCGCCCCGCGCTGCGATCCCGGGCTCATCGCCGCGGCGCGCGCTCCCCCCGGCACGCCCGCGAGCATGCAGGCGCCCACGTCCGGGTCAGGCAGGCGCAGGTACGTCGTGTTCGGCCCGCCCCCGCGACGCACGACCCCCGCGCCCGACCCGGGCACCGCAGAGGCTTCGCCGAAGAAGCAGGCGCCCCGAAAGCGTCCGCACGTGCAGTTCGGCCTGCCGCCCGAAACCCCAGCGCAGCCCGCCGTGCAGGTCGTCGAGCCCGCACCCGCCAGGCCGTCGCGCCCGAAGGTCGCCTGCGACCCGAAGCTCATCACCGCCGCTCGCGAGCTGCGCGACCGGTGGCTCGAGAAGGTGCACGACAACCCGTCCCTCC
>JAEZED010000104.1 GCA_023417885.1 Planctomycetota bacterium
GCGCTCGGCGCACGGCGCGCAGCGCTCGGCGCACGGCGCACGGCGCGCAGCGCTTGGCGCACGGCGCGCAGCGCACCGCGCCGAGCGCCGACTGTCCGTTCAGGGCCGTTTTTATGTGACGGCACGGTCTCAGCGCCGCCGCCGCGGTTCTTATCGCCCCGGCGCGAAGAACTTTTCCCCCTCTCTCGTCTGTGAAGCCGCCCCGCATCACCGCCGATGAGAGGGGTGCCGCCGCGGCCGGAGGAGCCGGCTACACTCAACGCCGGCTTTTAGCCGGCGTTGAGGACAATCACATGCCCAAGTCGAAAGCCGCGTTCGGCCTCACCGTGCTCACCCCTGGCCCTGTGCGCCCTCTGCATTCCCGCCCCCGCCGGCGCCCTCGCCCGGCAGGCCGCTCCCGAGTGCCGGATCGATCTCGCCGTGCCCGGAGTGATGAAGGACATCGTCTCCAACGCGCTGCTCCAGGGCCTGCGCGTCCCGGAGAAGGACGTCGAGGCCTTCCTGCTCGATGCGCAGAAGCGATACGCCACCGGGCCCGAGCTCCTGAGGGCCGCCGCCGCGCATTTCAAGCTCGACGAGGCCGTCCTCGCCGCCGAGGTCGAGCGATACAAGCACGTCAACTGCGCGCACGCCCGCGCGGCGGACGACAGCGTCGTGGCGTCGAGCAACCACGACGGCGTCACCGTCTCGACCTTCGCCCGGGACGTCACGCTCCACGTCGTGCTCCACGAGATCGGCCACGCCCTGGTGCGCGAGTTCGACCTTCCCATCCTCGCGAACGAAGAAGCCGCCGCCGACGCCTTCGCCACCTACTACCTCACGACCTACCTGCCCGATCGCGCCGTCGATGTCCTGGTCGCGCGCGTCACGTCGCTCATGATCGAGGCCGGCGAGACGCCCGAGGTGGAATGGCGCGGCGAGCACGACGACGACGCCCGTCGCGCGTTCCAGATCGCCGCCCTCGCCATCGCCGCCGACCCGGCGAAGTACAAGCCGGTCGCCGACGTGGTCGGCATGTCGGAGGATGACATCGATGATGCGCGCGACTACGGCGCCGAGATCCGCCGGTCGTGGCGGCGCACGCTCGCGCCGCTCTGGATGCCGTCCGACACCACCTCCAGTGAGGCGCGCGTGGTCTACGACGCCGGGAATCCGTTCATCGCGTCCCTCTGCGGCCCCGCGGGGGGCGCCGACGGCCTCGCCGCCGAGATCGAGTCCGCCGCCCGGCGCTTCGACTGGCACTCGCAGGTGACGATCCGCTTCGTCGACGGCGACGGCGGCGCCGGATGGAACCGCTCGGGCCGGACGATCACCGTCAACAGCGGGTACGTCCGCCGCTTCATCGCCCAGGGCAACCGCGGCCTCCCCGCGGCATCGGGCCTGAAGGAAAACGGACCATCACCGGCGAGACCCGGATCGTGAATCCGAAGGCCCGGATCGACAATCCAAAGGCTCGGATCGTCGATCCGGTGGCGCAGATCTCCCTGCTCATGGGGACGTCGGTGTTCGTGCTTCGCACTGTCCCATGTGAGCCGTACCATCGCTCGCCCCGGGCACGCACCCGTTTAACCGTTCCGGCGATTCGGAGTGTGTCAGGCGGGCAAGGAGATCTTCATGCCGCATGCTGCACGCCGTCGTTCTTCCGCCTTCACACTCGTGGAGCTTCTCGTCGTCATCGGGATCATCGCGCTGCTGATCTCGATGCTGCTCCCGGCGCTCGGGCGGGCCCGGCATTCGGCGATGAGCACGGTCAATCTCTCCAATCTCCGCCAGCTCGGCATCGGGCTGGAGTTCTACCGCAACGACTACGAGGGGAAGTTCCCGCGCCACTCCTCCCTCAGCAGCGAACGACCCCGCACCCGCTGGGCGGATGACATCTATCCCTACCTCAACAGCGAAGAGGTCTTCATCAGCCCGCTGCTCAACGACATCGCCCGCATGAAGGCGATGAAGCCCTGGGCGCACACCTGCGACCCCGTCACCGGCCTCCCCAACGAATACACGCGCTACTTCGGCGGGTATGGCTACAACTTCCAGTACCTGGGCAACTCGCGCGTGAAGGCCGGCAACAGCGGCCCCTATTTCGCCTCCACCGGCACCATCCGCGACTCGGCGCGCACCATCGCCCTCGCCGACACCAAGGGCAGCCGCAACGGCGACGACTCCTTCGACTACGACGAGGCGACCTACGTCGTCGATCCGCCTCTCCAGAGCCTGAACTACGGCAGCCGCGGAAGCCGGCAGACGACGAGCAATCCGTTGGAGGCCGGCAACTACGGCTACACGGGCGGCGACGGCACCGCGGGCACCGTCGTCGAGGAGCACCGCTCCACGCCCGACGCCCGCAACAACGGCGGCCGCGTCGCCGTCCTCTTCGTCGACGGCCACGGCGTCCATCTCCTGCCGATCGAGATGGACGACAGCGACAACGACGGCAACCCGGACAACGGCCTCTGGAACGGCCTGGGCGACTCCACCAAACGCTAGCCGGCACCCGTGCCTTCGCCGGCTGGGGCGGAAGATCAGGGCCGGCCCGTCCGCAGGCGCAGCATCTCCCGGATGAGCTGATCGACCGCCGTCGGCGGGGTCTCCTCCGACTTCACGCGCTCCAGCAGCGCCTCGGCGTCGGGGCGGCGCTCGCCCAGGGCCACCAGCGCGGCGACGGCATCCTCCTCCACCGGCGTCAGATGACTGGATGCCGCGGCGCGCTTCGCGGGGATGGGGATGCCCGTGCCGACGTAGCGCCCGACCTTCCCCGCCAGCTCCGCGATGATCTGCTCGGCGGCGCGTTTGCCGATCTGCGGGAGCTTGGTGAGCGTGCGCGCGTCCTTGAGCTCAATGGCGTGCGCCACCTCGGCGGCGGGGAGCATCATGGCCTTGAGCGCCTTGCGCGGCCCGATTCCCTTCACGGTGATGAACTGCTGGAAGAAGCTGCGATCGCTGTCGCGCAGGAAGCCGATCATGCGCGGCACGGCATTTCCCCCGGCGGTGTCCCCCTCGATATAGAGCGTCGTGTGGAAGGTGATCTCCTCGCCCTCGCGCCCCTCCAGCAGCGGCACATCGGCCGCGGCGATGAGCAGTTCCAGCACGATCGGCCCCACCGCGACCGCGACCCGATCCTCCCTCACGTGTTTCAGGATGCCCACGAGCGCGGTGATCATGGCGGGAGTGTAGCCCATAGCCGCGGCACCGCGTGCCGCAGGCAATGCGAAGCGTGAAACTCCCGTTCATGCCCTGGCCAGCACGCCACTGCGGGCGCAGCAGAGCGCCACCGCCAGCGCGTCCGCGACGTCCGGTGGATCAGGCGGCTCGGCGAGACGCCACGTCGCCTGGATGGAGCGCTGCATCATCTCCTTGCTGGCGTGCCCGTGGCCCGTCAGCGACTGCTTCACGCGGTTCGCCGAAAGCTCGTGCACGCCAAGGCCCTTGCGCCGCGCCACCAGGAGGATCACCCCGCGGGCATGCGCCATGATGATGGCGGTCTTCGGATGCTTGTAGTGAGCGTAGATCTCCTCGACCGCGACGCAGGCGGGACGATGCTCGGCGATGAGATCGACCAGTTCGCGCTCCAGCTCGCAGAGCCGATCGATGAGGGGCGCCTTGTCGTCGAGGCGGATGACCCCGCCGTCCACGAGCGCGGGGCGGTGCTCCTGCCCGGGCACGACGTCGATCACTCCGTAGCCGGTGAGGCGCGTGCCGGGATCCAGGCCGAGGATGCGGACGGGCTCGGACATGCGACCTCAGTTGCGTCGTTCGCTGGCGAGGCCGGGCTGCTCGCCTGCCGCCTCCGCGAGCATGAGCGTGGCAGTTGCCGCCGCGAGCCGGACATCCGGGCTCGAATCCGACAGCAGCGGCTCGATCAGCGGCTGGGCGTCGAGCCGGCCGATCTCCCCCAGCGCCAGCGCCGCCATCGCGCGGCGCCGGGCGTCGCGATCATCCAGCCGGCTGGCGGCGACGGCATACCCGCGGTCGCTTCCCAGGGCCCCCAGCCCCCGCGCCGCGGCGAGCTGCACTTCGACGTACTCGTCCGTCAGCTTGCCGTGAAGGGCCGGCTCGGCGCGTGCGTCGTATGGCCCGGCCAGTGCGAGCGTCCCGAGCACGCGGTCGTCCGAATAGCCGCTGATGGATGCCGCGAGGAGCGCCTCGAAACCGTCCTCGTCGCGCAGGCGCCAGAGCGCCTCGGCCACGTTCAGACGCACGTTCGCATCCGGATCCTCCTGCATCGGGCGCAGCAGCCGCACCGCCGTCGCTTCCCCGAGGAGCCCCAGCGCCACCGCGGTGTTGGCGCGCACGAGCGAGTTGCCCGACTGCGAGAACTCGGTGAACCGGTGGCTCTGCGACGTGTCGCCGATGCGGTGCAGGGCGAAAACGCCGGCGACCTGTCCGTTCGGGCTGTCGCCGGCGGCCATCGCTTCGAACTGCGGCTTGAGCTGCGCCAGGCGCATCCGACCGGCCGCCATCGTCGCGGCGAAACGCACGCGCGGGTCGGCGTCGGCAATCCCCTCTTCCAGCAGGGGAAGCGCCTGTTCCGGCGGCACGTGCTGGATCGCCTCGACCGCATGAGCCCGGCGAATCGGGTCCTCGGCGTTCATCATCTCGCGCACGATCTGCACGGCGGAGCCGACCATGGCGCTGTCCAGCGCGACACTGCGCGCCCGCGGCGGGGCGGGCGCCTCCGGAGGCGTGAGCAGGTCGCGGCGGCCCCCGGCACATCCCAGGCTCCCGAGCGAGATGAGCAGCGCCAGCAACAGGATGCCGCTGGACTGGGTGGGACGGCGTCGTTGAACCATGTGATTGCCCTCGCGTCGTGAGAGAAGCCCCCCGAGACAGATCGGCGGCCGGGACTTGCGGACTGTACCCAGGATGGTGCCAACGGCGGGTCTTACCTACCATCCACCCGTGCTTTTTCGCGTGGCCGGCCTGTTCCTGGTGGTGCTGCTCCTGCCGGCCTGCACGGCGGCGGCGCAGGAGTTGCGCGTCTACCTCGTAACGGTAGGGCCGGGCGAGAAGCCGTGGGAGCGATACGGCCACAACGCGCTGCTCTTCGAGGATCCGCAGACGGGGGAAAGCCTTTCCTACGACTGGGGCCGCTTCGACTTCGACCAGCCCAACTTCATCGCCCGCTTCGTCCGCGGCGACATGCTTTACAGCAGCGGGGTCTCAGACGGCAACCGGGTGCTGGGTTTCTACGCCGATCAACTCGACCGGCGCGTTGAGCTCCAGGAACTGGCTCTCTCTCCGGAGCAGACCCGCCGGCTCCTGCGCCTCTGCGAGATCGCGAACCTGCCCGCCAACAGCCAGTACCGGTACGACTACTTCATTGCCAACTGCTCCACGAAGCTGCGTGACGTGCTGGACGAGGCACTCGGAGGGCAGATCGCCGAGCAGCTCCAGGGCGTGCCCGCCGGCACGACCTTCCGCGACGAGGCGGAGCGGCATATCGCTTACCACTGGCCGATGTGGCTCGGCTTCAACGCCGGCCTCGGCCGACCGGCCGACCGGCCGATCGACGCCTGGGAGTACACCTTTCTCCCCGCCGAGCTTCGCGACTGGTTGCGGGACGTGGAGATCGCGGCCGACGACGGCGCGCCGCGCCCGCTCGTGAGGACAGAGCTGTTGCTCAACGAGGGAGATGCCCCCGTCACGCCGGTCGATCCTCCCAGCCGCTGGTGGCAGACGGGCATACTGGGGCTGGCACTGGCTGCCGGGATGCTGCTGCTGACGCGCCTGCGGCGTCCGGGCTGGTCGCTTGCAGCGGCGGGGCTCTGGTTCCTGCTGGCGGGGCTCGGGGGAACGCTCCTGCTGTTGCTGTGGGCTTTCACCGACCACTGGGCGGCGTACTGGAACCAGAGTCTCCTGCTCCTTTCACCGCTCGGCCTCCCCCTGGCATTCGAGACGATGACGCAGCGCCACCCGCGGGCGATCCGGCTCCTTGCGGGCATCCACCTCGGACTTTGCGTGCTCGGGGCACTGCTGCACCTGGTCCCGGGGGTCGGACAGGAAAACCTGCCGATCATCGCTCTTGCCCTGCCCGCCAACGCCGCGGCGGCCTGGGTGGCGGGGCTGCGCACGGGACGCAGGCAGTCGCCGACGGCCGGCGACGTCGAGATGGCGCCGGCCTGAACCTGCGGGCCCCCGGCGCGTCGAATGGGCGGATCTTCCGGTTATCGTCTCAGGACCCTGCTGTGAGTCGAATCCACTTGCCAGCTCCGCTGCCAGCATGCTTCCTCGCTCTCCTCCTCGGTGGGGCGGCTTGGGGGAAGGATGAGACGTCCGGCCCTGCGACGCAACCGGCCACCCGGCCGGAAGAGGCGGTACGCGTCACGGTCGATCCGCCGATCACGGTGCGGCTGACATTCGAAGGGGGGAAGCGTTCCGTACTGGGGGACCTGGTCGCCTACAGCGAGCTTGGGCCCACCCTGGAAGCGCGGGGAACGCGAACCGAATACCGCTGGATCGAGATCGAGCCGCGCAGCGCGTTCATCGTGCGGTACCGGCTGATCGACCAGGAGAACGCGCTCCATTGGTTGTCCCTCGGGGAGTTCGGCCTCGCAATCGGCGCCGACGACCAGGCGGAGCGCGCGCTCGGGCGCGCCCTGCGACTCGATCCGTCACTGGCGCCGGAGGTGACGCGCATTCGCGCCGACGCGCCTGGCAGGCTGAGGGGACCGTTCCAGCCGAAGGAGCCGGACGAGGATGCCGACGGCGGAGGCGGCCCGTTCGACCTGCTGCCGGGCACCGTCGTGAATGACGGCCTGTTCGAGGAAGTGACGCCGGAACAGGCAGCCCGGGCAATGGCTGCCGCCGACCGGGCGGCGAGCCGCGCGCTGGAGCGGCTGGGCGTGAAGGCGCGCCGTCTGGAGACGTCGCACTTCGTGATCCACACCGACTGGGATCCGGTGGACGACCAGTTCCTGGAGGATGCGCTGGAGGAGGCCTACAGGCTGGTGGCGGGGGAGTTTGGCGTTTCGCCGGAGCGGAACATCTTCGTCGGGAAGCTGCCGGTCTACATGTTCGACGACCATGGGATGTTCCTGCGTTACGCCCGGGAGATCGACGGGCAGGAGGGGTTCGGCAAGTCGGTGGCGGGTTACTTCACGACCCGCACGGACGGCGTCGGGAAGATGGTGATGAGCAAGCCGCGGGCGGGGGGCGAGAACGACCTGGAGGCGGCGAGGCGGATCTGGCGTCGAAACCTGACACACGAGTTCGTGCATGCGTTCGTGGCCCGGTACCGGGGCAACGGCTTCGTGCCGCGCTGGCTGAACGAGGGGCTGGCCGAGTTGATCGCCGAGAAGGTGCATTCGCGTCCGCTCGCCGTCGAGCGGGCAAGGCGGATGGCGCGGTCGGGCCAGAGCATCGCGGAGATCTTCAACGACAGGCACCTCCCCGGGCCGGAGATGTACCCGGTGATGATGACGCTGGTGCAGGCGCTGCACGAGGAGGATCCGGATCGGTTCGTCGAGCTCCTCCACCGGATCAAGGCCGGCGAACCGCCCGAGCGGGCGCTGCGGGAGCTTTTCGGCGTCGACTACCTCGGCCTCGAGGCCGCCTGGCGACGCCTGATGACACGCTGAACCCCGCTCTGCTGCGCGGCGGGGCGGCGGCTACGCTTAGGTTCAATGACCGCCACCGCCTCCGCGCCGTCCGCCGCCCGCATCTACCGCATCGAGGTTCGCTCGAAGGAGTCGCACGACCCGCTCGGCACGCGCGTCGCCGCCGAGGCGCGGGCCCTGGGGTACAACGTGGGCGAGGTCTCGGCCGCCCGCATTTACCTCATCGAGTCCGCCGCCCCCGAGACCGCCGTGCGCCGGGCCGCCATGGATCTCCTGGCTGACGGCGTGGTCGAGGAGTGGGAGCTTCAGGCTTCCGGCACGGCGCCCGCGGCCCCGGCGGGGTGGGTGGAGGTCCACCTGAAGCCGGGCGTGATGGATCCGGTGGCGCGCAGTTGCGAGTCGGCGCTGGTGGGGCGAGGGCTGGACGTGACGGAGGTGCTCACGGGTCGGGCCTACCGGTTCAGCGGCGCGCCGGCCGAGGCGCTTCAGGAGATCGCGAACCGGGTGCTCGCCAACGGCGTGATCGAAACGGTGCACCTTGGCCGGTTCCATCCCGCTGCGTTCGAGCACGGGCGGTCCAGTCCCTTCCGGCTGAGGCATGTCCCCATCCGCGACCTGGACGCGGCGGGCCTGGCCCGGCTCAGCCGCGAGGGACACCTCTTCCTCTCGGCGGCCGAGATGGGGGCGATCCAGTCCTACTACCGCGAGCACGGGCGCGAGCCGACGGACGTGGAACTGGAGACGCTGGCGCAGACGTGGAGTGAGCACTGCGTTCACAAGACGCTCAAGAGCGCGGTGATCGTGCGCGACGAGCAGGGGAAGGAGCTGCGGCGCTACGGCAGCCTCATCCGCGACACGATCTTCGCCAGCACGCAGGAACTCATCAAGCGCGGACGGGACGAGCGCACGGGAGAGGGCGACTTCTGCCTGTCGGTCTTCAAGGACAACGCGGGCGTGATCGCCTTCGACGAGACCGATGGCGTCTGCTTCAAGGTGGAGACGCACAACCGCCCCAGCGCGATCGAGCCGTACGGCGGAGCCTCCACCGGCGTCGGCGGGGTCATTCGCGACGTGCTCGGCACGGGCCTGGGCGCGCGGCCGGTGGCGAATACGGACGTCTTCTGCGTCGCCCCGCCAGAGGTTGAGGATCTGCCGCGCGGCGTGATCCGGCCGGAGCGCATTCTGCAGCAGGTGGTCGCAGGCGTGCGTGACTACGGCAACCGGATGGGCATTCCGACGGTGAATGGCGCCGTCTACTACCACGAGAACTACGTGGCCAACCCGCTGGTCTTCTGCGGCTGCGTGGGGGTGATCCCGCGGGACCGGATCGCCAAGTCCGCGCGGGCGGGCGACCGGATCGTCCTCGTCGGCGGGCGAACCGGGCGCGACGGCATCCACGGCGCGACCTTCAGCAGCGCCGAACTCACCGACACGCACGGCAGCGAGTTCGCCCACGCCGTGCAGATCGGCAACGCCATCACCGAGAAGAAGGTGATGGACGTGCTGCTGGAAGCCCGCGACCGGGGCCTGGCGACGGCCGTCACGGACCTCGGCGCCGGCGGACTTTCCAGCGCCGTCGGCGAGATGGGCGAGAAGACGGGGGCGTTTGTCGAGTTGGAGAAAGTGCCGCTGAAGTACGCCGGCCTCCGCTACGACGAGATCTGGATCAGCGAGGCGCAGGAACGCATGCTCCTCGCCGTCCCGCCGGAGCACTTGGCCGAGTTGCTGGCACTGGCGGCGAGCGAGGATGTCGAGGCGACGGACATCGGTCACTTCGGTACGGGTGGACGTGAGCTGGTTCTTCAGTTCGAGGGTCACGAGGTGGGACGCCTCTCGATGGAGTTCCTCCACGAGGGCATCCCAATGCCGACGCGTGAGGCGATCGTCGCCTCCGGCGGCAGGAGCGACGTGCCCGTGTCGCGCGATCGGCCGCAGGAGGAGGTGACGCCGGAGCAACTCCTGGCGAAGCTCGCGGAGCCGAACATCCGCTCCAAGCACCGCATCGTCCGCCAGTACGACCACGAGGTCATGGGCGGAACCGTGGTCAAGCCATTCGTCGGTCCGCAGCAGATAGGGCCCGCCGACGCCGCGGTCATCCGTCCGAAGCTGGACAGCACGCGCGGGGTGGCGGTCGCCTGTGGGCTCGCGCCCCACGTCGAGGAGCCGTACGCGATGGCCGTCGCCGCGATCGACGAGGCGGTGCGGAACGCCGTCTGTGTCGGGGCGGACCTCTCGCGGCTGGCGCTGCTGGACAATTTCTGCTGGCCCGGGACGGACGATGCCGAGGCGATGGGACAGCTTGTGCTCACCTGCGAGGCCTGCCGCGACGTGGCTTTGGCGTACGGCACGCCGTTCATCAGCGGCAAGGACTCGCTGCACAACCAGTTCACGGACAAGGCGACCGGCCGCGTCATCAAGATTCCGCCGACGCTGCTCATCAGCGCCATCGGCGTCGTCGAGGACATCGCCCGCTGCTGCACGAGCGACCTGAAGCGGCCCGGCGACGACTTGTGGCTCGTGCTGCCGGAGGCGTCGAACGCCACGCACGAGCAGCGCCTCGCCGTGCACCGCGCCGTGGCGAACTGGATCGCGTCCGGCGCCATCGCGGCGGCCCACGACGTGAGCGACGGCGGGTGGCTGGTCTCCGCCGCTGAGATGTGCATCGGCGGCGGGCTCGGACTGGAATTGGAAGCCGTCGCGGGCAACGGGCGGCCGGGGCCGTTCGAGGAGCCGGTGGGGGCATACCTGCTGGAATCGCCGGACGAGCCATCGGCTTCTGGCGTGCGGGTCGTCCGGCTCGGGCGCGTGACAGACGAGCCGGTGCTTCAGATGGCTGGCGGGCGATTGACTGTTCGAGAGCTCGCTCACGCATGGCGCGGCGAGTCGGAGGAGGCGGGCGGCATCCGACCGATCCACGCTGCCGGCGTGTGAGCGCCGGATGTGCGACTGATGAATGGGATTGACACGATTCGTGAAACACTACTAGGTTTGCCCCGACATGCCGGACTCTCCGCAGCATCATCCCGCCGGCGATCCCTCGCGGATTCCGGACGCTCAGGACGCAATGGAGCAGGCCGGCGCGCATGATGTCTTCATGCTCGGCTGGGAGTTTCCCCCCTTCATCAGCGGCGGCCTCGGGACGGCCTGCTACGGCCTGACCAAGGCGATGAGCCGGCGCGGCGATCAGGTCGTCTTCGTGATGCCCGGCCCCGCGCGCGTTGGCTTCAGCGCCAGCCACGAAACCAGCAACGGCCCGTCCCGCGAAGGCGGCGGCATCCGGATGCCGGAGTTCGACAACGTCGCCTTCCACGGAATCGATGTGCACCTGGGCGATCCATACGCGCGGCCGCAGCGCATCGCGCAGGGCCACCGGATGCGTCCGCCCGATCTCCCGGAGCAGCACGACGTGGTCGCCGAGGCAACGAAGTTTTCCGACCGCGCGGTGGAGCTCGCCCTCTCGCAGCGGCGCGAGGGAAAGCACTTCGACCTCGTCCACGCGCACGACTGGATGACCTTCGAGGCCGGCCTGGCCGTGGCTCGGGCGCTGGGCGTGCCCATGGTCGCCCATGTTCATTCGACCGAGTTCGACCGCCGCGCCGGCGAGGCGCCCGACGCACAGGTGATGGAGATCGAGCGGCGCTCGCTCGAGGCGGCGGATGCGATCATCGCGGTGAGCCGCTACACGGCGGCCCAGATCTCCAACCGCTACGGCATCGCCGAGGATCGCATCGACGTCATCCACAACGCCCTGGACCTCGACAACCGGCTGGCCCCGGAGCGACCGATGCAGATCGGCGCCGACGAGCGGGTCGTGCTCTTCGTCGGGCGCCTGACGCCGCAGAAGGGGCCCGAGCTGTTCGTGCGTGCCGCGGCGCGCGTGCTGGGGCAGGAGCCGGCGATCCGTTTCGTCATGGCGGGAACGGGCGAGCAGTTCGAGCAGGTGCGCCAGCTTGCCCGGCAGATGGAGATCGACCAGCACTTCCTGTTCACCGGGTTCCTGCGCGGTGAGGACATCGAGTCGCTCTACCTCGCTGCGGACGTCTTCGTCATGCCCAGCGTCAGCGAGCCGTTCGGCATCGTCAGCCTGGAGGCGGCGGCACGCGACGTTCCGGTCATCGTGTCGAAGCAGAGCGGCGCGGCCGAGGTGCTGGACCACGCGATGAAGGTGGACTTCTGGGATGTGGATGAGCTGGCCAGCAAGATCCTGGGCGTCCTTCGCGACCCGACTCTCGCCCGCGAAATGACCGATCGCGGCAGCTTCGAGGTCAGGCAGATGCGATGGGCCGACGCGGCCGAGGCGCTGGCACGGGTCTACGACCGACTGCTGCGCGACGAGGTCGCCCAGCGACCGGCATAAGGCTCACTCGAGCACCGCGTAATACCGATCGGCGGCGAGCTTCCGGAAGTAGCCGGTCGCGAGGTCGCCGTCGTCCAGCATGCGGTCGATCTGCACCATGAAAGCATCATCCTGCGATTCGGCGCCGTTGAAGTGCACGCCGATCCCGAGAAGGATGCCGCTGGCGTTGGTCTCCACGTCCCAGCTCCCGCCGAGCGGGGTCGGCTGGGCGAAGGCGGTGGCATCGACATAGCCAACCAACTCATCCGGGCAGACGCCACTGGCGGCGTTGGGGGGGTAGTGGTTCAGCGAAGTGCGATAAAGACTCAGCCCCTGCTGGAACGACCGGAGGTTCTGGGTGAAGACCGATCGCTTTGCGTCATCGGATGGGCTCTTGATCCGGACGATGACGATCGAGGCCAGGATCCCCAGGAGCAGGACAACCACGAGGATCTCGATCAGCGTAAAGGCGCGGCACCGCCGCGAACGTTTGCAGGGGTTGTCGGTCATCACGCACCTCCCCGAGGTGGCCCCGGAATCCGCACAACGACGATGACGCGTGCCACCGCCAACCATGCTCTACGATCGGGCGCCCCGGCGGGCAAATGGGAAAGGGCGGAGAGGTGGGGGCTTCCGGAGCGGGAATGGCCCTTCCGGCGCGTTCCGGTTAGCTTCTGGCTCGAATGGCCACGATTTCCCCCGAGAGCCCGATACTCATCGTCAGCGGAACCAACCGCCCGGGCTCCTTCTGCCTCCGGGTCGCCCGGCGCCTCGAGCAGCATTACGCGGAGGCAGAAATCCCCCATTCCTTCCTGTCGCTGCTGGAGCTGCCCCAGGCACTGTTCCTGCCGGAGTCGTATGCCAACAAGCCGAAGGAGTTCGAACCGATCCAGCGGCGGATCCTCGAGGCGGCGGGGCTGCACGTCGTGGTGCCGGAGTACAACGGCGGCTTCCCCGGCGTGTTGAAGCTGTTCATCGACCACCTGAAGTTTCCCGACAGCTTTGAGGCCAAGCCGGTCTGCTTCACGGGAGAATCGGACGGCCGATTCGGGGCGCTGCGGCCGGTGGAGCAGGTCCAGCAGATCTTCGGCTACCGGAACGCCTTCGTCTTTCCGCGCCGCGTCTTCATCGCGGACGTGCAGAACCAGGTCAGCGAGGACGGCACGATCACCAATGCCGACATCGACCGACGGCTGCGCGACCAGGCGGTGATGTTCGCCGACTTCGTCCGTAAGCTCTGAGGCATGTCACCGCGCTTCCGAAAGACTCCGGGCGGCTGGTACGTCGCCGACACCGCCGTCGTCACCGCGGACGTGCGGATCGGCGAGGACGTGAGCATCTGGTTCGGGACGGTTATCCGGGGAGATGTGGCGCCGATCACGATCGGGCCGCGCACCAATGTGCAGGACCAGGCGATGATCCACTGCGACAGCGGCTTTCCCAACGAGATCGGCTCGGACGTGACGATCGGGCACGGCGCGATCGTTCACGGCGTGAGCGTGGGGGACGGCGCGCTCATCGGGATGGGCGCCCGGCTCCTCGGCGAGAGCCGCGTCGGCGCCGGGGCCCTCGTGGCCGCCGGCTGCGTCGTCCCGCCCCGCATGGTCGTGCCGAAGCGCACGCTCGTGGCCGGCGTGCCGGCCAAGGTCGTCCGCGAGCTGACCGAGCAGGACATGGACTACATGCGCCGCCTCCCGCCGCACTACGTCCGCCTCGCCCGCTCCTATGCCGAGGGGGCCATCGAGCAGGGCGGCCGGCCACTCTGAAATCAACGAGACGCCAATGGATTTCCGCATCGGCCATGGCCACGACGTTCACCGCATCCAGCCCGGCGGGCGCATGGTGCTCGGCGGTGTCGTGGTGGCGGAGGATCGCTCCTTTATCGCCCACAGCGACGGTGACGTCGTCATCCACGCGGTCGTCGACGCCATCATGGGCGCGCTGGGCGAAGGGGACATCGGGCGGCACTTCGCCAACGACGACCCGCGCTGGAAGGACGCCGACAGTCGCCTCTTTCTCGAGGTCGCCATGGATCGTGCCCGCGCGCGGGGATTAGGCGTCGCGAACCTGGACGTCACGGTGCTGGCTGAGTCTCCGAGGCTCGCACCGCACATCCCCGCGATGATCGACTACATCGGCGCGATCACCGGGGGGCAGGTCAACGTGAAGGCCGGCACCAACGAGGGACTCGACGCGATCGGCCGCGGCGAGTGCATCGTCGCGACGGCGGTGGTGCTTCTGGCGCCGGTAGCACCGTAGCCGGTTGCCTGGCTACCGGCTGTTGGATTGGAAGTAAGCTCGTCCTGCAACCCTGTCGTATGCGGCCCGGATCGAGGCATCGTCCTCGCGCCAGTGGTAGACGATGCCGTCCTCGAGTTCACGCTCCTCGCTGGGGCGACCTTCGTCGTCCAGGCACTGGATAGTGCGCCAATCAACGCGAGCCAGCTGCGGTGGAGGCATGGCGGCGACCCACGCCTCGAAATCCTCCTCCGACACCTCAAACTCGTAGTAGGTAACGGGGCCAAAGGCGCCGGGAAGGTAGTATCGCACGTTCTTGGCACTGGCCGGCAAGCTGGAGATTGGTGCTTCCGACGCGGTTGCGGCCTGTCCAACTGTTGGCTCAAAGCTTCGCCACCCACCGTAGAGGCAGCCAGCTATAACCAGCGCCACAACGAGACCGATCAATCGCTGATACCACATTCACACTTACCTCGTTCACTGCCAGAGCAAGAACGTCCCACTGCCGACAGTGATCGCCAGCACCGCCAGCTTTACCGTCGCGATGCTCAGATCGAAGGCGTAGGTCTGCGTCGGGCGTCGCGCCAGGCCCTCGAGGTACTCAATACGGCTGCGGATCGTGCCGTGCAGGAAGTGCGTGAACTGCTCCGAAAGCCAGTGAACCGGGGCCAGCCATCCGCCGCGGCTCGGGCGGCGGTCGATCGGCAGGTGATTCAGCCGCGCCGCCTGGCGCAGCGACGAGCCGAACACCTCCGCGCCGGCGGGCCCAACCGGCCCCGGCACGCTCAGCGCCGTCGGGGGCACTGCACCGGCCGGCATCGGAATCGCCGCCTGCGCCTGCATGACACGGGCGGCGTAGACGTCGGCCTGCCGCTCGAAGCAGCGGCTCAGCAGGCCGAAGAGGCCCAGGATGACCGCCAGCGAGCCCAGCCCAATGGCATACTCGAGGCCTGAGCCATCGATGAGCCACTGGGGCAGGCCTCCTGCCATCACGCGCCAGGCAGCCTCGACAGGACCGGCGAAGAAGAGCGTCATCCCAGTCAGGAAGACGAAGTACCAGAGCAGGTGCCGGTGCTTCACGTGGCCGACTTCGTGCGCGAAGACCGCCTCGATCTGGGCTGGCGTCATCGAGTCCAGCAGCAGGTCGCTCAACAGCACGTAGCGAAGCCCCGGCAAAAACCCGACGACCGCGGCGTTGACCATTCCGCCGTCGGTGTCCCAGATGAGCACGTCGCGCATCGGCATGCCGGTGCTCCGGCAGAGCGCCTCGAGCCGGTCGCGCAGCGCGCCCCGCGGAAGCGGGCGCGTCGGGAGCAGCCGGCGCACCATTTCCGGCGAGAGGGAGATGACCACAAGGGCGCTGGCCACGAAGAGCCAGAGCTCGAGCGTGCCGGTGATCGTGACGCCCGCCGCCCACGCGCCCAGCATTGCCAGGTCGCGCACCAGCATGAGCACGAGGAGGGGCACGAGCGCGAAGAGGAGCCGCTGGCGCAGGGCAAGCGTCCAGTACCGCAGCACCGGCGGCGGGGGATAGATCGGCCTCCCCTGGTCGATGTCCACCAGCAGCCGCGACTCGCGCCGCTGGCGTACGGCCGGGTACTCGGCCGCCAGCAGCAGGGCCCAAGAGGCGTAGGCGGGGAGGGTGGCCAGGAGGAGCCCCGGCAGGCGCAGCGGGGGCACGTCAGGCCTGGCCGGCTCGACCAGCGCCGCGACCGCGTCGCCCCAACCGAGGAAGAAGAGCCCGACGCCGAACCAGGTCATCGCCGCCGGCAGCGCCAGGCGATGCAGCGCCGTGAGAACCGTCGAGGTGCGTGAGGGCCCCATCCGGCGCATCGAGTCGCGCCGGGCACTGCGGAAGGCGGCGTATGCGGCCACGACGACGGCCAGGAGCATCCCGCCCAGGAAGAGCAGCAGGCGCTCCGGTTCGACGGCGGAGCGGGCATTCTCCCGCGCCGGCTCGGCCATGTCGAGCCAGAGGAACCACAGGATCGTCGGAACCAGCACCAGGAGTCGGGACATGGTGGCGCGCGGGAAACGATCTCGTGGCGTGCACGGCGCGCCCGTCGCGCCGGTCTCATCGGGTCATTGTCGCCGGATCGGGCAAAGCGGGCAAACGGCCACGTTTCAAAGGACGTGACCGAGCTTTTCGCGCTTCGTCTGGAGGTAGGAGCGGTTATGCGGCCCTGGCTCAACCCGTACGGGGAGCTGCTCCACGATCTCCAGCCCGTAAGCCTCGATCCCGTAGATCTTCTTGGGGTTGTTGGTCAGGATCCGCAGCTTGCGCAGCCCCAGGTCGCGCAGGATCTGCACGCCGATGCCGTAATCGCGCTTGTCCACCGGAAGACCCAGGCGCCGGTTCGCCTCGACGGTGTCCAGCCCCTCCTCCTGGAGTCGATAGGCGTGGAGCTTGTTCGTCAGGCCGATGCCGCGCCCCTCCTGCCGGAGGTAGAGCAGCACGCCCTTCCCCTCCTGCTCGATGCGCTGCATCGCCGTCGATAGCTGGTCGCCGCAGTCACACTTGGCGCTGCCGAAGACGTCGCCGGTGAGGCATTCGCTGTGCACCCGCACGAGCACCGGCTCCTCGTGAACGACGCTCGCGCCGTCCGCCTGCCGCTCGCCGATGTTCCCCTTTGTCAGTGCCAGGTGGGGGTGCTGGTCGATCGCGCTTTCGTAGGCGTGCAGGGTGAATGTGCCCCAGCGTGTCGGCAGCGTCACCGTCTCAAGCCTCTTGATGAGCGATTCCCGCTGCATCCGGTAACGGATCAGCTCCTCCACGCTGCACACCTTCAGCGCGTGACGCCGGCAGAACGCCTCGAGATCCGGCCGGCGCGCCATCTCCCCGTCCGCCCGCATGATCTCGATGCCCGCCGCGACGGGGCTCAGGCCCGCCATGCGGCACAGGTCGGTCAGGGCCTCGGTGTGCCCCGCGCGCACCAGCACGCCTCCCTCGCGAGCCCGGACCGGCTGGATGTGGCCGGGGCGGTCGAAGTCGCGCGGCGTGGCCCGCGGATCGGCGAGACGGCGGATGGTCGTCGCTCGCTCGGTGGCCGAGACGCCCGTGGTGATGCCGAACGCCGCGGCGGCGTCGACGCTGACGGTGTAGGCAGTGCCGCGCTGGGCCGTGTTGGTCGTGCTCTGCGGGCCCAGATCCAGGCGCTTGCAGGTCTCTTCATCCACCGCGACGAAAAGCATGCCGCGGGCCTCGCTCAGCATGAAGTTGACGGCGGTCGGGGTGACATGCTCGGCGGCCACGACGAGGTCACCCTCGTTCTCGCGTTCCTCGTCGTCGACGACCACGATCATCCGGCCGGCTTTCAGCTTGGCGATGCAGTCCGGTATGGAATCAAGATTCATGGACCAGATCATAGAAGCCGCGCATCCGGCCTGCCTCCGGCCCTCACGTGGACAGGGGCAGGCGGTAGCGACACTTGCGGCGTTCCCCGCGTCGCCAGAGCGGGTGCCCCTGCGGGAGATCGATGATCTCCACGAGTTCGCACCCGAGCCGCTCGCAAGTGCGGCGGCTGGGAACATTGTCCGGGTTCGTCGTGATCCAGAGCTCCGGCATGCCGTGGCGACGCGCCAGGGGCAGGAGCAGGCGAACGGCACGCTCGGAGTAGTGCCGCCCGCGCGCCGGGGGAAAGACGAGGTAGCCGACGTGGCCGTAATAGAGGCGCGTGTTCTCGTCGTTGCCGATGCGAAGGCTGATGGTCCCGCCGAAGGGGAGTGGCGGGGAAAGGCCGTCGGCTTCATGGAGTTGCATCCAGAAGCGGTAAGCCGGCGAGCGGCTCCTGCGGAAGTCTGGACGTTCCAGCCCATTGGGGTGCGCCTCCAGGAAAGCCTGGAGCGCCGTCGGGGTGATGGCACACTCCGGGTCGGCAGCGCACTCAGGATGCTGGACGGCGCGAAGGAAGGCGGGGGCGTGTTCGTGGGACGGCTGGACGAGTTCGAGATCCCCGTCGCGGAGAACGCCGGGGTTCTGGAAGCGTTGCCGTGACCCGAAGAATCGAAGCAGGGGCATGGCTCACACCGCCGCGTTCAGCAGGCAGCCGGGGCGGCGCCACCGCGGAGCGCCCGGGGCTGGTGCGCGACCGGCAGTTGAGCTTAGGAAGGCAGAATCCCGGCCGGGGCAACCGGCCGGGATTCGGAAGGAATCGTTCTGATGGCGGGAGCTAGAAGAGCCCGAAGAAAAGGGGCTCGCCGCCGCTCATCTCGCGCCACTTGAAGAAGGCGAGGATGACGGCCAACAGGACCGCCACGCAGGCGGTGCCCGTGAGGGCGGTGTAGATGTTGTTCACCGGTTGAGCGGCGCGGGTGTCGGTACGCATGCGGGTCATGCCGGTCTCCGATAGGGTCAGGGTTCGAGCGTCGTCGCGGCGGGTGGCGGCTCAGACGCGGGTGCGGACCTGGTCGTTCGGGCCGACCTCGTTGATGCGCGGGCCGCTGAGCTTGCCGATGCTCACCTGGTCGTCCACCTCTTCGACGGTGAGGAAGCCGATGAGCTGGCTCGACTCGGTGTCGATGATGGTGAAGCGCATGCCGCTCTGGACGTCATCCTCGCTGCCGACGCTGATCAGGGCGTACGGCTGGCCGCCGACATCCTGGCGCTGGACGACGACGCCGTTGATCGGCGGCGGGGCGACGGGATTCTGCTCGAGGCGGTCAGGGTTTCCGCCGAGGGCGACGATGATGCCGCGCATCTGCTCGGCTTGGCCAAGGAGATCGACGTTCTGCTCCTGGGCGGCGCGGAGGGCGCGCTGCGTGTACTCGTACTCGTTCTGGAGCCGGGCCAGCTCCGTGCTGAGCTCGAGATTCTGCTGGAGCGTGCGGTCGCTGTTCTCCCGGAGGCCCGCAAGCTGCTCGCGCAGCTCGTTGACGAGGCCGAGATTGAGCGTGACCGCGTTGGCCAGCGTCGACTGGGTGGTGCCGGCGAGCGTGATCTGGCTCTCGAGCGCGGCCTTGTCGGCCTCCGCCTTAGCCAGTTCCGTGCGCAGGTTGGTGACCTGCGTGTCGGCGCTGGTGAGCTGGGCCTGGAGCTCGGCCGCCCGGCGCTCGGCAGCGGCTTTCTGCGCCTCGACCTGCGACTGGATGTTCGAGCTCTCAGCCTTGGCGGCCGCAACACTCTGGTTGAGCACCTCGATCCGGCTGTTGTAGTCGGGGACGGTGTAGAGGAAGGTGATCGACGCTGCGGCAAGCAGCAGTGACAGAATCACCAACAGCACGACAAAGACTTTCGTCAGCGCACTCAAGGCTAGCTCCTTGATTCCTTGACGTTGCCTCGCCGCTGGCGGTGAAGCCGGACGGACGAGGGCTTGGGGCGGGACCGGCGCATAAACAGGATTCGTCGCCGGGTTTAAAGTTAACCCGCGGCCTGGCGGGTAGCCAGCATACCGGGGCGCAAGGCGGGGGCAAGCGAGCCCGATCCACGCGACCGGCAAAATGCTCACCGGAATCCATTGGCGGTGAAGCTCGCGACCTGAATCCTAACGGTCTTGAAATGCGTGTCAACACCAACGGGGCTCACGGACGGCATGATCCCAACGTCTGGTATTCCCGAACCCCGGTTCGGGGTTTTTCACCCGCCTCCTGGTGCGATTTTCTGGGCACCGGGCCCTTCCGTGACCGATAATTGGTTTGCCGAAGCTGTCGGGAACAGGCGAGGTGCTTTGCGGAGGCGAAGCGCTTGAGCCCGGCGTCGGACCGGTCGATGCCTGAGGTGCCCCCGAAGGGGCGCCCCAACTCAACCGGACCGCGCGATAGTGAGTCGCGATACGGAGTTTCGCACCATGACAAACCGCCAGAACAACCCCGCCGATCTTCCCTCCCACGACGCCGGCCCCGCACCCGCACCCGATGCCCAGTCCCACATGCGATATGTCCCCGCCCCCGAGGGGGAGCGACGTCGCTTCCGCCGGCACGAGCTCGTCGGGCCGCAGGTCTCGGTGGAGCGTTGGGATACGGCTTCCGCCTCCGGACAGGCGATGGGCGAGGTGATCGACCTCTCCGCCGGCGGGGTGCGCATCCGCACGGGCGATCCGACCATACAGCCCGGCCAGACGATCCAGATTCGCCTCTCGCTCCCGCGGCACGCCGGAATCTCCCCGTTCGTCAGCTATGCCGGCGAGGCGATCCAGCCCTCCTGCGAATGGGTCGGGCGTTTCGCCATCCTGCGCCGCCTCGAACGCGCCGATGGCACCATCGATCTCGGTGGCCGCCTGATCGGCATGGACGAGCCGACGCGCGGCATGCTGGGCCTCTACCTGAGCATCCAGCCCCTGGCTGCCTGAGAGGTTGACGCCACACAATCACCCGATGGCCGGCGGCCCGAAGCTTGCCGGCCATCTTTCTTTGCCGCGAGCACCCGAGTCGGCCGGCTCTATCCGACTTTCCCGCGTTTGGGCTAGACTGTTCCCGATGCGGCTGGTCGTCACCATCCCCGCGCAGAACGAGGCCCCGACCATCGGACAGGTGGTGCGGGAGATTCCTCGCGACATTCCCGGCGTCGACGGCGTGGACGTCGTGGTGGTCGACGACAGCTCGTCCGATGGCACGGCCGACATCGCCCGGGCCGCCGGAGCGACGGTCGTCCCGATTCACGGGCGTCCCGGGCTCGGCCCGGTCTGGCGGCTCGGAATGGAGCGGGCCGTGCGTTCCGGCGCCGACCTGATCGTGAATCTCGACGGGGATGGCCAGTTCAACTCCGCCGATGTTGCCGAGATCATCCAGCCGCTGCTGCGTGGCGAGTGCGACTTCGTCACCTGCACGCGTTTCGCGGGCGACGGGCCGGAGGGGCGGATGCCCCTCGTGAAGCGCCTCGGCAACAGGGCGGTCACCTGGATGACCAACCGGGTCTGCGGCACGAACCTGACCGATGTCTCCTGCGGCTTCCGGGCTTACAACCGGGAGGCGGCCTATCGCCTCGCTCAGTTCGGGCGGTGGACATACACCGAGGAGTGCATCGTCTACCTCGTCAGCCGCGGGCTGCGCATCCAGGAGATGCCCTTCCGCGTACTGGGCGAACGGCGACACGGCCAGAGCCGCGTGGCGGGAAATGTGTTCTACTTCGCCAGCCACCTCATGCACATCCTGGTGCGCGCCGTACGCGATGGTCGGCCGTTGAAGTTCTTCGGAATCCTCTCCTTCGTCCTCGGACTGCCGGGCGTGCTCCTGCTGCTGTTCATCGGGGGGTGGTACGTGGCGACGGGCGCGCTTAGCCCGTTCCGGCAGTTCATGACGCTGGGCGGCGTGAGCGTGACGCTGGGGCTGGTCGTGGGGGTGCTGGCGCTGCTGGCGGACATGGTGAGCCGGCACCGGCTGATCCACGAGGAGCTCCTCTACCTGGCGCGCTGTCGCGCCTATGGCCAGGCGGGCCCCGTCACGACCGCGCTGGCCGAGGGGGCCGAGCTCGCCGCGATGTTCGAGGACTGAGACCGCTTCACGCAGCGCCGTGGCTTGGCATTTTGAGCGCGAGGCGCACCTTCTCCATCACGCTTTCGAGCGCGATCTGGTTGATGCAGAACGGCGGGCGGCACGGCACGTGCGGCGTCACCGCGCGCGTCGGATACGCAAAGCACGGCGCGCAGGGCGCGGGCGTCTGCACAACGAGGTGCCGGTAGCCCCACGGGCAGAGCTCGTCCGGCCGCGCGGGACCGAAGAGCGTGACAGGGGGCGTTCCGACGGCGGCGGCGAGGTGGGCCAGGCCGCTGTCGTTGCCGACGTAGATCCGGCACGCCGCGAGGATGGCCGCGGCGTCGGCGAGCGGGCCGTCGAGGCGGACGACGGGAACATCGCCGCCCGGCGCGACTTCCGCACCCACACCTTCCTCGTCCGGCCCTTCGATAACGACGGGCTTCAGTCCCTCGGCGCGGAGGCGGTCGATGAGACGCACGTAGTTGGCGGGGGACCATCGCTTGGCCTCGCCGAAGACGGTTCTGCCGCTGCCGGCGTGAACTGCGACGCACCCCGTGCCGGGCAGGCGGACGGCGGCGCGGCGGATCTCGTCCGACGAGAGCGGGAAGCAGGGGGCCATCGACAGGTCGGGCCGGATACCCAGCGGCTCAAGGAGCCGCAGCGCCTGGTCCAGGTCGTGCAGCCCCTCGACGGCGGGCACGCGCTCCGCCGGGAGGAAGTGCATCGCGCGAAGGCCGCCGACGGCGTAGCCGTTCAGGATCGTCCGGCGCGCGCCGCAGGCGCTGGCGAGCAGGGAATATTGCCAGCGGTTGCTCGGGTAGGGGATGACGCAGACGTCGGCACGCCACGCGCGCATCCTGCGGATGAGACGCGCGAACTCGCGCGGCTCGTTGCCGAACACCTCCACGCCCGCCACTTCCGGCAGGCGATCGAAGACATCCCCGATCGGTTGCGTGCGGGCGAAGACGACAAGCTCCGCCTCCGGGAAGCCCCCCTTGAGCTGGCGGACCATCGGCTGTGCCATCAGAGCGTTACCGATCCCCGCCAGGACCGGCACGGCCAGCCGGCGCACGGGACGGCTCGGCCGCCGGGCGGTGCGCGCGGGGGATGGGCCGCTGGCTTGGGTGTGCATGGGCGGACGATTCAATGCCGCCGCAGCGGGGAGGGCCACAGCGCTAGAGCCCCGGCACGCGCGTCGGGGGGGTGAACGCCTCGGGAAGGGGAACCGGCTCGGCGAATCCGTCTTCGGCGCTGAAGAGGAGCCATCCGAAGCTGTCCGGCTCCGGCTCCTCCGGCGAAAGGCGCGACTGGAGCGACCGCGGAACACGGAAATGCCACAAGCGCCAGGGCTGGCTCGGCTGCTGGAAGAGGTAGTAACGCGCCCGGTTTCGGCGGGCCCACTCGGGGAAGCCGAGCGGATGCACCTTCTTCGCCTCGAACAACTTCTCGGGAATCTCCCCCGGCGCGAAGCTGTAGATGTCCGGCGGGGAGATCACCTCGCGATCAAGCAGCATGACGACGTTTCGCGGCCCGCTCTTGCTGAAGCGCATGCGGTCGAGGTTGTGATAGCGCTCGCTGACGGCGAGCTGGTGATCCGCCACCTCTTTCTCGCGCAGCACCTCGACGGCGCGCAGCAGGGAAAGATGCAGCCCCGCCTCGTACGTAGCGTAGTAACGCCGCGCGCTTCCGCCGGCGAGCCAGGTGTCGCCGCTGCGCTGCACGACGACATCCACGACATACATCGCACCATTCGCGGCGATGAGCGAGGTGACGAACAACCCGCCCAGGATCCGGCCCACGCCCGCGCGCGCCAACACCTCGCCCAACCCCGCGCACCCCGCCAGCACCGCCATCACCAGCAGCGGGGCGACCGGCACCAGGTACCGCGCGTTCGGCAGCGGCCAGACGAACACCAGCACGAACACGTATCCCAGCAGCGCCGGCCACACGAATCGCGCCAGCGGCCAGGCGGCGAAGCGGCCCCGTTGCAGCAGGCCCCGCCAGGCCGCCAGGGCCAGCAGGGCGATCACGACCCAGCCCAGCACCAGCGGGATCCAGTTCAGCGCGCCGACACCGCCGGCGAAGCGCATCGGGTACCACAGGGCCCACGACACCCAATGGCCCGACGCCACCAGCCGCACGGCGCGCTCCTCGAGGGGAGAGAGCTCGTCGAAGATCGTGTTGTCCACCAGGTCCGGCGTGTCATCCTCGGCGTCCTGCGACGTCACCGGCAGGTCCGACGCGTCGGGACCGGCCGCGCCCGGCAGATCGTCGAGCATCACCGCCGACGCGATGCGCGGGAGCACGAAGAACAGCAGGACGAACACGAGCAGCGTCACCAGGGCCGACGTCGCCAGCCCGATCGTGGTGCGCGCGTCGAACGCGCGGCCGCGACGTGCGGCCTCGTCCGGCCCGGTGGCGGCCCGGAGCGCCGCGCCCCATCCGCCGAGAAGGCCACTGGCGACGATGCCCCATTGCAGTCCGCCGGTCCAGCGCACCGATGCCATCGCGCCGCAACAGAGAATCACGCCCAGGAGATCGAGCGTGCGCGTCCGATCCTCCGCGGCGCGCAGCGCCATCAGCATCGCCGCCCAGGCAAGCAGGCAGAAGAGCGGCTCGCTGTGCAGCCAGAAGGTCAGCGAGTAGACCGGCACCAGCAGCGCCCCCAGCGTGGCGCCCAGCGTCGCCCACAACGCCGAACCCAGCCGCAGCAGCGCCCGGTGCGCCATCACCCATGCCCCCGCCATCATCAGCAGGGTCACGAGCTTGAGCATGAGGAACGTCGGGGAGATCCACATCGCCCCGGCCATGACGTAAGGCCAGGCCGGCGGCGAGACGAAGACGGGCCGGCCGTTGTACGAATACCCTTCTCCGCGCACGATCGACCGCGCCGCGGAGATGAACAGCTCGCTGTCGCCGCCGGGCGTCCAGTAGGGGTTGAGCAGCAGCAGGTAGGCACCGGTCACCACCGCCGCGACGAGGGCGGTGCTGCGCCAATGGCCGATCGCGGGCGGACGTGGTTCGTTGGCGTCGATGCTCATGCGGCCCGCCGTCGTTCCCGGCAGTGTATCCGCAGCGGCCGCGAACGACGACGACGGTCCATGGCATGTGGCTGCCGGGCCCGTAACGCGGTCAGTCACGCCCCGGTGCGACGCGCCGCATCGAGGCAGAAGCAGGCGGCGGCGCGGAAGCCGCCCGTGAAGCCGTAGCCGCGCAGGAAGTCCGCGATCGCCTGGAGCCGCGGCCACTTCCAGGGAAGCAGCTCCGGCTGGACACGCCGGATCGTTGGGGTGCAGAGCAGGTTTTCCGCCTCCGGCCCGGCCCGCAGCGCTTCGCGCCAGAGCTGATCGGCACGCACGTCGAAAAGTGCCTCGAGCACCTCGAACATCCGCCGCGCCTGGGGCGGCTGCATCTCGAAAACGTCATCCTGCGACAGATCGAAGCTCAGCACGAACCGCCCGCCCGGCTTCAGGACGCGCGCCACCTCGCGCACAATGCGCTCGTATTCCCCCGTGTGCTCCAGGACGCTCACGCAGCAGAGGACGTCGAGCTCGCCATCGGCGAAGGGCATCTCCTGCATCGCGGCGCGGCGGAAGTCCACGCGGTCGTGCGGCTCGTTGCGGTTGACTGCGGCGAAGATCGGCGCGTAGGTGGCGGCGTAGTCGATGCAAGTAACTTCGCAACCGGCGAGCCGGTCGGCGAGGAAGTAGGGGAAGAAGGTGACCCCGCTGCCGGCGTCGCAGATCTTCAGGTCGCTTCGGCCGGTGCGGTGGGCGTGGGCCAGGACCGCGCGCACGTGGTAGGGATACTCCCAGCGTCGCGACCAGAACTTCAGCGGGTCGCGACCCCAGTGCCAGGCATAGCCGGAGAGGGCGGTCCTGTGCCGCTCGAGGAAGGCCGCGTTGAAAGCCATCACCTCCCGCCACAGCTCCCCCGCGAGCATCTCCTCCACCTCCGCCAGCGTCGGGATGCCATCGCGCAGCGGCGGGGGAAGCGGCGTCAGCGCCGGGCCGGCCGGGGCGGGTTCGATGGATGCGGGCGTGGCGCTGGAGGAGGTCATGGGAGGCGGGCGGCGCAGGAGAGCACCTTAGGCGGCCCGCGCCCGCCCGGGCGATCCCTCCGCACTACCGCATGCGGCGGCGAACGCTCGATAACAAGCAGCAGGTCACTGCTGAGCCGGCCTTGCACCGGAACATCGGCGGTTACACTGCCGCGCATGTTGCGACAGGTTGTACGGGCCTTGCGGTTGGCGTTGTTCGCGCTCGGCGCGGGACTGCTGGCGTGGACGGTGCTCAGCCTCGCGGTGGTGATCTCGTTCTGGCTCCCCTTGCCGGGCGGACTGGTCATCGCGCTGGAGTCGGAGATGGGCAATGGCACCGCCGGGTTCGTGCGGGACGTCCCCGAGTGGGTGCGCGAGCCCGATGTTCAGTTCCGGTCCCCGGGTCCGGCGTCCGCACTGACGACCCTGGCCGGGTTCGACTACTTTACGAGCACCTCGCCCGGATACTCGGGTTGGACGGCGGCATACGTGACCTTTCCCCTCTGGCTGCTCGCCGCCGTCTGCCTCGCCTGGCCGATAACGTCGTTCGTCCTCGAGCGACGGCGGCGGGGGGGTGGGTTCGAGGTCGAGCCGGCCTCATCGCTACAAGTGGATCCGGCGGGGAGTGACGACGCGCCCGGCGCGGCGAAGGGATTCGTCGCGGGTGATCTCGTCTCGGTCGTGACCGAAGAGGGCTTCGGCGTCGTCAAGGTGCTGGCTGCCGATGAGCATGGGGTGCATGCACGGCTATACGTTCAACGATTCCGCCGCCGGCCTGCGGGGGACGTGGGAGCGCTCTCGATCGCCCCGTTCGGCCGTGCGCACAAGAACCCGTTCTCCATCGGCCACATGCCCCTGAGCCACGCCTCGTTCGCCGACTGGTCTCCCCAGCTCATCCGCCGGGGCGATCGGGTGACGGAGCAGGAGCTCGACGGCTACCGCATGTGGCAGGAGGCCGAAGCGGGCTATTTCTGACCGAGCCGTTGCCCTGCCTCGACTCCGCGCCGACCCATCCGCGAAACCCGTGGCCTCTCCAGCACGCCGGGGGCGGCTTGCAGCGCTGCAACATCCCGCTGCAGCGCTGCAACGACCCTCTGCAGCGCTGCAACGTCCCTCTGCAGCGCTGCAACATCCCGCTGCAGCGCTGCAACGTCCCTCTGCAGCGCTGCAAACCCCCTCTGCAGCGCTGCAAAGCCCCTCTACAACACTGAAATGGGACTCCGCGCAGCCGACGTCCGCTAACAACGAGGGCGGATGGCGAACTGCGGCGCGTCGCATTCGGGTGCACGCCCACGCCCACCTCGGGGGGCCGTTACCTGTCGTGTGCCTCCGCCGAGGGGACGTCGAGGATGACCCGGTCCTTGCCGATAACCGTGCCGGTCGCGACCGCGAGATCGACGCGGGAGATCTCATACTCGGTCAGAGCCTCAATCTCGGCGAACTGGGCCTCGGCGAGGCTCGTCCGGGCCGTGGTCACGTCGAGCCCCGTCGTCAGGCCCAGCTCGAACTGGCGCGTCTGCGCGTCCAGCAGGCGGGCCGAGAGCTCCACGCGCCGGCGGGCCGCCACGATCCGGTGCCATGCCGTCTCGAGGCGATCGGCCGCGTCCAGCACTTCCTGCTGGATCTGGAGCATGCGCGACTCCTTCGTCGCCAGGGTCTGAAGCCGGCGGAGCATCGCCGCGCGAAGCTGCGCGCGGGCCTGCCGGTTGCCGAGGGGCAGCTCGAAGAAGAGACCGGCGTCGTAGTCCTGGAAGTCGAGAGTGCCCGTCTGATCGAGGCTGTCGCCAAGGGAATCACCGCGGCCGTTGACGTTCCAGCCGGCGATGAGGTCGAGGCGGGGCAGCGTCGCGTTGCGTGCGGCGAGAACCTGCGCCGTCTGGGCGGCGATGGCCAGCTCGGCGTCGAGAAGCTCCATCCGGCGCTCCAGGGCGATCTCCACGAGGCGATCGGAGTCGATGTCGTAAAGCGTCGGCGCCGGCAGCGTCTCCGGCAGGAGCGTCGTCGGGCCGTTCATCTCGAGCTCCGGGGCGTTGAGGATGCGCTTGAGCGCCCGCACGCGCTCGCGCACGAGGTTCTCGGCCTGGATGACGAGCTCGAGGGCGTCGGCGACATCGCTCTCGGCGCGGATTACCTCCACCTGCGTCTGTTCGCCCGCATCGAGCTGCCGCTGCACGCGCTCCAGCTGCTGGACTGCGAGTTCGTACTGCTGCCGCTGCACCTCGACGGCACGCCGCGCGGCGTAGAGCAGCCAGTAGGTGCGGTCGGCGCTGGAGAGGATGTTGATCACCTCCAGCTTGCGCCGCACCTGCGCCTGCCCGAGGGCGGCGGTGGCCAGGCGGATCCCAAGCGCGGTGGCGTCCTGGCCGTATCCCTCGGCGAGCGGCTGGGTGAACTGGAGCCGGAAGTCACTCTCGTAGCTCGTGTCGGGCTCGTCGGGATCTCCGAAGTTCGTCTCGTTCTCCAGGCGTTCCAGGGGCAGGGTCGCCTCGAGCGTTCCGCCCGACCGCAGCGGCTGGGCAATGCCCGGGACGATGCTCGCGCGCTCGATGCGGCTGCCGACGACCTGCCCGCCCACGACGCGTCCGCCGACGGGCTGATCGAGCCAGGAGTAGGTGGCGTTGGTGGTGAAGACCGCGTCGAATGCGGCCCGTTCGGACTGGAGATCCTCCGACGCGATCAGCGGATCGAGGCGGACGATCTCGAGCTCCAGGTTGTGGCGCAGGGCCATCTCGCGGACGTCGGCCAGCGTCACCGGCCGCTCGGCGGCGGGCTGGGTCGCGGGCAGCGTGGAGGGGAGATCGGTCTGGGCCTGCTCCTGCTCCTCGGGTGTCGGGGCGCGCTCCGGCAGTTGGAGAGTGTCGACACCGCTGACGGCATCGAGCGGCGGGCGCCAGGCCTGGGTATCGAAGGCGCAGCCCGCGGGAAGGATGACGAGGGCTGCGGCCAGGAGCAGGTTGAACCGGTCGAGGGGCCTCCTGCCGGCGTGCTGGCGTCGGCGAGCGGGTTCATTCATTGGAAACAAGGCTCCGAGAGGTTGGGTGGTTCATTCGTGCCGCAGGGCCACGATGGGATCGAGCCGCGCGGCCTTCACCGCCGGGAACATGCCGAAGATCACGCCGACGGCGGCGCTGAAACCAAAGGAGAGGATGATCGCCCAGACCGGTATGGCGGCCTTGTCAAGGGCGGCGCCGGGGATCTGCCGGATCGCCATCGTCATCCCCTGGCCGATGAGCAGACCCATCAGCCCGCCGACGAGGCAGAGGACGACCGCCTCGATCAGGAACTGCACGAGCACGACGGCGGGGCGGGCGCCGACCGCCTTGCGCAGCCCGATCTCCCGTGTGCGCTCGCTGACGCTCACGAGCATGATGTTCATGATGCCCACGCCGCCGACGACCAGGCTGATGCCGACGACGGCGGCGGCGACGAGCGTGACGGCCTGGGCGATGCTCTGGAACTGCTGGACGAACTGCTCGATGATTTCGACGCGGAAGGTGTCGGGGAAGCCGGCGTCGAGCTGGCGGCGGGCGCGGAGGTAAAACCGGATCTCGCTGGCGGCCTCCACCGCAACGTCCGGGCTCCGGGCGGCGGCGATGCCCCAGTTGAAGCTCATCCAGTTCGGGTCCATCCGCCAGAGCGTCTCGTAGGGGACGTAGAGGGAGTATTGCGGCGGGCCGCCCCCGCCGAGGTTGAACTGGGCTTCGGGCTCGACGAGTCCGACGACACGGAAGCGCCGGCCGTCGATGATGAGGTCCTCGCCGGTGGGGTCGCGGTCCATGCCGAGCTGGTCGCGCGTCTTTTCGTCGATGAGGCAGACGGGCAGCCCCTGCTCGTTGTCGAGCATGGAGAAGGGACGGCCCATGACGACGCTGCGGTTCTCGACCATGTGCCAGTCGGGATCGATGCCCGCGACGTTCATCGTCTCCACGTGATCGCCGTAGCGCACCGGCCGGCTCCGGCTGGTCATGCGCGTGAACCCCCCGAGGCTGGGCGCGTGGGAGAGCAGGTCCTCGAACTCGTTGGGGCCGAAGTTGATCTGCCGCCAGCTCATCGTCGAGGTGGGGCCGTCGCGCTGGCGATCCGGGAGCACGTAGACCTTGTTCGTGCCGAACGCCTGGAGATCGCTCAGGACGTTGTCCTTCAGGCCCGTGAGGGCGGCGATCACGAGCGTCACGCTCGCGACCCCGATGACGATCCCCAGCGTCGTCAGGAGCGAGCGCACCTTGTTCGCCCAGATCTGCGAAAGGGCCAGCAGAATGCTCTGGAGAACGACGAGCAGCAGCCGGAATGGCGCCAGCAGGAGAGTCATCGGTGGTTCGGTCGGGCCTGGTGGTCGGGAAAGGGGATCAGGTCAGCCGACGGCCGCGAGCACCGGGCGCTCGCGCCGCTCGTTGGCCTCGTCGGCGATGATGCGGCCGTCCTTCATGCGGATCACGCGCGCCGCGTGTGCGGCGACGTCCGCCTCGTGGGTCACGACGATGATCGTCTGTCCCTCGTCGTGCAGCTCGTCGAAGAGACGGAGGATGTCCTCCGTCGTGCGGCTGTCGAGCGCGCCGG
>JAEZED010000217.1 GCA_023417885.1 Planctomycetota bacterium
CGCGCGGCCGCCCCGCGCGGGCGGTAACGGGCATGCCGCCAAGGGCCTGGGCATCCGCACGCGGCGCGACCTGAAGTACCAGGAAGACGACGCCCGCCGCGTCGAGGACGTGATGACGAAGCAGAACCTCATCACCGCGCCGCCCAGCACGTCCCTCGAGGAGGCCGAACGCATCCTCTATCGCGAGAAGGTGGAGAAGCTGCTGCTCGTGGACGCCGAGGGGCGCCTTGCGGGCCTCATCACGATGCGCGACCTGGACAAGCTCCACCAGTTTCCCAACGCCTGCAAGGACGCCCGCGGGCGACTGCGCGTCGGTGCGGCGGTCGGTGTCGGGCAGTTCGAGCGCGTCGAGTCGCTGATCGCCGCCGGCGTGGACGTGGTGGTCGTTGATACGGCGCACGGTCACAGCCGCAACGTGATCGAGACGGTCAAGGGGATCAAGCAGCGGTGGAGCATCGACGTGGTTGCGGGCAACATCGCCACGACCGAGGCGGCGCGCGACCTGATCGACGCCGGGGCGGACGCCATCAAGGTCGGCATCGGCCCCGGGAGCATCTGCACCACGCGGGTGGTCAGCGGCGTCGGCGTGCCGCAGATCTCGGCGGTCATGAACGCAGTCGGGGTCGCGGAGGCGGCGGACGTGCCGGTGATTGCCGACGGCGGGATCCGGATGAGCGGCGACATCACCAAGGCGATCGCCGCCGGCGCGAGCTGCTGCATGCTCGGGAGCCTGTTCGCGGGCCTCGACGAATCGCCGGGGGAGATGGTCATCCACCAGGGACGGCGCTACAAGGTCTACCGCGGGATGGGGAGCATGGGAGCCATGATCCAGGGCTCCGCCGACCGGTACGGGCAGAAGTCGGACTCGGGTCGTGGCAAGCTCGTGCCCGAGGGCGTGGAGGGGCGCATCCCCTACCGCGGGCCGCTCTCGGACTTCGTATACCAGCTCGTCGGCGGGCTGCGGGCCGGGATGGGCTACTGCGGCACGCGCACGATCTCGGAGCTGCGTCGCGACGCCCGCTTCTGTCGCGTGAGCAGTGCCGGGATGGTCGAAAGCCACCCGCACGACCTGACGATTACGAAGGAAGCGCCCAACTACACGCTGGATCACGGCGGGTGATCTGGCGCGCTCCGGGTACGGCAACGACATGAGGATCAGCATCACCGGAACGGGCCGGACGGGGATGGCGATCGCCTTCGCGCTGGTCATGCGGCGCCTCGGCGAGGAGCTGGTGCTCGTCTCGCGCGATCCGGCCGGCAGGGCGCGCGGGGACGCGATGGACCTCGCGCAGGCCAGCGTCTATCTCGATCCCAAGCCGGTGCGCATCCGCGCCGGGACCATCGACGACTCGGGCGCCAGCGACATTGTCATCTTCACCAACAGCGTCCGGCTGGAGCGCGTGACGACGCGGCGCGACTTCGCCGCCGCCAACGCGCCGTTGGTGCGCGAGATGGTGCCCGCCCTGCGCGAGCGGAGCCCCGACGCCACGTTCATCTTCATCACCAACCCAGTCGACGTGATGACGACACTGGCGGTACGCGACGGCGGCCTGGCGCCGGAGCGGGCCATCGGCACCGGCACGCTCATCGACACCGGCCGCTTTCGGGCACTGCTCGCCGAGCACACCGGCATCCACACGCACGACGTGCGGGCATACATCCTCGGCGAACACGGGGAGAGCATGGTGCCCGCCCTCTCGCAGGCGACCGCGGGCGGTGTCCGGCTGCCGGCATCGGACGAGGCGATCCTGGAGCGCTTCAGGCGCGCCCGGATGGCCGGCTACGACGTCTTTCACAGCAAGGGATACACCGACTACGCCATTGCCGCCTGCGTGACGATGATCGCCCAGGCCATCGTGGACGACACGCGCGAGGTGCTTCCGGTGAGCACGCTCATGCGGGGGCAGTACGGGATCCACGACGTCTGCCTGAGCCTCCCCTGCGTCATCGGCCGGCGCGGCGTGCTCCGCGTGCTCGAGCCGGAACTCAGCGACGAGGAGGTGACGGCCCTGCGCGCCAGCGCCGCCACCATCGCCGGGCTGATCACCGAGTGCTGAGACCGATGCGATGTCCCGGCCGCCTGCGGCTCACCTGGCCATGCAGACCTGGTCGCGCCCGCCGTTCTTGGCCCGGTAGAGGGCGCGATCGGTCGCGATCATCAGCGCCTCGGCACTGGCCGGTCGCGGCTCCGATTCCTGGAGCGAGCTGATGCCGATGCTCATCGTCCTCCCGGCGCCGCCAACGAACTGGACGCTGGCGCGGGTGAAGGCGGTGCGGATGCGGTCGACGACGCCCGCGGCCTTCTCCGCGTCGGCCTTGGGGAGCAGGACGATGAACTCGTCTCCGCCGTAGCGGCAGGCGACGTCCATCTGCCGGAGATTGGAGAGGATCGACCGCGCGGCGAGGCGAATGAGTTCATCGCCGATTGCGTGGCCCAGCACGTCGTTGACCTGCTTGAAGTTGTCGAGGTCAACCATGATGCAGCTCAGGTGCGCGCTGGTGCGATATGCGTCAGCGAACAGCTGCTCGAAGACGCGAGCGAAGGCGCGCCGGTTGTAGCAGCCGGTCATCGGGTCGGTGGCGGCGAGCTGCTCGACGTGACGCAGGTTCTGCTCCAGCTCGCTGTTGCGCTGCTGGAGGGTGGCGGCAGCGGTCTCCCGCTCCATCTGCACGCGCGCCGCTACGAGGTTCTTCTCCACCGTCAGGGGGATGGTCAGGAGGTAGTCGCCGGCCTTGACGACGTAGTCGGTGGCTCCGCGGCGGATGGCTTCCTTGGCGGTGTCGGCCGCGTTCTCGCCCGTGAGCATCATGACGGGAACGGAGCACCTCCGGCGCAGCTCGCGCAGGAGATCCAGGCCGTTGCCGTCGGGCAGGTTGTAATCGCAGAGGATCAGATCGAAGCCGTGGAGGTCCTTCTCGAGTGCCGCCGCGCAGGTTGCGGCGAGATCGACCGCGCCCGGGCCGAAGTGGTCGGTGAGGGTTTCGTGGATGAGGTCGCGCTGATCGGGATCGTCTTCGATGACAAGCAGGCGCACGAGGGCGGGCTGCGAAGTCCTGTCGCCGGTCGCGCTGCGCGCGGGGCCGCCGTTTCCGGCCGCCGCGGGCGCGGGGTGATGGGGGCGATGCGAGGGATCGGGATCGACAATCACTTCAGCAGGTCCTTTCGCGGCCGGCGGCGGGCTCAGCCCTGGCGGCGGCATCCGCCGCGGCCAGTACAACACAGGACATGGTCAGCAGGCACGACCGCTGCCCGGGTCGCGGGGCTGCGGGTCATGATCCGACACCGCGATGTACGATTGGGTAGGATCGGTTGCCATCATTGGGTCTCCAATCGACCACGGGCCATCCGTCATGCCTCAGGCGGCGCGGTCCATTCGGCCGGACTTCGACCAACGGGCCGAGTTTGCTGCGTTCGGCCCGAGCCAGTGACGCGCCGACGCGGTCACCACCCGAGTCAGTTCCGACGCCTCCACCGGCTTGACGATGTAAGCGCTGGCTCCGGAGTCGCACGCGCGGCGCATGTGCGCCTCGTCCGCAAGGCCCGAGAGCATGACCGCCGGGATGTGGCGCAGCCGCTCGTCCTGCCGGAGCAACTCCAGCAGGCGCAGCCCGTCCATCCGGGGCATCTCGCAGTCCAGGTAAATCAGTGATGGCAGCAGCGACCCGGCCCTCTTGCCCTGCTGCAGAAACTGCATGGCCGCCTCGCCGTCCGTCACCTCGTGCACCTCCAGCCGGACGTTGCGCCCGAGGTCGCACTGAGCCAGCGCGTCGCGTACGAGCATGCGCCAGTCGGCGTCGTCGTCCACAAGCAGCACCGCGAGCTGGCGAACCGGCTGCGGGCGCCTGGGGGAGCGACGGCGCGACGCGCCGCGCCCTGATCCTGATTGTCGTGATGCTTGCTCCATCGGTTCTCCCTCGGCTCGACCGCCTTGTCGATCGCCGACCATCTCAGGCCGCCTTCGTCGCGCCTCCGGCGCCCCGCTCCTTCGCGGCCGCACCGCCGCGGGACGCTTCGGGCGCCGCCGGATCACCCGGGACGAACCGGCCGTTGAACGTGAATCGGAACGTGCTTCCCTGGCCCGGCTCGCTTTCGACCCAGATGCGGCCGTTGTAGTTCTCGAGGATGCTCTTGACGCTGGCGAGGCCGACGCCCTTTCCGGCGACGGGCTGCTGCGAGTGTCCGCGGCGGAAGACGTAGAAGATCTTCCCGTGGTCCTCGTGGGCGATCCCCTCGCCGGTGTCGCGCACCCAGAACTCCGTCTCGCTGGGCTCGACGCGCGCCCCGACGCAGATGCGGCGCTCCGGCCCGTCGCCCATGTACTTGATTGCGTTGTCCACGAGGTTCTGGAAGACCTGCCGGATGCGGGCCCGCTCGGCGTAGACGGTCGGGAGGCGCGTTTCGATCACCAGGTCGATCTCGCGCTCGCGCAGGTCGTTTTCGAAGAGCCCACGCAGCTCCCACATCATCTCCTCGAGGTTCACCGGCTCCGGCTGCTCCCGGCGCGTCTTGATGCGCGACAACTCCAGCAGGTCGCTGATGAGGCTCGTCTCGTGCTCGACGTTCTTCTTGATCCGCTCCAGCCGGTTCACCACCTCCGCCGGCACGTCGTCCGAATGCTTGCGCAGCAGCATCGAGACCATACCGTCGATGTTCCGCAGCGGCGCGTTGAGGTCGTGGCTGACGGCGCGAAGGAAATCCTCCTTCTCGGCGATCTCGTTCTCCAGCCGCTGGCTCGCGGCTTCGATCGCGCTGGTGCGCTCCGCGATCTTGTGCTCGAGGTGGAGGTTCGCCTCCAGCAGCCGCGCGTGTGCCTCGTCGGCGCGGCGTTTCTGCTCGCCCAGGCGCGTGACCATGTGGTTGAACGCGTCGGCCAGCACGCCCAGCGCATCGCCGCGCTTGATGTCCACGGTCTCGAAGCGTCCCCCCGCTACGTTCCGCGCCGCTACCGCGAGGCGGCGGATCGGGGCGAAGGCACGCTGCACCAGCAGGAAGATCAGCGGCAGCACGACCGCGAGGATCGCCAGCCCGCCACCGACGACCATGCGGATCGGCTCCTGCGCCTCCGCCAGCGCCGGATCGTGCCCTGTCGTGACCGCCAGGTACCCCATATCGGGCCCATTGCCCGACGCGTCGCGCAGCGGCACCGTGAATGTGCTCTGCTCATCGCCCGCCCGGACGTGCAGCGCGCGGACATCCTCCGGCGCCACCGGCATGGCCTCCTGCTCGATCGGGCTCAGCTGGCCCGACGGAGCGCGGCTCCATCCAGCCAGCGCGCGGCCCGATGGGTCGTAGAACGACACACGCCGAACGCCCGGGATGCCCAGGACGCGCCCGGCGATGTGGGAGAGTGCCGTCGTGTCGCCCGCCGCCACCTTTTCCGAGGCGGTGATCGCCGCGACCGAGCTGACGTGGATGATCTCCTGCTCGCGCGACCGGCGAAGCTGCTCGCCGCTGTGCCACGTGAACGAGGCGCCGCAGAAGAGCAGCGTGGTCACGATCAGCAGCATGTTCGATACCAGGAGCTTGTCCTGGAGCCCGATCCATCGCCCGCGCACCGGCCGGGACCACCGTGGCGGCGCCGCGGTCGTCGGTTCGGCGTTGGGTGTCGGCGTGGCATTCATGACGGACGGGCCCGGTACCCCACCACGAGCGGCGGCCGCACGCGCGTCGCGGCCCCGGCGCGCTTGGGGCGCGCCTGCACCTGAGCGCTATCGTCCGATTCAGAGGGGAGGTTAAGCTGGCCCGCGCGGCGTCGCCGGCAGGTCCGGTAAGGCCCGCGGCACGGCAAACGGAGCTCCTAGAGGTGTCATCGACAGCGACAGCATCCGCTCCCGCACGCGTCCCGCCCACTCCCGGGGCCGTCCTGCTGCTGGGGAACCCGCGCGCGGGCGCCGGGCGCGGACGCGTCGTCGCCCAAACCATCGCTTCGACACTGCGCACCGCCGGATGGGATGTCTCGGCGACCTACGAGCCGCCAGGCGGCGTCACGGTGCCGGTTCGGCCGGATGTCGTCGTCATCGTCGGCGGCGACGGCACGCTCCGCTCCGGCGTCGAGCGTCTCCTGACGCTCTTTCCGGACGATCCGCCGCCCGTGCTGCCGGTGCCGATGGGCACGGCCAACCTCGTGGGACAGTACCTGGGCATCGAGCGGGGGCTCCTGAAGATCGGCGTCGAAGGCGCGCGCGGGCTGGCGGAGTCCTTTTCGCCGCACCAGGCGGTCCGCCGGCTGCCGCGCCTGAGGTTCGGGCGGCTCTCGCTCGATCCGCAGCGCACGGCGCGGCGCATGCTGCGTCGCCTGCTCCCGCCTGCCGCCGAGGTGGCGCGCGTGGAGGCCCGCCGCGCCCAGCAGGCGCTCGAGCGGATGGAGCTGCATCCGATCGACATCGGCATCGCCAACGGGCGCCTGTTCCTGCTCATGGCCGGTGTCGGTTTCGACGCTCACATCGTGCATGCACTGGACGCCCGGCGCACCGGGCCGATCGGCCTGCTGAGCTATGCCCTCCCTGCCGCGTCGGCGATGGCGCGCTATGGATTCCCGCCGCTGCGCGTGGACGTGGACGGCCGGCGCGCGTTCGGGCCGAAGCCGGGCGTCGTGATGATCGCCAATCTCCCGCAGTATGGCACGGGCTTTCCGCTGGTGCCCGAGGCGCGGGGAGACGACCGCCTGCTGGACGTGCTTTGCCTTCCCTGCGCCTCGCGCGCCGAACTCGGCACGCTCCTGGCGCTTGCCGCCGACCAGCGCCATCTCCACGTCGCGGGGGCCGTCCGCATGACCGGCGCCCTCGTCAGGGTGACGGCGGCGGAGCCGATCCCAGTGCAAATCGACGGGGATCCGGGGGGGACGCTGCCGCTGGAGGCGCGCCTGCACGAGCGGCAGATCCGTTTGATCAGGCCGGCGCCGTAGCGCGTTACGATGTGCCGCGGGCGCGGACGGGGGGCTACACTGTCGCGGGCGCTGCGGACGCGCCGGATATCGCGGTCATGCCATGCACGGCATGGTCGAGGAAGGAGAAACGCTCGAGATGCGATATGGCGTGATCATGGCCGGCGGCAGCGGCAAGCGCTTGTGGCCCCTGTCCCGGGGGGACGTGCCCAAGCAGCTCCTGCCCATCGCCAAGGGGCGCAGCCTCCTGCGCCTCAGCTACGAGCGCCTCGCCGGCACGATCCCGCCCGAACGGATCTTCATCTGCACGGGCGACGCTCATCGCTCCCTCGTGCTCCGCGAGATCCCGGAGCTTCCCGAAGCCAATCTCCTGGGAGAGCCGGAAGCGCGCGACACGGCCAACGCCGTGGGCTTCACCGCGGCCGTGCTGCACAAGCTCGATCCCGCCGCCGTCTTCGCGGTGGTGACGGCGGACCACGTGATTACGCCGGTCGAGGTGTTCCAGGAGCGTCTTGACGTGGGCTTCGAGGTCGTGGAGAAGTATCCGAACGTGCTCTGCACTTTCGGCATCGTCCCGACGCACGGGCACACGGGCTTGGGCTACATCCAGCGCGGCCAGCCGCTGGAGGTCGACAATCGCGAGGGCGTGTACGCGGTGCAGGCCTTCAAGGAGAAGCCGGACAAGCCCACCGCCGACCGCTACGTCGAAAGCGGGCGCTACTACTGGAACAGCGGCATGTTCGTCTGGCGCGCCCAGACGGTCCTGGGCTACCTCAAGGAGTTCCTGCCGAACAGCCACGGCGGGCTCACGCAGATCGCGCAGGCGTGGGGCACCGAGCTCCAGCAGCAGGTGCTGACGAACGTGTACCCGACGCTCCCGAAGATCAGCATCGACTATGCGGTCATGGAGCCGGCGAGCCGGCGGGCGGCGCCGGAGGAGGGCGTGGCGGTGGTCGAGATGCCCGTCGGCTGGCTCGACGTCGGCAGCTGGCCCGCGCTGGCCGAGACGCTGGAGACGGACGAGAACGACAACGCGCTGGACGCGCCGGCGACGGCGCTTCTCAACAGCGACGCGAACATCATCGTCAGCAGCAATCCGGAGCACCTGGTCGCGCTCATCGGCGTGAGCGACATGGTCGTCGTTCACACCGACGACTGCACGCTGATCTGCCCCAAGTCGGAGGCGGAGCGCGTGAAGGAGCTGCTGGACAAGGTCGTGGTGAAGAAGTTTGGGGATCGCTACAGCTGACCTCAGGGGCTCGATGCGCCACCTCGGTATCGACTACGGGACTCGGCGTGTGGGGCTGGCCGTCTCCGACGAGGGTGGCCGCTTTGCCACGCCGCTCGAGGTGCTGGAGGTGGGTTCGCCGCAGCAGGCGCTGGAGGGGGTGGCGGCCGCCGTGGCGGAGGAGGGGGCCGAGATCCTGGTCATCGGGTTACCGCTCAACATGGACGACAGCGAGGGCCCCGCGGCGGTCGCGGTACGCCGGTGGGCGGACGATCTGTCCGCCCGGACGGGCCGACAGACCGTCCTCGTCGATGAGCGCCTGAGCAGCTTTGAAGCAGAACTGACGCTGCGATCCCGTAAGCAGGCCGGGGAGCGTCTGACCCGCCGTGGAAAGAAGCGGCGGCTGGATGCATTGGCGGCCGCACAACTGCTACAGGGGTACCTGGACGGAACGCTCCGCCCCATTCCGGCGAAGGCGAATGAGGAATAAGGGTTTACGGCGTGGCACGACCGTTGCAAACTGGTGGCTGGAATCCATGACCTGCCGGCCCGCGCGTCGGCCCCGAACACCGGAGAACCCATGAAACTTGCAAAGCTTCTTTTTGCCCTGCTGATCGCGCTGGGTGGCGTTTCCTTCCTCGGCTGCGAGGAAGAGGGCACCCTTGAGAACGCCGGCGAGAACGCCGACGACGCCCTGCGGGACGCCGAGGATGCGGCCGATGACGCCGCCGACGACATCGGCGACGCCGCGGACGATGCGGCCGACGACCTCGACAACTAAGCCTGTCACCCAGGAAATGTACCCGCGGCGGGTCGGCTTCGGCCGACCCGCTCGCATTCGCATACCCGAACCGCGCCGCCCATGAGACTCAAAACCACTTCCATGCTCACCGCGGCATGCGTCGCCGCGTTGCTCGCCGGCTTCGCGCCTGGATGCGACGACGAGGAACTCGAAAGCCAGGCCGAAGAGGCCGGACGGGAAGTCCAGGATGCCGGAGAGGCCATCGGCGAAGCCGCGAAGACGGCTGGCGAACGGGCCGCCGACGCGGCCGAGCGCGGCCAGGAGGAGCTCGGCGAGGCGTTGGAAGGCGCCGGCCGCGCGCTCCAGGATGATGCCGATCCCGAGCCCACGACCCGGCCCGGCGCGTAGCGTCAGCGTGCCTGGAAGCCGTGTTTGCCGCCCGTCTTGCGCAGCAGGCGGATCCCGTCGATCCGCATCGTCCGGTCCACGCCCTTGCACATGTCATAGATCGTCAGCGCAGCGACGCTCACGGCGGCGAGCGCCTCCATCTCCACGCCGGTCTTCGCCGTGATGCGCGTCGTCGCCGTGATGCGCAGCCGCGCGCGCTGCGGGCTGTCGGGTTCCGGCTCGAAGGCCACTTCGACCGATTCCAGCGCCAGCGGGTGGCAGAGCGGGATGAGATCGCCGCACTTCTTCGCGGCCTGGATGCCGGCGATGCGGGCCGTCGCAATCGCCTCGCCCTTGGGAAGCCTGCCCCCCACGAGCAGCGCCATCGTCTCGGGCGCCATCTCGACGAACGCCTCCGCCTCCGCCTCGCGCGCCGTTTGGGCCTTGGCGGTGACATCCACCATCCGCGCGCGGCCCGCCTCGTCGACGTGCGTCAGGCGCGGCGGCACGTTGACCGTGTCGTCGGCTCCAGAGCTCATGGGGTCTCTCCATTCTCCACGAATGCGTGCCCGGCTTCCTGGAGCACCTGTCGCACGCGATCGAACCGCACCGCCTTGATCAGCAGGTAATCCGTCTCGAAGGAACTGACCGTCATCACGGGAACCCGGGCGTCCGCCAGCGTCGAGAGGACTTCGGACAGCACGCCGACCTCCGAGAAATCGAACACCCCTTCGAAGCGGATCACGCGCCAGCCGTCATCCCGCTCCACGTGCGCGGGCACCGACGCCTCGTCGCAAATCACGGTCGTCGCAAGCGCCTCGCCCCGCGCCTCGATCACCACGCGCAGCTCCCCCACCGCCCAGGACACGTCGGCCCCCGCGGGCACGCGGCAGATGGCGTAGGCGCCTTCGAGGCAACGGAATCTCCTGCCGACCGGCATCGCGCCCTCCACTAGTCGGTGCCCGTCTCCCACTCACGCCGCAGGCGGGCCAGCTCCGCGAGCTGCGCCAGCAGGGGCGGAACCTCCTCCAGCCGCAGCATGCTGGCGGCGTCGCTCCTGGCCTGCGCCGGGTCGGGATGACACTCGAGAAAGATCCCTTCCACGCCGGCGGCGACAGCGGCGCGCGCGAGCATCGGCGCGAAGTGCGGGTTCCCCCCGCTCACGCCGCCGAGGCCGGCGGGGCTCTGCGTCGAGTGGGTCGCGTCGAAGACGACCGGGCACCTGGCCTCTTCCTTCATGGTGACGAGGCCGGTGAAGTCGTTCACCAGCCTGCCATAGCCGAAGAAAGTCCCGCGCTCGGTCACGATGACGTTCTGGTTCCCCGTAGCGCGGATCTTCTCGGCGGCCGTCCGCATCTCGGTCGGCGCCATGAACTGGCCCTTCTTCACGTTCACGATCCGGCCCGTCTTCCCGCAGGCCGTGAGCAGGTCGGTCTGCCGCGCGAGGAATGCGGGAACCTGGAGGACATCGCACACCTCCGCCGCGACGCCCGCCTGCTCGCGCTCGTGGATGTCCGTGAGCACGGGAACGCCCAGCTCCCGCTTCACCTTCTCCAGCACGGCAAGCCCCTGGCCGATCCCCGGCCCGCGGAAGCTTTCGACGCTCGTGCGGTTGGCCTTGTCGAAGCTGGCCTTGAACACGTAAGCGATGCCGAGCCGGTCGCACGCTTCCTTGAGCGTCCCGCCGATCTCCAGGCACGTCTCCGGCGACTCGATCACGCACGGGCCGGCGATGAGAAACAGCGGAGTCTCCTCCAGCTTCAGCACCTCCGCCATGTCCACGTCATGGGTCATTGTGCGATACTCTATGGCCCTGTTCCTGGGACGGACTGGCGCGGATCGACACGGATCCGGGCGCAAAGCGCCGTTCCGGACGACCCGAAACGCGTTTCTCCAGTTGGGAAACGGAATTTTGCAGCTGGAGAATCCCGTTTCCCAACTGCGGAATGGCGTTTTCCAATTGGAGAATCCGATTTCCCAACTGAAGAACGGCATTTTCCAGTTGGAGAATCCGATCTGCCAGTTGGAGAATTGGATTTCCCAACTGCAAAATTGAATTGTGCAATTGGACAATTGGATTTTTCAGCGCCGGATCGGACCTTCCCCCGCGGTCGATGGCGATCGCGTGCTCGAGTATCGGTTCCTACCGGACCTGGTCGAGCCCGGTCGTTGGTCCAACGGCTTGTCGGCTGGACATGGCGGAGGGGCTGAAGCTGGGTGCGATAAACTATGGCCTGTTCATGGCGCCCCGCCTGCTCGAGTACGAGCCCGTGACAACGGCCCTTCCCCCACGGCGGCCGGCGTGGCTGCTCGCGGTGTCGGCAGGCTGGGTCGTCGCGTGCCTGCTTCTGGTCCTGCCGGGGCTGGTCGAGCCCGATCGTCGGGCCAACGGCTTGTCGGCGGCGCTGGCGGTGCGTCTGGCGGTGGTGGCGTGCGTTGTGGGAATGCTCTGGTGGAGCGTGATCCGGCACAGCGTGGCTGCGACGCGATGGTTTGCCATCCTCCAGGCGTGGGCGTTGCTGATCGTGGCGTTCTGCGGGCTGGTGATGGTGTCGCGGCAGGCGTGGCGGGGGCTGCATTGGCCCGTGCTGCTGGTGCTTATCCTCTGGGTGCTGCTCGCGGTGGTTCTCCTGCTGCTGTCGCTGGTCGCGTTCCGGCAGTGGTTGATCCTGCTGGAGTCGCGGGCGACCCCGCGATGATGGTACCGGACTGACAACAAGCGCACCGCATCGCTCCCCCACAGACACGGGTTGGCCAGGATGGCGTCCCGGATACGGGGGATTCTGGCGATCGGCTTGAAATCCAGTATCTTTCCGGACCCCATGACCCAAGCACCCCCAGCCGCCCCCCCCTCCCCCACCGGCGCCGTCAATGTCCGGCTCGGGATCATGATGTTCCTGGAGTTCTTCGTCTGGGGCGCCTGGTACGTCACGACCGGCCCGTACATGGCCACCAGCGGGATGGCCGACCAGATCGGCAACGCCTACTCCGTCGGCCCGATCGCCGCGATCATCTCTCCGTTCTTCCTCGGTCTGATCGCCGACCGCTTCTTCAGCTCGGAGCGCGTTCTCGGCGTGATGCACCTGCTCGGCGGGCTGGTCATGTTCCTCGCGCCGCAGACCGCGGGGTGGATGTTCATCGGCATCCTCCTCCTGCACATGCTCTTCTTCATGCCGACGCTGGGCCTGACCAACACCGTCGCGTTCCACCACATCGTCAACGGGCAGAAGGTCTTCCCGATCATCCGCGTGTTCGGCACGATCGGCTGGATCCTCGCCGGGTGGACGATCAGCCTCCTGGCGTTCGACCAGTCCGCGAACCAGTATTACGTCGCCGGCGCCGCAGCGGTGGTGCTGGGCATCTACAGCTTCACCCTTCCGCACACCGCCCCGCCGCTGCGCGGCGAGCGCGTGACGATCGGCTCGGTCGTGGGGCTGGACGCGCTGCGCCTGTTCCGGAGCCCGAGCTACGCCGTCTTCATCGCGGCGTCGCTGCTGATCTGCATCCCCCTGGCCCTCTATTACTCGTTCGCGGCGACCTTCGCGACGGCTTCGGGCGCCTTCAACGCCGGCATCGATCCGGCGACGGGCGAGCCGATCGCTCGGACGGGCTTCTACATGTCGTTCGGGCAGGTGTCGGAGGTCGTCTTCATGCTGGCGATGCCCCTCTTCTTCGCGCGCCTCGGCGTGAAGTGGATGCTCGCCGTCGGAATGGCGGCCTGGGTGCTGCGCTACGGCCTGTTCGCCGGCGCCGCGGAGTCGAGCACGAGCGTCGCCTACCTGCTGATCCTGGGCGGCATCCTGCTGCACGGCATCTGCTACGACTTCTTCTTCGTGACCGGGCAGATCTACACCGACGAGCAGAGCGGTCCGAAGATCCGTGGACAGGCGCAGGGCCTGCTCGTGCTCGTGACCCAGGGCGTGGGCATGCTCATCGGCGCCCAGCTCGGCCAGCGGCTCTTCAACCGCACCGTCACCGGAACCGAAGGCTGGTCGACTTTCTGGATCTACCCTGCGGTGATGGCGGCGGTGGTGATGGTGCTCTTCATCCTCTTCTTCCGCCAGCGCCGGCCGGAGGAGGACGCCTCGATGGATCGCGGGTTCGAAGTGGCTCCGGCCGACGCCGCGCGCGGCCCGCACGAAGCAGGCCTCCCCCCGGTGGATCGGTGAGGCATGTGGTATGATGCAGGGATGGTTGCCAAGCCCCAGACGATCGAAGGGACCTGGGAGGAAGTTCTCGCCCGGGGCGAAGAGCTCGCGGGCCGGCGTGTGCGCGTGATCGTGCTGGAGGAGCGCCCGGCCGAAGGCGCCAAGATGTCTGATGACGAGCAGGCCGAGCTTCGGAAGAGGGCGGAGGCGTGGCTCGAGGAGACCGAGAAGCTTGTTCGCGAGCCGAGCAACAGACCTCCTACCGAGTTCGAGCAGATCCTGATCGAGAAGATGCGCAAACAGGGCATCGAGGTGGAGTAACGACCGCATGCTCTGCGATGCCGGACCGCTCGTGGCACTCATCGACAGGAAGCAGGCGCACCGAGCCGTCTGCAAGTCCGTGTTCTCGTCAGCTCGCCTGCCTCTGACGACTACGTGGCCCTGCCTGGCCGAGGCGATGCACATCCTCGGCCGCAACGGCGGACACCGGTTTCAAAATCAGCTCTGGGAGATGTTGAGCGACGGAAGCCTTCGACTTCACGACCATTCAGATGGTGAAGCCATCCGCATGGCCGCTCTCATGGCTCAGTACCAGAACCTCCCCATGGACCTCGCCGACGCCTCCATCGTCGCCGCCGCCGAGGTCACCGGCCTCCGTGAAGTCTTCACGCTCGACAGCGACTTCCGCATCTACCGCCTTCAGGATGGCGATCCACTGCGAATCATCCCGGACTGACCTCACCTCAGCCATGTCGACACCTCCACCCTCCCGCCGCGCCGTCATCGCCGCGTCACTCGCCGCCACGGCGGGCGGACTTGGTGTCTCCGTGCCTGCACTTGCGTCGCATGCTCAGGCCCGCGAGACTCCCGAACCACCTGCGGGCAGGCGGATCTTCAAGAGCCTGAAGCTGGGCATGTTCAGCGAGGACATCCCGATCGTCGAGAAGTTCCGCATCCTGAAGGACGTCGGCTTCGACGGGGTGGAGCTCGACGCGCCCGGCGGCCAGGACAAGGCCGAGTGCCTCGCCGCCTCCGCCCAAACTGGGTTGCCCATCGAGGGCGTCGTGAACGACAAGCACTGGCAGATCCGCATGTCCTCGCCTGAAGAGGCGACGCGCGACGAAGCCGTCGGTCACATGCTGGAGGCGATCCGCCAGTGCTGGCTCGTGCGTGGCGACTCGGTGCTCCTGGTGCCGGGCCACGGGCAGGATGGAACGGAGGCTGAGATTGCCGATCGTGCCGAGGCCGCCATTCGGCAGTGTCTCCCCCTGGCGGGCTTCCTGGGCGTGCGAATCGCGATCGAGAATGTCTGGAACCGGATGTTCTACGACCACGACGGCCCCGACAGCCAGTCCGCCGACGCCCTGGCGGCATTCATCGACCGGTTCGACAGTCCCCTCGTCGGGGTACACTTCGACATCGGCAATCACCAGCGTTACGGCCCGCCTGCGGAGTGGATTCTCACGCTCGGACGGCGCATTGTTAAGCTGGACGTGAAGGATTGGAGCCCGAAAGATGGATTCTGCCCGATCGGGCAGGGGGCGGTCGACTGGCCCGCGGTTCGGGCGTCGCTCCAGGAGATCGGCTTCGTCGGCTGGGCCGCCGCCGAGGTTGCCGGCGGCGACCGCGAGCAGATGCGGCGCATCTCCGAACAGATGGACGAGGTGCTGGGGCTCCGGCCGGAGGCCCCTGCTTCTACAGTTGGCTGACTTTCACTATCCTCCCGAAGATGGGCCTTGCGCCCGGCATGTCCCGGTCGTTCCGCTTCCCGGCGTTCGAGCCAGAACCCAGAATGAGTTCACTTATGAAGACCCCTACCACCCGACGTGACTTCATCATCTCCTCCGCCGCGGGCGCCACTGCGCTGGCGACCGGGCTCAGCGCCGTGTCCGCCGGCGCGTTCGTGCAGGGCAGCGACGAGATCCGCGTCGGCCTCGTGGGCTGCGGCGGGCGCGGGACGGGCGCCGCCAAGGATGCGCTCAAGGCCGCTCCCGGCGTGCGCGTCGTGGCGCTGGGCGACCTGTTCCAGGACCACCTCGACCAGTCGCGCGGCATCCTGGCGAAGGAAGGCACCGAGAAGTTCAGCGCGGGCGACGCTGACTGCTTCGTCGGGTTCGACGCCTACAAGAAGGTGATCCACCATCCCGCGGTCAATTACGTCATCCTCGCCACCCCGCCCGGCTTTCGCCCGCAGCACTTCCGGGAGACGATCGAGGCCGGCAAGCACTGCTTCTTCGAAAAGCCGGTCGCCGTCGACTCCACCGGCGTGCGGCACATCATCGAGACGGGCAAGCTGGCCGACGAGAAGAAGATCTCCGTCGTCACCGGCACGATCTACCGCCGCGCCGACAACTTCGTGCAGGGGATCAACTACATCAAGGAAGGGAAGCTTGGCAAGCCGACGGGCGGGTTCGCCTACTACATGGCGGGGCCGGCCTGGGTGAAGCTTGCCGACGAGGGCGCCACCGAGATGGAGCAGCAGTGCCGCAACTGGCCGCACTACCCCTGGCTCGCCGGCGACCACATCGTCGAGCAGTCGGTGCACAACATCGACGTCCTCCACTGGCTGTTCGGCCCGGCCAAGAGCGCGTACGCCACGGGCGGGAAGATCGCGCTGACGGAGACGGAGATCTACGGCCCGAGCTACGACCACTTCAGCGTCGAGTACGTGTTCGAGCCGGACGTCCGCGTGCAGTTCACCAGCCGCAAGATCGCCGAGACCGACACGCGCGTCGCCAACCGGATCGTCTGTGAGAAGGGCGTGGCCGACATCAACCCCGGCAGCCTCGAGATTCGCACGCACGACGGGCAGGTGATCGAGAAGATGACCGCCAAGGACGCCTACCCGTACGTGGGCGAGCACACCGACCTGATCGAGGCGATCCGCGGCGGGCGCCACATCAACGAGAGCCGGCAGATCGCCGAGAGCACGCTGATGGCGATCATGGGCCGCGAGAGCGCCTACTCCGGCAAGAAGGTGGACTGGGACTGGGCGCTGAACCAGAGCCAGCAGAAGCTCGGGCCGGACGATCCGCAGTTCGGCTCGGCCCCGCAGATGGACACGCCGATCCCGGGCGCGTACAAGCTCGCCTGAGTCGGCCCGTTCATGCAGCACGAAGCCCGGCCCGTTCGTGGGCCGGGCTTTTCGTTTTGCGCCCCTGAAGGCCGGAGCGTTCAGCTACGGATGAGCACGGAGTTGGGAGTTGGAAGTTTGGTGGGAGACGGAGTTGGAGGCGTCCTCCCCAATTAGCCGCGGCACCACGTGCCGCAGGTCCGGAACAACAAACCGCGACAGAAGGCGCGGTTACGCCTCCCCCGCCGCCGGGTTGCCGGTGTGGGTGGTGGTGGTGGTGGTCGTGGGTCGGAGGAGGCGGCGGGAGGTGGGGGTGAGGAGGAGCAGGCCCAAGAGGATGTAGCCGAGCGGCGGCAGGGCCCGTGACATGATTTCCAGCTCGGCCATGTCGAACTGCACGAAGTACCACGTCCAGTAAAGCAGCTCCTCGATCCCGAGGGCAACGGGACCGGCGGCGATCAGCGCGGCGAAGGGGCGCCGAATCGCCATCCAGTAAATCGTTCCCGCAAGTCCCAGCAGTCCGCCCATCACTGCCAGGACGCTGCCGATGAACCTGACGGCGACAAGGTCGTTCAGACTACCGGTAGGGAACGGGAACGTCTGGAAGGCTGCGGCGAGGCGGTTCCCGCGTACCAGTTCGATGAGCGGCGGGATGTACCCGAGGCCCATCGCGACGAATATGACGAGCGTCTCCGCGGCGAGCCAGCACGCGAAGCGCCGCCCGTCGGCGCTGCCTGCCGTCGGCGGTTCGTAGGTCAGTTCGTGCATGGGGCGGAAATGAGAGATAAGAGGTAAGAGATGTGAGCAGAAGAGAGTCGTGGCCCGGCTACGCTTGCGAGGTCGCTCGAACGCCGTCTGCCCTCTCCGCCGCTCAGAGCCGCCTGATGTGGATGTTCCGGTACTTCACCGGGTCGCCGTGGCCGGCGAAGCCGAAGTGGCCTTGGGTGCGCGTGCGGCCGGTGAAGTTCTCGATCGGGTGCATCGGGTCGGCGACGTTGGCGAGGTCGGTGTCGAGGATGACAAAGCCGTTGAGCTCGACGCGGATCGTGCTTCCCTTCACCGTCACCTCCTGGTAGTTCCACTGGCCGACGGGGCGCAGGTATCCCTGGTGGGCGGCGACCATGCCATAAGCGCTGCCGTGCGCCTGCTGGGGGTGGATCTGCCCCCCGTAGCTCGGCGTGTCGAGCACCTGGAGCTCGCACATCCCCTCGTATGCCGGGTCGCCCTGCCCGGGATAGCGGATCGCCAGGCCGTTGTTGCCGCGCTCGGGGAGCTGGAACTCGAAGCGCACCTTAAAGTCGTCGAACGTCTCCTCCGTGTAGATGGCTCCGTGCCGCGAGAGGATCGCGCCATCTTCGATGCCGTTCTCGTCCGTCGGCCCGCGCCAGCCCGTGAAGTCCTCGCCGTTGAAGAGGGACTGCCAGCCGGCTTCCATCTCCTTGCCGCGCTCCGGGCCGCCATTTGCCAAGAGCGCGTTCGCCTCGGCCGGCGCGATGTCGCGCAGGGTGATGTTGCGCCACCGCGTCTCCCCGCCATGCGTCTGGAGAATGATCGAGCCCTCCCGCAGCACGGGCCGGCGCTCGCCCTCGGGCCTGCGGCTGTCGTAGAGGTTCTCGAAGATGGCGTGATCGACGACGAGCTGGTCGTTCAGCCAGACGGTGACGTAGGAGCCGACCATGATCACGCGCAGCTTGTTCCACTCCCCGGGCGGGTTGTCGGCCACCACCAGCGGAAACCGGCTTGGCTCGCCCGGCGTGTTGTTCCAGAGCCCGCCGGACCCCTTGTCCGCGCCGGCGGCGAACTTCGACTCATCGGCGTGATCCCAAATCTGCACCTGCGGGCTGCCGCGAAGGTAGACGCCGGAATCGGCGCCCGGGGCGATGGCGTACTCCAGCTCCAGCTCGAAATCGCCGTAGTGCTTGTCCGTGGCGAGGAAGGGGCCTGTGCCGTCGGACACGAGCACGCCCTCCTCGGCCTTCCAGTGCCGGCGCGCCTCCTGCGTCCATGCGTCGATGCGGCTCTGCCGTTCCCCCGGATCCATCGACACCAGCGCGCGCGGATCGACCGTGCCGATCCCATGCCATCCCTCGAGTGACTCCCCGTCGAAGATCGCAACCGCCTCGCTTCCGCCGGCCTCCTGCCGGGGGGCCCCCGCCGCGGCAGGGAGGAACAACAGGGCCGCGAGCAGGCCAGACAAACCGCACAGGCACAAAGGCTTGGTCATGATTGCGATATCATTCCGCTTTTCAGCCACGAACTCAAACGGCCGCGCCTTCAGCAGGCGCGGCCGCATGCCGCCACTCATTCAGGCGAGGTCGGATCAGACAATCCGCACGTCGCCCGCGCCCAGTTGCGCGAGGAGGCCGAATAACGCCGCCCTGGTCAAGCAGGCAACGGAATTGCGGCATCACGGCTGCCCAGCGACCAGAGCGTGGTCGCTGGCGACTCGTGACGTCCGGAGTCGCCCTTTTGTGGCCATCGGTATCACTCCACGCTCCACTCCAGGAGTCCGCTGGAGAAGCCGGGCTGGAGGCGCGCCTCGATCCGCAGCGCCTCGGCCTCGACCGGCTCGAAGGTGACGCGGCTGAAGCCGCCCTTCTCGGCCGGATATGCCTCCGCCGGCAACGGCTTCCATTCGCCACCGGTCCGGTAGAGGAGTTGCCACGATACCGGTGGGCGACACTGTCCGCGGCCGGTGTCGTCGTACCACCAGACCTCCACCGCCGAGACCGTTGCCGGCTCCGCAAGGTCGAGCTGGATCCACTCGTCGGTCCCCTGCCGGGGCCACCACGTGAAGCGTGGGATGTCGTGCTCACCCGGATGACGATCGGGGCCGGGAATGACCTGGTCGTTCACCGCCGTCAGCGAGTCGCCGCCATAGACATGGCTCGCGCTCACCGCCGAGCGCGAGGCGATGGTCGGAGCCGGCGGGATCTCGGCGGCCTCCGGTGTGCGTGCCACCCAGACGGCCATCGCCGGCGCGCGTCCCTCCATCTCGCGGTGCGCCCACGCGTAGTAAGGGATGAACGTCAGCGTCGCCGGCGGCTCGACCACCTCACCATCGTCGTTGCGCGTCCGCTCGAGACCGTCTGCCGTCAGCACCGTCACGCCTCCCAGCAGGTCGGGACGCGGCTCGACGCTGACGCGCGCCTCGTCGGGCAGGATGAGCCCAGCGACGCGTCCATCGGCGTGATCGACGCCCTCGAGGCAATAGACGATCGGCCCCCGCTCCAGCACCACGCGACCGCGATCGGCGGCCACGCTCTCGTGCGCCACGACACGCCGGACGGACATGGGCAGCTCCAGGCGCACCTCATCCCCGGCGGCCCATGATCGCGTGATCCGCGCAAAGCCGTTCTGCACCGGAGCATCGATCTCCTCGCCGTTGACCGTAAGCCGGAACATTTCGCCCGCCGGCTCATTGCCGACGTAGCGGTAGAGGTCGGTCGGAGCCGGTTCGCCTCGCGCCCAGCCGGGGATGCGCAGGTTCAGCGTGAACTCGCCCGCCTGCTCCGGGTCCACGCGGAGTCGGATGTTGCCGTCGTAGGGGTAGTGCGTCTCCTGCTCGAGGGTGACCACCTGCCCGCCCAGCTCAACGCGGGCCGAGCCCTGGATGAAGAGATTGACGAAAAGCTGGCCGCCTCCCTCCCCTTCCGGGAGCGCCGCGTAGATGTACCCGGCGATGGAGGGGACGAAGCGCGCGACGTTCACCGGGCAGCAGGATGTGCCAAACCACGGGCTGCGCCCCGCGCGGCCGTGGTTGAAGCTCGTCCGCCCGTCGTGGGCCAGGGGGTTGGGATAGAAGAAGCTGTTTCCCTCGAGGCTCACGCCGGAGAGGAAGCCGTTGTAGATCACGCGCTCAAGCACATCGAGGTATCTCCCCTCACCGGTCAGCAGGAACATGCGGTGATTCCACATTGCGCTGGCGATGGCGGCGCAGGTCTCGTTGTAGGCGCTGGCGTTCGGAAGCTGGTACGGATCGCCGAACGCCTCGCCGCCGCGCTGGGAGCCGACGCCGCCCGTGATGTATGTCTTGCCGCCCGCGACGTCCTGCCAGAGGCGGTCGAGAGCGGCGCGGTAATCGGCATCGCCGGTCATCGCGGCCACATCCGCCATCGCCGTGTACATGTAGATGGCCCGGACGGCGTGCCCTACTGCCGCCTCCTGCTCGAGGATCGGCTTGTGCGCCTGGCGATAAATGCTGCCCGGGTCGTCGGTGCCGCTGCGGCCGCGCTCGTCGAGGAAGAACTTGGCCAGGTCAAAGTACTTTCGCTCTCCGGTGACGCGGTAGAGCCGGATGAGGCCGATCTCGATCTCCTGGTGCCCCGGCACGTCGCGAAGCTGCCCTTCGCCCGGCCCGAAGGTGCGGGCGACGAGATCCGCGTTCTTCAGCGCAACGTCCAGCAGCGAGCGCTTGCCCGTAACGAGGTAATGCGCCACCGCCGCCTCGTACATGTGGCCGACGTTGTAAAGCTCGTGGCTCTGCGCCAGGAAGCTCCACCGCTCCGCGCCAACGTCGCGCGGGAGGTTCTCCGGGTCGATCGTCCGACAGGTAAAGAGATATCCGTCCGGCTCCTGTGCGGCGGCGATCTTGGCGATCAGGTCGTCGAGATACGCCTCGAGTTGCGGGTCCGGGTGCGTCGCGAGCGAGTACGCGGCGCCCTCGATCACCTTGAACACGTCCGAGTCGTCGTAGCGGATGCCCCGGAACGCTCCTTCTATGAGCCCGCCGGCCTTGGAGAAGTTGTCGATGCGGCCCGTCTCCTCGCAGCGGGCGAAGTCGTAGGGAATGGTCACGCGGCGGTTGGTCTCGAACCGCGGACCCCAGAAGCCGCCCTCCACCTTCACGTGATGGAACGGGACCGGCACGACGGGGTAATCGCCCAGTTCGCCCGGCACGGCGGTGGGCGAGGTCTGGGCACGGGCTTGGATCGAGGCCATGGCGAGGAGGACCAGCAGGATCAGGAAACGTGACTGGCGCATCTGGAAACTTCGGAACATCGTCGGGATTGGGTGTCGGAGCGTTGCCAACGATAGCGCGGCCTCCCGGCGCTGGGCCGGACGCGAGCGGGACTTTCGCGAGCGGCGCAAAGGCGTAAGCTGGCGCGGGCGATGATCTCGGCCGACCGGAGAATGATGCTGAAGGGCCTTGCGTTCCTCGCGCCGTGGCTCGCGGGGTTTTGCATCTTCATGCTCCTACCTATCGCCCTGTCGCTCTACTACAGCTTCTGCGACTACAGCCTCCTCCAGCCGCCGGTCTGGGCGGGCCTGCGCAACTACGAAGAACTCTTCGCCGACGAGGTGTTCTGGCGGACGCTGCGCAACACCGGCTGGTACGCAGCGATGGCGCTGCCCGCGGGGCTGCTGGTCGCGCTGGGGCTGGCGCTGCTGCTCAACGTGCCCACGCCAGGCCAGGGAATATACCGGACGATCATCTTCCTCCCCTCGCTCATCCCCATCGTCGCTAGCGCGATGCTCTGGCTCTGGCTCTTCAACGCGAGGCTCGGGCTCATCAACGCCGGCCTCGGATTGCTCGGCGTCAACGGCCCCGGCTGGCTGACCGACCCGCGCTGGGCGATGCCGGCCCTGGCGTTCATGAGCCTCTGGTCGGTCGGCCACACCGTCGTCATCTACCTCGCCGGCCTCCAGGACGTTCCCCGGCAGCTCTACGAGGCGGCGGCCATCGACGGCGCGACGGGGTGGCGTCGCCTGTGGCACGTGACGCTCCCGATGCTCTCGCCGGTGATCTTCTTCAACCTGATCATGGCAATCATCGCCACGCTCCAGGTCTTCGCGGTGCCGTACATCATGACCAACGGCGGGCCGGGGCGCGCCACCTATTTCTACACGATGTACCTGTACGACAACGCCTTCACCTACCTGAAGATGGGGTACGCCAGCGCCATGGCGTGGGTGCAGCTTCTGATCATCCTCGCCCTGACCGCGCTCGCCTTCTGGTCAGCGCGGCGATGGGTGCACTACGAGATGTCCTGAAGGAGACGATTGACCACGGCGTCACGCCCCATCCCTCACCCTTCCAAGGCGCCCCCGCCGGAGCGCTCCGCGCCCGTGGCGTCGCGCCCGCGCGCCCGGAGCGCACGCTTCGTCCGGCACCTGGTGGTTCACATCGCCCTGCTGATGATCTGCGCCGGGTTCGTCCTGCCGCTGGTCTGGATGATCTCGACGAGCCTGAAGCCCGTGGAGCAGGCGGTGGAGTATCCGCCGCGATTCATCCCGCGCGAGGTGCGACTCGACAATTACCGGGACATCTTTTCCCTCCCCAACCTCGATTTCGCCCTCTTCGCGCGCAACACGCTCCTCGTCGCGCTGCTGAGCGTCGCCGGCACGCTCCTCTCCAGCAGCCTGGCGGCGTATGCCTTCGCGCGCATCCCATTCCGGGGCCGCGGCGTGCTCTTCGCCCTCATGCTCGGAACCATGATGATCCCCTTCCCGGTCATCATGGTCAGCACCTTCAGCCTCTTCCGGTGGATCGGCGACAACACGCCCCTCCAGCTCCTCGGAACGCTGCGCCCGCTCTGGCTGCCCATGTGGTTCGGCAATGCCTTCAACATCTTCCTCCTGCGCCAGTTCTTCCGCACCATCCCGCAGGAGCTCTCCGACGCGGCGCGCATCGACGGGTGCAGCGAGCTGGGCATCTACTGGCGGATCATCCTCCCCCTCTCGCGCCCCGCGCTCGTCGTCGTCGCGCTCTTCACGTTCATGTACGCGTGGAACGACTTCCTCGGCCCGCTCGTCTACCTCCAGCGGCCAAGCCAGTTCACGCTGGCCCTGGGGCTCCAGAACTTCCAGACCCAGGCGGGCACGCAGTGGAACCTGCTGATGGCCGCCGGCCTCATCGTGATCGCACCGGTGATCCTCCTCTTCTTCCTGGCGCAGCGGACGTTCGTGGAGGGGATCGCAACCACGGGAATGAAGGGATGACGGCGCGCGGCGCTGCGGCTCAGGCCGTCGTTGGCGCCGGCTCGGGCTCCGCCGGGCGCTGCTTGTGGCGTCGCGCCGGAGAGAAGCGCTGGATCAGCACGAAGAAGACCGGAACGAAGAAGATCGCGATGAACGTCGACGCCAGCATCCCGCCGATCACGCCCGTGCCGATCGAGTGACGCGACGCCGCGCCCGCCCCGCTCGCCACCGCGAGCGGAACCACGCCAAGGATGAACGCCAGCGACGTCATGACGATCGGCCGGAAACGCAGCCGCGCCGCCTCCAGCGCCGCCTCCACCGGCGGCACGCCGCGACGCACCAGGCTGGCCCCGAACTCCACGATCAGGATCGCGTTCTTCGCCGACAGCCCCACCAGCGTGAGCAGGCCGATCTGGAAGTAGATGTCCTGCGTCAGCCCGCGCAGCGAGACGGCCATCAGGGCGCCGAGGATTGCGATCGGCACCGCCAGCAGCACGACGATCGGGAGCGACCACCGCTCGTACTGCGCCGCAAGGACCAGGAAGACGACCACCAGACCGAACGTCAGAACGATCGGCGCCTGGTTGCCCGCCTTGATCTCCTGGTAAGTCGCCCCGCTCCAGGAGAAGCCGTAGCCGGGCGGGAGGTTGTCCGCCGCGAGTTGCGTCACCCGGTCGATGGCGGCGCCGCTGCTCTCGCCCACGACCGGCGAGCCGGTGATCTGCACCGAGGGGAACCCGTTGAACCGGGTGACCACGTTCGCCCCCGTGACGAAGCGCGTGTCCACGAGGCCGGAGAGCGGCACCATGCCTCCCTCGCTGTTGCGGACATAGACGCGGTTGATGTCGTCCGGGTTGTCGCGGAAGGCCGACTCCGCCTGGAGCTGCACCCGCCAGACGCGCCCGTACTGGGCGAAGTCGTTCACGTAGAGCGTACCCATGTAGGCCTGCAGCGTCTCGAAAACGTCCCCGACGGCGACGCCCATCATCTTCGTCTTCTCGCGGTTCAGGTCGACGAAAAGCTGCGGCAGCGCGACGCGCAGTGTCCCGCGGACCGTCTCCAGAACCGGGTCCTGGTTCGCCGCGGCCACGAAGTCGTTGGTGACGTCGTTGAGCTCGGCGATCGTCCCGCCGCCCCGCTGCTGGAGCTCCATCGTGAATCCGGCGCGCACGCCCAGACCCTGCACCGGGGGCGGGTTGAACGCCAGCACCATCCCATCGGGTGCCATCATGAATCGTCCCATCACCGCCCCCGCCACCGCCTGCGAGCTCATGCCCGGATCCTGCCGCTCCTCGAACGGCACCAGGCTGATGAACATCGACGCGGCGTTCGTGGACGTCGTCCCCCCGCTCAGGAGATCCAGTCCGCCCAGGAGCGTGACGTTCTTCACCGCCGGATGCTCCATCAGGAACTGCTCCGTCTGCCGGATCAGCCGGTCGGTGCGCTCGGCGCTGGCCCCCTCCGGCAATGACACTGCCGCGATGACGAACCCCTGGTCCTCGTCCGGCAGGAAGCCCGTCGGCACGCGCTGCTGCATTCGGTACATCACCAGGCAGAGCAGGCCGAAGATGATCACCGTCACGAGCGAGCTCGAGATTGCCATCCTCACCCCGCCGGTGTACCCGCGGGTGATCGCGTTGAATCCCGCGTCGAACCAGCGGAAGAAGAACCATTTCCGCCCGCCGTGCCCCGGCTTCAGCAGGATCGCGCACAGCGCTGGGCTGAGCGTCAGCGCGACCAGGCCGGAGATCGCCACGGAGATGGCGATCGTCACCGCGAACTGCTTGTAGAGCTGCCCGGTCATTCCGCCGAGGAAGGCCACCGGCACGAAGACCGCCGAGAGCACGAGCACGATGGCGATGAGCGCGCCGCTGACTTCGCGCATGGCCCGGATGGTCGCCTCGCGCGGGCCGATCCGCTCCTCGTGCATGATCCGCTCGACGTTCTCGACCACCACGATCGCGTCGTCCACCACGATGCCGATCGCCAGCACCAGGCCGAACAGCGTGAGCGTGTTGATCGAGAACCCCAGCGCCAGCATCCCGGCGAAGGCGCCCACGATCGCCACCGGCACCGCCAGCAGCGGGATCAGCGTCGCACGCCAGCTCTGGAGGAACAGGAAGACCACGATCAGAACCAGCGCCACCGCCTCGAGCAGCGTCTTGATCACCTCGACGATCGACTCCCGGATGAAGTCCGTCGAGTCGTACGGCGCCGACCACGTGACGCCCGCCGGGAAGGTTGCCGAGGCCGCTTCCAGCTCGGCGCGAACGGCATCCATGACGTTCAGCGCGTTTGCCCCGGTCTGGAGGTAGATGGGCATCAGCGCCGTCGGCTCCCCGTTGACCCGGCCGAACATGCTGTAGCTCTGCGAGCCCAGTTCGATCCGCGCCACATCCTTCAGCCGCAGGATGGTGCCGTCCGCCCCGGCGCGCAGGACGATGTTCTCGTACTCCGCCGGCTCCGTGAGGCGCCCGCGCGTGAGTACCGGCACCGTGAGTTGCACCTCCCCCTCCACCGGCTGCTGCCCGATCGTCCCGGCGGGAAAGACCGCGTTCTGCTCCCGAACGGCGGCGGCGACCTCGGAGACCGTCAGCCCGCGCACCGCGAGCTTGTCGGGGTCGATCCAGATCCGCATCGAGTACTCGCGCGAGCCGAAGACCTGCGCGTCGCCCACCCCCTCGACGCGCTTGATGCGGTCGAGCAGGTTGATCGTCGCGAAGTTCGCAAGGTACGTGTCGTCGTAGGTGCCCGACTCGTCCTGGATGGTAAAGACGCCCAGGATGTTGCTCGAAGCCTTCACCACCGTGATCCCCTGCCGCACCACCTCCTGCGGAAGGCGCGGCTCGGCCGCCGACAGCCGGTTCTGCACCTCGACCGCCGCCAGATCCTGGTCGGTGCCGATCTCGAACGTCGCCGTGATCGACACCGCGCCGCTGTTCGACGAGCTCGAGCTGAAGTAGATCAGGTTGTTGACGCCGCTGAGCTCCTGCTCGATCGGCGCCGCCACCGACTGCGCCACCGTCTCGGCGTTGGCGCCGGGGTAGTTGGCCATAATCTGGATCGTCGGCGGCGTGATCTCCGGGTAGCGGGCGACCGGCAGCACAAAGATCGCCACGCCGCCCGCAATCAGGATCAGCAGCGAGAGAACGCTCGCGAAGACCGGCCTGTCAATGAAGAAGCGCGAAAACATCTGGGATCCTTCAGGCAGGCCCTCGCCCACCGGCTTTGTTCACTCTCACTGCCCCGACGCGGGCGCGGTCGTCGGGCGCGTCGCCGGATCACCCGCCGCGGAGATCGACTCGATCTGCGGATCGACCGGCATGCCCGGCCGCACCTGCAGCATGTGGGAGGCGATGACTCGATCGCCCGGCTCCAGGCCGGTCTCGATGATCCAGTCCTGCCCCTGCCACTGACCCACCGTCACCGGCCGAATCTGCGCCGTGCCGTTCGCGTCGACCACATATACCGCAGACCCCGTCGGCATCTGCATGACCGCCGACTGCGGTACGAGCATCGCATCGACCCGCTCCACGCCGCTGATCCGCACATGCACGAACTGTCCCGGCAGCAGCGACCCCTCGGGGTTGGGCACCGTGGCCCGCACCACGGCGGTTCCGGTCGTCGGATCGACGGCGACGTCCACGAAGTCGATCCGCGCCAGGTGAGGATGGACGCGCCCGTCGGGAAGCACGACCTCCACCTCGAGCTGGTCCACCGGCACGTTCGTGATGGCGCCGCTCGCCGTCATGCGCTGCCAGTCCAGGAGGTCGCGCTCGCTCACCGAGAACCGGACGAAGAGCGGATCCACCTGCCGCACCGTCGCCAGGAGTGCATCCCCGCCGACCGGGTTGATGTAGCTCCCCACGTCCTGGAGGCTTTGCCCGATGACGCCGTCGATCGGCGCCTGGATCGTGGTGTAGCCCAGATCCAGCTCCGCCTGCGCGATCCGCGTCTGCTGCACCTCCACCTCGGCCGCGGCCACCTGCTGCTCCTCCTGCCACTGCTCCAACTCGTTGGCGGCCGCCGACTGCTGCGTGGCGAGCTCCTCGAAGCGCCGAAGCTGCTGGTTGGCGCGCTGGAGCCTCGCCTCGGCGGCGCTGAGCTGCGCCTGGGCCTGGGCGAGCGTGACCTCGAAGGGGCGGGGATCGATGCGGAACAGCAACTGCCCCTGCTCGACCGCCTCCCCTTCCTGGAAGCCGCGCTCCGTGAGGAAGCCGCTGACGCGTGCCCGCATCGGCACCGTCTGCGACTCCTCCGTCTGGGCCAGGTATTGCGCCTGGATCGGCACGTTGCGCGGCTCGACGACGATCGCGCTCACCGGCAGCGGGCCCTGCGGCCCCATCGCCTCGGCGGGGCCCGGGGCATGGTCCGCCTCGTTCCAGTAGAGCCACACGCCAAGCAGCACCACCAGCAGCACCACGATCGGCACCCCCTGCCGAATCAGGTGCGCAACCTGCCTTCGCTTGCGCCGACGCTCCGGTACCGGAGGATGGGAGGGAACTTCTTCAGCCATTGTCGGGCTCCTGTCTGTCCTGCTGCTGCGCCTGTCCGCTTTCGGGGGTGTGAATCGGCCGCCCAGCGCCAGGTAAAGGTTCAGGCGCTGGCGCAGCCGCTCGAACCGCACGCCGAGAAGCTGCGATCGCGTCTGAAAGTCCTGGCGGCGCACCTGGATGAGCTCCAGGATCGTCATGACGCCGTTCTGGTACCGGTTGTCGGCCGTCTGGCTCGCCCGGCGCAGCCGCTCGCTTGCCGTGGCGAGTTCCGCTTCCTGCGCTGCGAGGTACTGCTCGTTCGCCAGCGCCGTCTCCACTTCGCGGAATGCCTCCAGCGCCGTTGACGCGTATTGCCCCAGCGCCTGCCGCTGCTGCGCGCCGGCGGCCTCCACCTCGGCGCGCAGACGGCCACCGGTGTAGATCGGCGCGAAGATGTCGCCCGCGATCGACCAGAAGAGCTCGTCCGGATCCAGCAGCGTCCCGACGGAGGAACTGAGCGTCAGCGACGGCAATCGCGCCGCCCGCGCCTGCTGCACGTTGTAGAAGGCTGCATCTACCCGCCGAGCCGCAGCCAGCACGTCGGGGCGCCGCTCCAGCAACTCCGACGGCACCCCGGTCGACACCGGCCCCGGCACTGCCGGCAACCCCTCGTTCGGATCGAGCACGCCCGACGGATAGCGACCCAGCAGGATCTCCAGCGCCCGCTGTGACTCCTGGAGCGCCGACAGGCTCTGCTGGATCGCCGCCTCGGCCAATGCCACGTTCGCGACCGCAAGATCCTCGTCCAGCGAGATCGCCACGCCCGCCGCCACGCGCTGACGCGTCGTCTCCGCGGTGAACTGCTCCACCGCAAGCAGCTCCCGGTCGATCGCGAGCTGCTCGCGCGCGGTGATGATGCTGAAGTACGCCTCGGAAACCGCCGCCGCCAGGGAGTGGCGCGCCTGCACGTAATCGAGTCCCGCCGCCTCGACGACACTGGTCGCCGCAGCGCGGCTGGAGCGGAGCCGACCCCAGAGGTCGATCTCCCAGCCGACCTGGAGACCCAGGTCATATGTGTTGGCGGGCCCGGTGATGCCGTTGTCGGCGCGGCTGGCGCCACCGAAGCCGTCGAGCTGCGGGCGAAGCAGCGCCCCGGCGACGCGGAGGCGCGCCTCCGCCTCCTCGATGCGCGCGGCGGCGGTGTAGAGGTCGGGGTTGCGGCGAAGCGCTTCTTCCACAAGCGCCACGAGCTGGTCGGAGTTGAACTCCCCGATCCACCCCGCGCCGATCCATTGCGACCCGGCGGCGGCCGCGAAGGCTTCCGGCGTGTCGACGTGACGGCTCGCGAGGTCGCGCGGCGGCTGGGGAAGGCTCAGGCAGCCGGCGAGGCCGAACGGCAGCGTCGCCGCGGCCACGAGCCGCAGGGCGCCACGGCGATGCTTGGTTCTCATCGTTCTGCGAAGCATCGGATGTACGGAACACTCCTTCCGTGCGGTGAGAGCCTGTTACTCGCGGAGGGCGGGCAGTCCGTCGTGGACCTTCGTCAGCAGGTCGATCAGGGACTTCTGCTCGCGCTTGGTGAGGCGGCGCATCATCTTCGACAGGCGGGTCAGGTGGCCGGGGAGGATTCGGTCGATCACGGCGCGGCCGGCCCGGGTCAGGGCAATCTTCACGACGCGCCGGTCGTCCTGGTCCGGCTGGCGCTCGACGTAGCCGTCGCGTTCGAGGCTGTCCACCAGGCCGGTGATCGTCCCCTTCGTCACGCAGGAGAGATCGGCAAGCTCCGAGTGCGGGATCGGCTGATCCTGATCCAGCAGGAGCACGAGCACGCGCAACCGTCCCTCGGACATGTCGTGCTTCGCGAGGCTCGCCTCCAGCGCAGCCTGCACCTCGACGCCCACCGCGTGGATCGTGGCGCACGCGAGCACCGCGTCCGGGTCCAGCGCCGGCAGCCGCCGCGACAACTCGCAGAGGCGGTGGTAATCAGGAATCTGTCGGACGCGGGAGACCATTGGCGAGCGAAAAGGTTCGCCGCACGATAGTTTGCCCCCAAACTGAATCAACTTCCCCCTGAACAAGGGAAGCGCCTTCCAGCGGCAAACGGCGCGCCCCGCGACGCCTTCTGCACGCGCCGCCCTCCTGTGGCAGCGAGCGGCATCCTTACCAGGGCGAGGAGCTTCGCTTGCTGTCGTGCCAAGGCCGCTCGACACAAATTGGCGCCCAATCGGCATGTTTCGGCGCCCATCGACAGCGCGTACGACGGATTTCGAAACACCCCCTAATGTGTAGCAACCGGAAGGGTCCGCGATGAATGACAGAATGTCACGTCCGCCTCGCGTCATCATCGTCGGCGGCGGGTTCGGCGGACTCGCTGCGGCGCGGGCCCTGGCCGACGCGCCCGTGCAGGTCACCGTCATCGACCGGCGCAACCACCACGTCTTCCAGCCGCTGCTCTACCAGGTCGCGACCGCGGCGCTCTCCCCCGCCGACATCGCCTCCCCGATCCGCAGTGTGCTCCGCAACCAGGAGAACTGCCAGGTCGTGCTCGCCGAGGTAACCGGCGTCCATCTCCAGCGCAGCAGGCTCTACGTCGGCCAGGGATGGGTGGAGTACGACTGGCTCGTGCTCGCCGCCGGAGCGACGCACTCCTACTTCGGCCACAACGAGTGGGAGCGGTATGCCCCGGGCCTGAAGACGATCGAGGACGCCACGGAAATCCGCCGGCGCATCCTGCTCGCCTTCGAAGCCGCGGAGTACGAGGCCGACGAGAACGCCCGACGCGCCGCGCTGACTTTTGCCATCGTGGGCGGTGGCCCCACGGGCGTCGAGCTTGCGGGCGCGATCAAGGAGATCGCCGCCCAGACGATCCCACGGGACTTCCGGAACATCGACACGCGCACCACGCGCGTGCTTCTGCTGGAGGGGGGCGAGCGGCTGCTCCCCGCCTTCCACCCGGAACTGAGCGAGCGGGCGCGCAATGACCTCGAAGCGCTGGGCGTGGAAGTGCGGCTCAACGCGCTTGTCACGGACGTGAGCGAGCGCGGCGTCCACATCAACGGCGAGTTCCTGCCGGTGAGCAACGTGCTCTGGGCCGCCGGCGTGAAGGCGAGCCCGCTCACGACGACGCTCGATGTGCCCCTGGCGCGCGGCGGCCAGGTCATCGTCGAGCCGGACCTGAGCGTGCCGGGCCACCCGAACGTCTTCGTCGTCGGCGACATGGCGGCGGCGCGGTCGGCGGGCACGGGCGAGCTGGTGCCTGGCGTGGCGCAGGGGGCGCTCCAGGGTGGCCGGCACGCAGGCCAGATCATCGCGCGCGAGGTCTGGCCCTACGGTGCGACCGTCGCGCGTCCGCCCTTTGTCTACAGGGACAAGGGGAGCTTGGCGACGATCGGCCGCGCCCGGGCGGTCGCGCAGATCGGCGGACGCCGCATCACGGGGCTGCTCGCATGGCTCCTCTGGAGCGGCGTGCACATCCTCTTCCTGATCGAGTTCCGCAACCGCGTGGTCGTGGCGCTGAACTGGATCTGGAACTGGCTCGCCTTCGCGCGCGGCGCGCGCCTCATCACCGGCGACGCGCAGCTCGTTCTCGAGCAGGTCGGGCCGGACGTGCACCTGCCTGATCGTGCCGACGCTGCTGCGGCACCGACGACGAACGACGACCGCATCGCCACCGCCGACACCGCCGATGGTCGCGCGCACTGATGGCCGCGATACCGGGCATTGGCGCGATGCGACCCGGCGCGGTATGTACCTTCTGGATGATTCCGCCGACCACCCCGCAAGTCCGCCTGCTCCTCGTGATGCTGCTCGCCGCGGCCGTCCTCGGTTGCGATCGTGACGACGAGATCCGCACGTATACCGTCGCAAAGCCGGCCGAGCCGGCGACAGGCACCGCGTCCCACTCACCGGACGACGGACATGACCACGCCGCGGAGGCGAGGCCCGAGGCGGAACTCGCGTGGGCGGTGCCCGAAGGGTGGCGACGCGTCCCGGGCGATCGCCCAATGCGCGTGGCGACGTTCGAGGCGGGCGATGCGACGGCGCCGGTCGAGGTGGTCGTCTCCGTCTTCCCTGGCGACACCGGCGGCCTGCTGGCAAACGTGAACCGCTGGCGCGGCCAGGTGGGCCTCGCGCCGATCACCGACGCCGAGCTGGCTTCGCAGGTCGAAGCGTTCACCGCCGATGGCATGCAGGGGCACACGATGCGCCTGCATGGGAATGAGATGCACCTTCTGGGGTCCGCCATCTTCGAGCCCGGGGCGGATCGCACCTGGTTCGTCAAGGCGATTGCCCCACCGCAGGTGGCCGATGCGCTCGAGCCGCAGGTGAACGCGTTTGCGCGCTCCTTCAGCCGCCGTGGTGACGGAGCCGGCGAGGAGGGTGCTTGAGCGCAATGCTCCGACGCATCCTGGTGCCGCTGGCGTCGCTTCGGCTGACGGTGCTGCTGTTTGCGCTGTCCATGGTGCTGATCTTCGCCGGAACGCTCGCGCAGTCGACGCAGGGCATCTGGCAGACGATTGACGGCTACTTCCGCAGCCCGATCGCGTGGATCGAGTTCCAGTTGTTCGTTCCGCCGCAGCTCGCGCGCGTCCCGGGGGCGCTGCCGTTCCCGGGCGGCTACCTGATCGCCGGCCTGCTGATCATCAACCTGATCGCGGCGCACGCGGTGCGGTTCAAACTCACCGCCAGGCGCTTCGGCATCGTCTTGCTTCATGCGGGGCTGATCGTGCTGCTGGCGGGCGAGTTCGTCACCGGCCTCCTCGCTGACGAGGGCCTGATGACCATCGACGTCGGCGGCAGCAGCAACTACCTGGAAGACGTACGTGAAGTCGAGCTTGCCGTCATCGACCGCTCGGCGCCGGACGTGGACCGCGTGACTGCCCTGCCGCAGGGCCTCCTGGAGGCGCGCACCGGCGGAGGGATCATCCGGCATGCCGATCTCCCCTTCTCAGTCCGCCTCGACCGCTGGATGCAGAACTCGCGTCTGTTTCGGCGGGTGGATGAGCCGACGCCCGCCACCGCGGGCATCGGGCTCGAGGCCGTGCCGGAGGCGCTGCCCCCGGTGCGCGGCGTGGATGGTGGGGCGGTCAATGCGCCCAGCGCCTACCTCACGCTGCTGGGCGAGGGCGACGAGCCGTTGGGCACATGGCTCGTCTCGCTGAACGTGGACCAGGCGCAACCCGTCGTAATCGACGGGCGGAGCTACGACATCCAGCTTCGCTTCAGGCGGACTTACAAGCCATACACGCTTCACCTGCTGGAGTTTCGGCATGACAAGTTCGTCGGCACCGAGACGCCGCGCAACTTTTCCAGCCGCGTCCGCCTGCTCGACCCATCGCGCGACACCGACCGGGAAGTGTTGATCTGGATGAACCACCCCCTGCGATACGCGGGGGAGACATTCTACCAGTCGGCCTACAAGGAGGGGAACACCGGCACGATCCTCCAGGTCGTGCGCAATCCCGGCTGGCTGCTGCCCTACATCGCCTGCGCTATGGTGGGCGGCGGTATGCTCATCCACTTCACCGTCCGGCTCGCCGGCTTTCTCCGGAGGAGCACGCGATGAGTCCGAGCGCCCGAATCATCCGCTGGCTCCCCGCCCTTGCCGCGGTGATGGGGGTGCTCATCGTGCTCTCGACGCTGGCGCACCGCGCGACCGACAGGGAGTACGACCTAGACCGCTTCGCACGCCTCCCCGTCTCGGCCGACGGGCGCGTGAAGCCCATGGACACGGTGGCGCGCAACACGTTGATGAGCCTTTCCGGCCGGCAGACGCTCCACGTCAACGGCCGCCGTGAGCCCGCCATCCGGTTCCTGCTCGACGTCATGGCACGACCGGACGACCTGCGCGAGTACGAGATCGTCCGGATCGACCACCCGGACGTCCTGGCCCTGATCGGCCGCGCCCCGGGCGAGGCACGACGATTCAGCCTCGCGGATCTCGAACCACACTGGCCCAGGCTCATCGAGCAGGCCACGCGCGCGTTGGAGGTGGAGCCCCGTGGGCGCGACCCGTTCCAGCGGGCCGTGGTCGAGCTCTACAGCCGGCTCGATCGTCTCGTCGCCATCTCGCAGATGCAGTCGCCTTACATGATCCCGCCGGTGGAGGCGGGGCAGGAGTGGGAGCCGTTCCACGAGGCGTTCATGGCCTCGCGCTCCCCCGCCGCGGGCGCATCGCACCCGGCCGTCGGGCACGTCGTGGCGATCATGACCGCCTGGCACGAGCACGACCCCGCCGCCTTCAACGCCGCGACCGCCGAGTATGCGCAGCTCATGGAGCAGGCCCTGCCGCGCGAGGCCCGGCGGGCGAAGTTCGAGGTCTTCTTCAACCGCCTGGCTCCCTTCTACGGCGCGACGCTGGTCTACCTTGCCGCGTTCCTGCTGGCGTGCGGATCGCTCCTGGCGCGCATGCGCAGCAGCGGCGGCATGGGCGGTGGATGGGCCGAGGCGGCACGCCGCTCCAGCGTCGCCTTGCTGTGGGTGGCGGTGGTGGTCCACACGCTCGGTATCGCGGCGCGCATCTACCTCCAGGGGCGTCCGCCGGTGACGAACCTCTACTCCTCGGCGGTGTTCGTCGGCTGGGGCTGCGTGCTGCTGGGGCTGCTTCTGGAACGTCTCTTCCCGCTGGTCATGAGCGCGCTGGCCGCGGCGGCGATCGGATTTGCGACGCTGATCATCGCGCACAACCTCGGCAGCGACGGCGACACGCTCCAGATGATGCAGGCGGTGCTGGACAGCAACTTCTGGCTCGCGACGCACGTGACGACCATCGCCCTGGGATATTCCGCCACGTTCTTCGCCGGCTTCCTGGGGCTGCTGTACATCCTCCTGGGCGTCTTCACGCGGCGGCTGACGCCGGAGGCAGCCAAGGGGCTGTCGCGCATGACCTACGGGGTGGTCTGCTTCGCCCTGCTGCTGAGCTTCGTGGGCACGGTGCTGGGGGGCATCTGGGCCGACCAGAGCTGGGGGCGCTTCTGGGGATGGGACCCGAAGGAGAACGGCGCGGCGCTGGTCGTGCTGATGAACGCGATCATCCTCCACGCGCGCTGGGGCGGAATGATCCGCGAACGCGGCATCGCGGTGCTGGCGGTCGCGGGGAATGTTGTCACTGCCTGGAGCTGGTTTGGCACGAACATGCTCGGCGTCGGCCTGCACAGCTACGGCTTCATGGATTCGGCCGTCTTCTGGCTGATGGCGTTCGTCGTGAGCCAGTTCCTCGTGATGGCGCTGGGGCTGCTGCCGGTGCAGGCGTGGCGAAGCTACGGCGTCGCGGGCGCCGGGGCAGGCGACGCATAGCCCTCGAGTCTCCGCCGCGGCCGCGCGCCGGCGCCCCCTGTGCCGATCCAAAAGCGGGGTTGCGGCTTCGCGCGGAAACGGGTCTAAAGGACATCATGCCCCGGAGCCGGCGCAAACCCCGATGGACGGCGCTGATCGCGCAGGTGGGCTTCCTTCCGCTGGCGATCGCGGTCGTCCTCGGAATGCTCGGCGGGGTGGGGGCTTTCACGTTCGGCTACGGCAAGGGTTACAGCTACATGTTCAATGACCCCGCCGTGTGCGCCAACTGCCACGTGATGCAGGATCATTACGACACGTGGCAGGCTTCCAGCCACGCCCACGTGGCGACATGCAACGACTGCCACCTGCCGCACGACTTCGTCGGCAAGTGGTGGGTCAAGGCCGACAACGGCTTCTTCCACGGGCTGGCCTTCACGCTCGAGAACTACCACGACCCGATTCAGATCAAGCCGCGTAACCGGCGGGTGACGCAGAACTCCTGCCTCTACTGCCACGACGACATCGCCGACCAGATGCTGCCGGCGCACGCCGGCGCCGAGGGGGCGGCGGGAGAGATGCTCATGTGCGTCGCCTGCCATGCCGACGTGGGACACGCGCAGCGGCGGCGCGGCTCCTTCTCACCAGACTTCCAGCGCGACCCCTACCGCCCTAACGAGTGAAGCGCGACGATTGACGGAGCAGCGACGATGAGTCTCGACCGACCCGACGAACCCACGCCTCCCACGCACAGGCCACCCGAGCCGGCGCCGCCGGAAGCGGGCGGGGAGCGCCCGTCCGTCTCCGATGCCGACGGCCGCTCCGGGCGGAAGCGGATGCTGGTCCTCACCGCCGTCCTCGCCGTCGTCGCGGTCGTGACGCTGGGGATCACTGCGCTGCTCGTGACGATCTTCGAGCACCGGCAGGAAGCCCGGGCGCCGTTCGTCAGGCTGGTCGACGTCACGGAGATCAGCACGGACCCGGAGCCGTGGGGGACGAACTGGCCGCGCCAGTTCGACACCTACCGCCGCACCGTCGACGTCACGCAGACGCGCTACGGGGGCTCGAGCGCAATGCCGGAGCAGAAGCTCGAGGAGAGCCCATGGCTTCGCCGGCTCTACGCGGGGTATGCCTTCAGCATCGACTACCGCGAGCGGCGCGGGCACGCCTACATGCTCTATGACCAGGAGCAGACAGAGCGCATCCTCCAGAAGCCCCAGGCGGGCGCATGCCTCCACTGCCACGGCTCGGTCATCCCGATGTACCGTCGCCTTGGCCTGGAAGAGGCGGGAGAGCCCGCCGACGCCGAGGCGCTGGCGGCGGGCTTCAACTGGCCTGCGGTGATGCGGGGCTTCGAGATCAGCTCGACGATGACCTACACCGACGTCCACGCCGAGCTGATGGCAACGCCTGACGGAACGCCGGACGAGAACATCCCGCTGACCCCGGGCGGATCGAGCGGCGAGGTGCAGACGCCCGCCAATCTCTCGGGGGCGCCCACGACGCGGGAGGCGCTTGCGAGTCACGTCGGAGAGGCGCACCCCGTGAGCTGCATCGACTGCCACGATCCGGCAACGATGGCCGTGCGGGTGACGCGACCCGGCTTCATCAACGGCATCGCTTTGCTCGCCGCCAGCGACGAGCCGGTGCCGCACCTGCCGAGCGTCGAGCGCTGGCGCCAGGGAAGCCGCCGGGAGCCGTACGATCCGAACACGGAGGCGAGCCGGCAGGAGATGCGCAGCTTCGTCTGCGGGCAGTGCCACGTCGAGTATTACTGCGCCACCCGGATGACGCTGACCTTCCCGTGGGGCAACGGACTCAAGGCCGAGCAGATCGAGCAGTTCTGGGACGAGACGACCTTCCCGGACGGCGAGGCGTTCCACGACTACAAGCACGGCGAGACAGGCGCGCCCGTCTACAAGGCGCAGCACCCGGAGTTCGAGCTCTGGAGCCAGGGCGTCCACGCGCGCAGCGGTGTCAGTTGTGCCGACTGCCACATGCCATACGAGCGCACCGGGGCCATGAAGGTCAGCACCCACTGGGTGCGCAGCCCCCTGCTCAACATCAACAACGCCTGCCAGACATGCCACAACGTGCCCGAGGCCGAGCTGCTGGAGAAGGTGCACACCATCCAGGATCGCACGGCGGGGCTGCTCGAGCGGGCAGCCGGCGCGATGACGGATATGCTCGACGCGATCCGCGCCGCGCAGGCGGCCGGAGCCACGAGCGAGCAACTTGCCCCGATCTTCGAGCTTCAGAAGAAGGCGATGTGGCGCCTGGACTTCATCAGCAGCGAGAACTCGATGGGCTTCCACGCCGACCAGGAGGCGGCGCGGGTGCTGGCCGAGAGCATCGACTTCTCCCGGCAGGCCCAGGCGATGGCGCTGGCGCTGCGAGCCGGCGAATCGCCCCCGACAACCGGGCCGGTCACGCCGGTGCAGGGTGTGACCCCCGCCGAGCAGGCCCCGCCGGGTCGCTACCAGCAGGAGCCCCAGCCGCGCCGGGATCGCTGAGGCATCACGTGGTTCGCTTCAACGTTCACCCCCACGGCGCAAGCCGTGGGCGTTGGCACATGCAAGGCGCTCTCCGTCGCGTCTGTTCATTGGCGGTCGGGGTCAAAAGGCATACTGCACGCCGACGTAGAGGAAGCTCAGGTCATCCGAGGGCCCCGTCTCCTCGATGAAGTCACCGGCGAAGAAGTGGCTGAAGCCGGCGTAGGCCGAGAGGTGGCGGTCGATCTGCCAGTTGAGCAGCAGGTCGATTTCACTCCCGATAAAGCGATCCTCCCCGCCTGCACGCCCCACCGCCGCGGCGGTGGTGTAGATCGCGTCGTCGTCGCTGGCGCGCCAGAAGGCGTGGTAGGTCGCCTGCAGCGACAGCTTCCTGGCGAAACGCGTCTCGCCGGAAAGCAGGTTCAGATCCGTGCCGGCGTAGAGATCGATCACGTTCTGCCTGCCAAGCACGTCCGCGTAGCCGAGGTAGGCGTGTGCGAGCGGGAAAAGCTGGTTGAACGTGCCCAGGTCGGCATCGTCCGGATCGTCGTCGCCGCTGGCGTACGTTCCGCCGGCAAAGAGACGCGGCGCGAGCGTCGTCTCGGGCGCGAGGCCGAGCCCCGCCTCGGCGGCGATGAAGAAGGCGGAGATGTCCCCCTCGCCCGCGGCCGAGGCGAAGTCGCCGAACTGGTACGCGCCCTCGATGTCGAGGTCGAAGGGCGCGGGATTGGTGTAGAAGCGTGCTCCGACGGTCATGCGCTCTTCCTCGCCCGTCCCCTGGAGGAACGAGGCCGACTCGCGATCGAGGTAGAGCAGGTACTGCTCGAATCGGGTCGGCTGGCTTCCCGATTCGCCGCGCACAAGGACGGCGGAGTTGTAGATGCCGGCGAAGTCGGTGGAGCCGTCGTACCACTCGTCGAGCGGGCCCTCGTCGACAATGACCGGACGCGCCCAGAAGAGATCAAACGTGCTCCCGGGAAGGCCGTAGCTGCGCGAGAGCTTTACGGCGTCGAACGTCCGCCGCGTGTTCGTCCAATCGAGCGGCGAGATGAGCCGCTGTGCGCCATAGAGAAGGTTCTGCCTCCCGCCGCGGACGGTGAGCCAGTCTCCCTCGCCGGAACGCAGCCGGATATCGGCGAAGGCCTGGTGGATGTCGAGGTCGTTCTCATCGATGCCCGGCCGCTCCCCCCCGTCGCGGCCGTCGGCGTTCGCGCTGATCCCCTGGACGAACACCCGGAACCGCTCGCCGACGTGGAGATCGGCATGGGCCATGAGCCGGAGCAGGTGAAAGCCGTCATCGTCCTGCGGGCCCGCGCCGAAGCCGGCGTTCTCGAAGCGTTCCCACCGGTAGCGCGCGCTTCCGCCGAGGGAGAGGTAGATGCTTTCCTCGTCGTTGAGCGGAATGAACTTGATCGGGTCGAAGAAGTCGGTGCGCGGCGTATCGCGCAGGTAGCTCCAGTCCTCGTTCCATCGCAGGGGCGTGTACTGCGGAGGCTGGGCAGCCGGCGCGGCGGCCGGCGCGACGGGCCTGGTTGCCGGCGGCTGCTGGGCGATCGAGACGGCGAGGGGGCACAGGAGCGTGGCGAGCATCGTGAGCATGACGCCGCCGAAGATAATGTCAGCCGGGTCAGCGGGATAGAGGCTTAACCCCCCTCACCCTGCCGCGCCTCGGCGCTCTTCAGCGCGGCGTGGAGTTCCCTGGGCGTGTTGACATGCGCCAGCACCGGCCAGTCCCCTGGAAGTGGGAGATACCGGGCGTCGAGGCGGCCGAGCAGGCGATGCAGGGCGTAGTCGCCCGCGGTGATCGCTTCGCGCACGGCGCTGATGGACGAGACGTGGTAGATGGCGCAAAGCGGCTCGATGCGCTCGCCCCGAAACGCGATTGCCTGCCCTGACGCCTCCGCCCCGTCGCAGAGCTGGCCAAGCCAGTGCGGCTGGAGCGTGACGAAGTCGCAGGAGAGCAGCAGAAGCCAGCTGGCTCCGTTCGCCCCGGCGTCCGCCAGCGCCGCGGCGAGCCCGCCGATCGGGCCGACGCCGGGCGGATTGTCGCCGATCGTCCGCAGGCCCAGATCCTCGTACTCGCCCGCCCTGCCGACGACGGTGACGGACGGGCCCAGGGCGGCCGCGGCGTGGGCGACACGCACGATGAGCGGATGACCACCGGCCAAGGCGCGTGCCTTGTCGCTGCCGAAGCGGCGTGACTGCCCTCCCGCGAGGATGTAGACCGGCGGGATGGTCATCACTCAGCCGTTGCGCGATTCGGCGCGCTCGCGCTCGAACTGCACGCGTGCCCAGCTCCACGCCCGCGCCGTGGCGGGGAAACCGCAGGTGGTCATCCCGAGGAGGATGGCGTGCTCCACCTCCGCCTCCGTCGCCCCATGCTTCATGGCGCGGTGGACGTGGCTTCGCAGGGCCGACTCCAGCCCGGCTCCGACGCACATGCCCACCTTGATCAGCTCGCACTGCTTCGCATCCAGCGGGCCGGCGGCCTTGAGCGCTTCGCCCGTCTCCTGGTGCAAACGGCCGAGATCGGGAAAGCGGCGGCAGAACTCCTTGAACGTCCCGGGCAGCTTCTCGGCAGTGTCGTCCGGCTTCATGCGAACCTCCCGTTGATCGTCGGCGAGTATACAGGCGATGCACATCAGAACCTGCGGCCGAACGTCGCGGCGCTTCGGCCCCGGGAGCTCAGCGCGCCGCGAAGGAGCGCCCCGGCGAGGCCGACCATCGTCAGCAGCCAGGCGGCCAGGGCGACGTAGATGAAGATCCGCGGGATGATCTCGAGAAAGGGCGCGTTCACGACCTCGGCGAGCCGGTAAGTGCAGGCGGTGTACATTCCCAGCGGGAAGACGGCGCCCCAGTAGAGCGGGTCGTACTTCAGCGGAAACCGGCGCCACACGTGCCGCCAAACGCCCAGGATCAGGAGCATCGGGATCCACCAGGTCGCGGTGCTCCAGAACAGAAGCGTCACCCCCTTCAGGAACGGCAGCGTCCCCGCCAGCACGGGCGATTCGGGCGCCGCGGCGATCAGCAGCGTGCCGGCGAGCGTGGAGATCGCCACCGACCCCATGTTGATCCAGTAAGGCGGGGCCAGGTCCGACGGGCTCAGCGCGAAGAAGGTGTAGCGGTAGAAGATGAGCGAGATGATCCAGACATAGAGCATCCCGCCGCCCAGCCACATCGCAAGGCAGAAGAAGAGCACGTGCGGCTGGTAGTCGCCGAAGCCCGCGGCCAGTTGCGCCCCCAGCACCGCCACCGATTGCGCCGCGACGATCGCGACGAGCCACCCGCCGTTGATCCCTTCGGCCAGGCCCGGCTTGACCGCCTTCACGGTGAGCATCGTGAAGATGCCGTAGTTGAGCAGCGCCCAGAGAACGATCCCTACCACCCAGAGCGCCGCGGCCGCACGCCACGAACCCGCGATGAGCAGGCACTGCGTCCCGAGCACGCACGTGGCGGCAACCGCCGTGAAGAAGCCGACGCTCCGGCCGTGGTGCATGAGGTCGTCCGCCACGCGGCGCGGATACCGGGCGATCCGGATCGCCAGGAGAATCCAGAGCGCGGCGTAGAGGAGGATGTTCAGGCCGAAGAGTGCCGGGCCGACGAACGGGAAGGAGAGCAAGTGCGCCGCGATGGAGACGATCCCTGTCGCCATGACCATCGCGAAATAGGCGGGATGGAGGCTCTCGATCGCTCCCTGTGGAGGTGCAGCCGACGGCGGCGCCGGGGCGGACGGGCTGTCGGCGGCGCTGGTCATCGGCGCACGCGCTCCATGCGGTAGAGGTACCGGAGCAGGCCGACATTGAGGAGCAGACAGAAGAGGCTTGCGCCCGCCGCGGGCCATATGACGGAGCTGTCGCCGCCCAGGTAGGCGTTCATGGTGGCGGTGAGGAGCCAGAGCTGGAGGATGAGCAGGAGCAGGACGAAGCAGAGGATGCCGTAGACGATGGTCGTCCGCTGCTCGCGCGTGAATGGTCGCTTGAGGGTCATGGCAGGTCGTGGGGCAAGGGTCAGACGGTGCGCCATTCGACGCCCGTTGCGTAGATGTCCCGGCCGCGCACCTCAAGCAGGATGCGCGGCAGCGGCCGCTGGGGCGGTCCGGCGACGGGTCGACCCGTGTCGAGGTCGAAATACCCCTCGTGGCACGGGCAGTGGATAACGCCCTCTTCGGGCCGGGGGACGACGGCGCAGGCCAGGTGCGTGCACTTCTGGCTGTAGGCCAGGAGCTGATCCTGTTCCGTCCGGACGAGGATGCAGTTGTCGTCCTCTTCGGGATAATGGAAGACCAGCACCGCGCCCGGCGCCAGGTCGTCGAGCGAGGCGATCCGCTTCGTCTCCGGCTCGCCCGTCGAGCGCCGCCACCAGTTCTGCGCGCCGATCCATAGCTGGCCGACGAAGAACGCGAAGCTCGTCAGCACCATGAACCGCGCGAAGTCGCGGCGTGCGACGTAGTGATCCTGCGGCCAGTCGATCGGGAAGTCCTTACGCCAGGCCGGCTGCTCCTCCATGGAGCGCCAGTCGGGGGGCGTGGTGATCGTCTCGCCGTCCGGGAGCGGCTTGTAGACGTTCGAGGGCGTGGTGCCGGTGAGTCCCTCCCGGCCGGGGGAGTTGATCAGGACGTCCAGCTTTGCATGCGGATCGTCGCCGGCGACGTGACCGGGCGCCTCGGTGCGCACCTTCAGGCGCAGGCGGCGCTGCGCAGGATCCCCGCGGCCAGGGCCGGGGGAGTCTGGAACGGCAGGGTCGTAGCCTTGGACGTCGGCCATAACTCAAACCTCCACGCCGGCGAAGGCGTCGGCGGCAAAAGGATCAGCAGGATTCTGGTCGGCCTGCCCCGGGTGCCCGTTGACGACGCTGAGCGACACGCCGCGGGGACGGGCCTCCTCCTCCATCGCGGCGGTGACATCCACCCACGCCTGCTCGGCGGCGGCCGACTTGGGGACCATCATCTGCACGCGTGTCGAGATGGTCTGGTCGCCGAACTGGAAGCGGTTGACCGGCCGTGACTGGGGCCGGAGCTGCTCGATCTGCTCGCGCGTGCCGTAGAAGAGGGCCTGGCTGGGGCAGACGGTGGTGCACATGGGCTTCTTGCCGACCGAGGAGCGGTCGTAGCACATGTCGCACTTCATCATGATCTCGCGTTCGATGTAGACCTCCGGCACGCCGAAGGGGCAGGCCATCACGCAGTTGCCACAGGCGATGCAGCGCGGCTTGCGCGCCGACTGCACGACGCCGTCGGCCGTGCGCTTGATGGCGTCGGCCGGGCAGACCTCGGCGCAGGTCGGCTGCTCGCAATGCATGCAGACGACGGGGACGGTCTGCGTGCTGTGGGAGCGATCGACGTACTCGAGGTGGATCATCGAGTCGCCCTTGTGCGTGTCGCACTCCGTGCACGCCTGGACGCACGCCTGGCAGCCGATGCAGCGGCTCGGGTCGATGTAAAAGTTGAGATGCTCCGGCTTCATGCTGCCTCTCGTCGTGCTGGGGCCTGCTCGGGAAGAGCATCCGGTCCGTCCTCGGATCTACTGCTGCGGCTCACGTTGCTCCGCGTACTCGGGCGGGGCGTCGGCCTTGCGCACGCGGCAGGCGCACACCTTGTACTGCGGGATCCGGCTGATCGGGTCCTGCGCCGAGACGGTCAACTGGTTGGCGGCCTTCGGGCCCGCCCAGTGGTACGGAATGAAAATCGTGTCGGGGCGGATGGTCGTCACGACCATCGCGCGCAGCGTGATCGTCCCCCGAAGCGACTCCGCGGTCGCCCAGTCGCCGTCGGCGATTCCGAGCTTCTCGGCCAGGCGCGGGTGGATCTCGATGCGCGGCTCCGGGTACTGCTTCACGAGCGGCCCGATCCGGCGCGTCTGCGTGCCCGAGAGGAAATGGCTCACGACGCGCCCCGTGGTGAGGAAGTAGGGATACTCCTCGTTCACGTCGTCCACGGGCACGCGGTAGTCCGCCACGTTGAATCGTGCCTTGCCGTCGGGGAAGTAGAAAGGCCCGGCGCCCCTGGCGACGGGGTTGTAGCTGCCCGGCTCGAAGAGACGCGGCGTGCCGGGATGTTCCGGAACCGGCTCGCCCGTCTCGTAGTCGTGCGACGGGCAGGGCCAGAAGACGCCCATCTGCCGCTCCACCTTTTCCCAGGTAATGCCGCTGTAGTCCGCGACCCCGCCGCGGCTGGCGACGCGCAGCTCCTCGAAGATCTCGCGCGGGCCGTTGAAGGTCATTCCGTGCGGCCGGCCGAGGGCACGCGCGATGTCCTGGATGATCCTCCAGTCCTGCCGCGCCTCGCCGGGGCATTCGACGGCCTTGTTGATCTTGATGACCCTTCCCTCCACCTGCGCCACGACCCCCTCGTCCTCCTCCTGGAGGCTGCCGGGAAGGACGATGTCTGCATAGCGCGCGGTGTCGTTCAGGAAGAAGTCGATCGCGACATAGAACTCCAGCTTCTCCAGTGCGCGGCGGATGAATCCGTTGTCCGGCAGCGAAACCATCGGGTTGAAGCAGATGGAGAGAAGACCCTTAATCTCGCCGGCGTCGATCTTGCGGAACAGCTCGTAGGCGTCGACGCCCGGGCCCGGCATCTCCTTCTCGTCGATCCCCCAGACATCGGCGATGTACTTGCGGTGCTCCGGGTTGGCGATGTCCCGCCAGCCGGGAAGCTGGTCGCACTTTTGCCCATGCTCGCGGCCGCCCTGGCCGTTCGCCTGGCCCGTGATCGTGCCGTAGCCGCTCTTGGGCTTGCCGAGACGGCCACTGGCGAGCACGAGGTTGATCGTTCCCAGCGCGTTCTGAACCCCGTTGGAGTGGTGCTCGATCCCGCGGGCGTGGAGTATGAAGCTCGACTTGGCAGTCCCCCACCACTCCGCCGCCTGCCGGATTGATCGCTCGGGCACGCCTGTCACCTCGGCCGTCTTCGCCAGGGGCCATTGCGAGCAGTATTCCGCCACCTGCTCGAAGCCGACGGTGTTGTTGTTGATGAAGTCGTGATCGAGCCAGTCATTCTCGATCATGAGCTGGAGGACGCCGGCGAACAGCGCCGCGTCGCGCCCCGGCCGCACGGGCAGGTAGAGGTGGCACGTGCGCGCCACCGGCGTGATGCGCGGATCCTGGACGATGATCTTCGCCCCCTGCTCGCGCGCCTGCCAGATGTAGTTCGTCGTGATCGGCGAGCATTCGGCGACGTTCGAACCCGCCACCCAGATCACCTCCGTGCCGACCATGTCCGACCAGGGATTGGTCGTGCGGTCGATCCCGAACGCCTTTTTGTTCGCCGCGCCCGCCGACACCATGCAGAGCCGGCCGTTGTAGTCGATGTACGGCGTCTTCAGGCAGACCCGGGCGAACTTGCCCATGAGGTAGGTTTTCTCGGTGGTCAGGCTGGCACCGCTAAGGCAGCCCATCGCGCTGTTGCCGTATTTCTCCTGGATCCGGGCGATCTCCCGTGCCACCCGGGCGATCGCCTCCTCGTACGGCATCGGGCTGAAGCCCGCCTCCGCCGACGGGTCACGCCGCAGGGCGGTGAGCAGCCGGTCGGGGTGGGAGCCCTGAAGATAGCGCTTCACTCCCTTGGGGCAGAGCATCCCGCGGTTGAACGGAAACTCCTCCCACGGCTCGAAGCCGATGACCTCGTTGTCGCGCACCTTCAACTGGATGCCGCACTGCTGCCCGCAGAAGCAGCAGTGCGTCTTCACGAGCTTCTCCGGCTCCGTGCTCGTGGAGCGGCGCGCGCCCGCCATCTCCGACCGGTGCGGGCCGAACTGCCGGATGATGTTCAACTCCTGGACGGGAAGCGTGGCCATGAGTGTCGGCTCGAGAAAATTAGGTGAACAGGCGAATTCGGGCGGCGTTGTCAGACCTCGCGTGCAGCGGGGTCGACGGCGGTGACGCCCGTGGAGGCGCCGGCGATCCGGTCAGAGAGCGCCTCGCGCCAGAGCGCGCCCTGCGACAGCCCGAAGAGCGCCCGCCGGCAACGCGGGCAGATCTGCTGGTAATGCTCGGCGCCGGTCGCCGAGTCCATCTCGTAGCTGAAGCCGAGTTGGCGCTCGACCGTCATCAGGTCGCGCACCATCATGGCCGAGGCATACGGCGTGCGGCAGCGCCGGCAGATTGCCTGCTCCGTCTCGCGGCCGGCATCCTTGTAGAAGCTCACGCCGAGCTGCGCGGGGCGCTGGAAGATGTGGAAGAACTTCCCGAACGGCAGCCAGAGCAGCGTGAAGATCACGGTCACGGCATGCAGGATCGCCAGGAAGTCGTATGCATACCCCTTCATCCACGTGTAGCTCGCGGTCAGCATCAGTCCGGTTACGCTGATCGCGAATAGCAGGAGCAGCGGGAGGATGTCCTGCCCGAACTGCTGCACCGACGCCGCGCCCCGGTCGATCATGCGCCGGCGGAACGCCAGCATCACCCCCGCGATCACCAGGAACGACGACCAGACCAGCCCGTGGAACGCCATGAACGCCAGGAACGACTCGACGTGGAAGCTCCGCACGGGAAAACCGAACAGGTTGGCCGAGTAGATCGCCAGATCCTCCCCGGGCGTCTCAAAGTGGATCCAGCCCCACACCAGCGGGAACGTGATCGCCGCCGCCAGCACGCAGCCCCACATGATCAGCCAGTGCGCGGCGCCGCGCAGCGGGCTGCGCCGGAAGATGAAGCGGTTGAGCGCGAAGGCCAGGAAGAACCGCTTGCCCGCCTCGACGATGTTGCGCCATATGAAGCCCGGGCGCAGGAACATTTGCCACCCGCGCCGCCAGTACATCCGCGTCGGCGGCTTCTGGAGCCACATCGCGTAGCGGTACGTGATGCCGAAGACGGCAAAGAGCGTCGCGAAGGTATAAGGCACCAGCGCCGCATCGAAGTGATCGAGATTGCGCGAGCCGATAACGATCAGGATCGCGAGCACGCCCATGAAAAGAAGGCCCCAGGCTGCGGCGCGCAACTTCTCCGTCGCGATTCCGGGCAGCGAGCGCCCGTTGCCCGGGCCCTGCTGTTCTTCGTCCGATCGCCGTGCTGCGACAGGCCCTGCGGTCATGGCATGCCCTCTTGGCGAAACCTGAACTCACCGGCGCCGCTCGACCGCGTCGACGCCTATCCAAGTGTCGTTGTAACGGCGATCGCCGACTCACGCCAACCGCTGTTTGAGAAAGAATGGCGACAAAGCGCCCCCCGCTGACCCGGCGGCGCAGCCGCGTTGCCAATCGGGTGGGTTCTTATCAGGCTCGCCGTGCCGTGCCGCGACACCCTTGCCCTGCGCCGGCACTTTGGCAAATCCCTTTCCGCCTTCTTGCTGAACCTGATACAACGGAGCGGTGATCGCCGTTCGTCACGCCATACCGTCGTGCGCCGCCCTTGCGGGCGTCCTGATCGCGACGCTTGCCGTCGGCTGCCGAACGGGGGGCGGCGACGCTCTGCCGGCTCCGCCCACGGCGTCGCTACGCTCGGAAATCTTCCTCGGCACCGCACTCTCCGGCCCCATCGCCGGCCCTCAATTCGCGCCCGAAGGGGTAACCACCCGCCCCGCGACGGCGCCCGCTGCGCCGCTGGCAATCGACGTCAGCGGCTACGTGGCGAACGTGCGTTTCCACGGCGCCACGCAGTCTCTCGGGAGCCGTGCCACGCTTGTCGTCTCCAGCGAGGAAGAGCGACCCTGGCAGGCCACACCGCGCCAGCTCGCCGACGTGCGCATCATCTCCGGCACCGGCGCCAGCAACCTCGCCGGGGCGCTCGCCGAAGCGCCAGCGGGCGTGGTCACGCCGCTCGGCAGGATTTCGAGCGTCGTGCAGCCCGGACTCACAGCCCTCGTCACACTTGATCGCGGCGCCGAACTCGGCCCGGTGCTCGTTCACGTCACGCCGCGCGCCGGCGAGAGCGGGGAGCAGCTTCTCGAAATCGCCGTCGCCTCCGAAGCACCCGGCCGTGGACGCGAGATCGTCCTCACGGAGTGGCCGGCCGACCTCGACGGCGATGGCACGATCGTTCTTCGGATCCCACCAGCCGCCGGGCGGACATCCCGGCGCGACACGTTCTTGGTGCTCACGACCCGGCGCGCGGATCCCGATGGCGGCGACGCCGAGGGGATGCGCGCTGCGCAGGCGGTACTGTCAGGGGAGGCGGGGCCGGCGACGCGGCCGGTCGGCATGGCGTTGCCCGGCTCCTCCGACGTTGCCTTCTCCGGCGCCATCGCTGCCCTACAGACTCCCGGCACACGCCGCGCCGCGCTGGCGTTCATCGCACGGGAGACGCAGGCGTCGCTCACCGAGGAAGTCGCCCTCTCGGCGGACGATGAACTGCTGGAGACGCTTGCCGCGCGCCTGGCCGACCGCTGGTCGGCCGGCCACCCCACCCCGACTGCCCTCGCATTCGAACTGGAGCGCGAGACCCTGACCGCCCTTGCGGAGATGGAGGACGCCGGAACGCTTCCACCGGAGATGCGCACGCTGCTGGTGCTGCACGCCGGGGAGGCGGGCCGCCGCGCCGCTTCGCTCGAAGAGGCGCTCGGATCGGCCCGTAGCCTCGAAGATCTTCGGTCGCACCTCGCGGCCGAGAACGCGATCTACCTCGAGGACAACGATCCCGCGGCGCGCGTCCGGGCCTTCGAGTGGCTTGCCGCCCGTGGCATGGCGCCCCACGGCTATGACCCTCTCGCACCCGCCGAGTCGCGCAGAGCGGCGCTGGAGGCGGCGCTCTCCGAAGACGCCACTTCAGCGCAGACGCAGCCCGCAGGTGCCGCGGAGAAGGATTGACCCATGAGTGCCGACGAGACCGCGCCTTCTCCTCCTCCGGCCGACGCCTCGGCGAACGCCTCCAGCGAACCTCCGGAGCCGGAGGCCAAGCCCACGAAGCGTCGCCGCTGGTGGCGGCGCCTCAAGTGGACCGTCATCGTCCTGGCCGTGCTGGTCGTTCTCCTGCGCATCGCGCTGGGGTTCGCCCTGCCGTACGTCGTAAACGCCGCCGCCAGCAGCGTGGGGATGACGGCGCAGTACGACGACCTGAGCCTGAGCCTCACGGGCGGCGAGGCGACTGTCTGGAACCTGCGCGTCGTTCCGAAGGATCCCGAGGTCTCACAAGGCGAGCCGATCTTCGCCGCCAACTACCTGCGGGGGGACATCTCGCCGCTGGCCTTGCTGCGCGGCCGACTCGTCGTCTGGCGCGCCGAGGCCGACACGGTGGACATCCTCGTGCAACGCCGGGCGGACGGCACGCTGCCGGTGCTGGAGATGGTCGCGGCGCAGCGCAACGGGGAGAAGCTTGAGGAGACGCCGGACGCCGAGGAGCCCGCCGCTCTCAGCTTCACGCCGCCGCTTGCGCTGGATGCACTGCGCCTCAGCCGCGTGCGCGCGCGAATCGTGGACGTAGCGGTCGATCCGCCCGTTGACATGGTGGTCGACCTGAACGCGCGCATCTCGCAGGTCGGGCCAGACTCGCCGGAGTCGGAGATCGAGATCGACATCTTCGCCCCGCCGATGCTGGAGGTGCTGAAGATCCGCGCCCTGGCGACGGCGCACGAACGCGAGCTCGACAGCAGCCTTACCGTTGACCTCTTCGGCCTCCGCCCCGGCGCGCTTGCCGGCTACCTGGCGCAGCTCGGCCTCCAGCCCGCCGCCGACCGCATGGATGCCCGAATGCGCGGCACCCTCACGACGACCGCCGTCGCGGACGACGACCGCGCGATCAGCGCCGTACTGACGCTGTCGGACATCGTCGGGACGGTGGACGGCCGGCCGGAGATGCGCGTGGGGCAGGTGCGCTTCGAGGCGCCCTACATCGGCCCCGAAGGAGTGACGGCGGAGGAGTTGCTGATCGAAGGAAGCCGTCTTTCCGCCCTCCGCACCGCTGACGGAGGAGTTCGCGCGCTGGGCATCGAGTTGCCCGTGAGCGGCTCGGAATCGCCGCAGCCGGCGGCCGAGACGCATGCAGCGGCTGACGATCCGGTTCAGGAGACGACGCGACCGGCAGAGGATGCGATGTCGTTCAGCCTCGCGCGATTCGTGGTGCGCGACGCCGAGGCGCGCTTCCGGGACGAGGCGGTCTCCCCGGCGGTCGAGCTCGCGGGGCAGGTCTCTGAGGTCTCGGTACGCGACCTCGCCTGGCCTCCCTCCAGCGACGATGCCACGATCACTTTCGACGCGAACCTCGCCCTGCCGGGCGTGCTCGAGCGTCTGGGCGCCGCGGGACACGTGCTGGCGTACGCAGACACGCCACGTCTCGCAATCGACGTGAGTGCCCAGGGCATCGCCCCCGTCGGAGCGGAGCCATACCTCCGCCTTGTGGGGGTCGAGTCGCTCCTGGAAGACGGCGCGTTCAACGCGCGCATCGAAGCATCGATGTCACCTGGCGCGGACGGTTCGTCAGCCATCTCCGCCTCTGCGCGTGACATCCGCTTCGCTGACGGGGAGTCGCCGCTGGTGACGATGCCGGAGGCGACGCTGGACGGTTTGGCGATGCGGGCGGACGGGACGCTGCGCGTGGACCGGATTGTGCTCCGCGGGCCCGCCCTCGATGTGGAACTCACGTCCGAAGGCGCCGTGCGCACCGCGGGATTCCGCAGCCTCGCCACTTCCCCGGTGCCCGCCGAGGGGCGCGCCGAGCCTGGTGCGGGAGAGGGCACGCCCGCGCCTGAAGGAGGCTCGGAGCCAGCGCTCAGGGCGATCGACCTCGGCCACCTGTCGTGGGAGGGGCTCGCGCTGTCACTCACCGACAACTCGACCGAAGAGGGCATGGTCACGCGGCTGAACGACGTGGCCGTCGATGTGCGCGACCTTCGGATCGATCTCGTTGCCCCCGCGGAGTCCGGGGAGTCGCGCGCCGGCACGGTTTCCGTACGCCTGAGCGCTCCGGACCTCGTCGAGCGTTTTGAGGCGGCCGGCACGTTGGCGGCCTCGGCCGGAACGCTCGAGATGCAACTCGACCTTGCCGGCAACGGGATGTCGCTGGCGTCACTTCGGCCGATGCTCGCCCGCAGCGGGATCGAGCCGGAGTGGGAGCGGCTCGACCTCACCGGGACGCTCCTTGCGAGGGCCGTTCCGCAGCAGGGCGCCGCGCTGCCGCTAGTCGACGTGGATCTCCAGGACGTCTCCCTCACCGACGGCGATGCCGAGCTTGCAGGACTCGATCGCCTGCGCATCGACCAGTTCACGTTCGACACCGGCGACCTGCGCGTGGACGCCGTCGAGATCAATCGCCCGCGCCTCGTCGCGCGGCGCACCGCCGAGGGGGACATTGCGATCGCCGGCGTGCGACTCACGACGCCGCCGCAGGCGCCGGCCGCGGAGCCGGGCGAGGCGGTTCGGGAGCCCCCGACGACTGCCCCGACCGTCGTGACGACCTTCCCATTCGGAGAGCTGGTGCTTCCGCGCCTGGTCATGGGCGGTGTCCGGATCAGCGGCGCCGAAATGGGCTGGCTCGACGAGACCCGCTCCGCCGCGGAGTCGATCCGGCTCGTCGCCGACGTGACCCTCGGTACGCTGGATACGACTGCGCCCGACGGCGCGGAGATGCCCTTCAACATTGACGTCGGGGCGCCCGGCCTCGACCGCCTCTCTCTCGCGGGCACCGTGCAGCTTCGGCCCGACGCGCAGCACGTCGTCGCGGACATCGCGGCGGAGGGCGTGGACGGCGCGGCGCTGGCGGCGCTGCTGCCGCCCGGCATGACGCTGGAGACGCGCAGCGGCGTTTTCCGGTTGTACGCCGAGGCGGGCCTTTCACCCGGCATTGAGGCCGGCGGACTCGGCGCCCGGCTCCTGCTTCAGGACCTCGACTGGCGCGACGCCGCGGGCGACGCGTCCGCGCTGGCGGCGATGGAGTTGCTGGAGGTGGAAATCGACCGGTTCGATCCGGCCGGCGGGGAGATTGCAGCGCGTCAGGTGCGCGTCGCGGGCCTGCAGGGCACCGCCCGTCGCGGCGCGGACGGTTCGATGACCCTCGCGGGCATCCGCATGGTCGCCGCGGCGCCCGCGGCTGCCGAAGCGCCCGCTCCGGCGGAGCCGGCGGAGCCGCCCCCGGATGTCGCCGAAGTGCGGGACGATGCCGTGAGCGTGCGGGCGGGCCTGGGCCGAAGCCGAAGCAACGCACTGCCGCGCGTGTCTCTCGAAACGCTCGACCTGCACCTGGCGCGGTTCACGATCGTCGATGAGTCGCGACCGGAGGCGGCGCCGCTCGTGCTGCAGGACGTGCGGCTGGCAAGCGTGGAGCCGATCACGCTCGACCCGGCGCAGGATGAAGCGGGCACGCCCATGCGCCTGGCGCTTTCGGGCGCCGCCCAGCCGGCGATTGGCTCGTTCCACGTCGACCTCTCCACCCAGCCGCTTGCGCGCTCCCCCACCGCGACCGTAGCTGTGCGGATTGAGGGGATCGACGGCGAGGGAGTCATTGCGCTCGCGCCGGAGCTGGCGGACATCGTGGATGCCTCGCAACTGACCGACGGCCGATTCTCGCTCGACCTGGAGAGCCGAGCCGAGCTTCAATGGCGCGAGGGCGTACCCGACCTTGCGAGCGGCATCGGCGGCGAGTTGCTGGTGCGCGACATTGCATTCCGAAACGGCGAGGATGGCCCGGTGCTCCTGGGGCTGGATGAGCTGGAGGCGGACCGAGTCCGCTTTGAGCCCTCCAGCGGCGGGCTGGTGATCGGCAGCCTTGAGCTGCGCACGCCGCGCGGGGCGTTCGCGCTGGACGACCGTGGCTTCCATGCCGCGGGCCTCGTCTATCTCCTGGAGAGCGGGGCGGAGCCGGCGACCGCCCCCGCACAGGAACCGGGCGCCGGCGAGCTCGCACAGGCGACGACGGAGCAGACCGCCCCGGTGACCTCGACCGATCCGGCCGCCCTTCCGCCGGAGTTCCGCATCGACTCGCTGCGCATCAGCGGGGCGGAGATCACCTTCGAGGACCGCACCGCCGATCCGCCGCTGGTCGCCCCGATCACGAACCTCGATGTGGACGTACGCGGGTTCTCGAATCGCCTCGCGGTGCAGCCCGGCACCTTGCGCTTCAGCATCATGGCCAGCGCCGGCCAGGTGGAACTCCCCAAGCCGCCCGAGAGCTCCGGCATCGCCGGCGCGATTGGCGACGTCGGACGCCTCCTCCGGCAGCGCGATAGCGAGGCACAAGACACTGCGACGCTGGAGATGGAGCGGCGTGACCTCTTTGCACAGTTCACGTCAACGGGGCGCGTTCAACTTTATCCCGCGCCGGACGGCCGCGTGAACGTCTCGCTCTCCGGCCTGGAGATGCTCTCCCTGCGCGGGGTGGCACAGACTCAGGGCATCGAGATCGGCAACGGCCTCTTCGACGCCGAGGCGGACATCCGCCTGAACCCGGACAACACGATCGACGCGCGCATGACGCCCGCCTTCACGAGCCTGCGCATCAGCGAGCCGGCGAACGGGCCGATCGCGCAATACCTCCGACTTCCCGCGCCCCTGGACACCGTCATCGTCACGCTCCAGGACGCCGGCGGAACGATCTCGCTTCCCGTCTCAGTCACGCTTCGCGAGGGGCAACTGGGAACGGGTGAAGCGATCGGCGCGATCGCGTCGGCCGTGTCGCAGGTGATCGCGACGGCGATCGTCCAGTCGCCGATGAAGGTCGCCGGCGGCGGGCTGAGCATGCTGGGGATCCGCGGCGAGCGCGGCTTCGCGAAGCAGACGGTCGAACTTGCCTTTGAGCCTGGCTCCACGCAACTCGATGCCCCCTCCCGGCGCCGGTTGGCGGCGCTGCGCGACCTGGTGCGCGGCAACGGCGAGGCGAAGGCGGCCCTGCGCCATCGACTCGGCGCCGGCGACCTTCCGCTGGTCTCGGCGCGTGCCAACCCCACACAGGACGAGGCTCGCGCGGTCGCCTCGCGCCTGCGCGAGCGCCGCAACGAGTTGCTCGAGCGGCGCCCGCAGCTCATCGGGTCGGCCCGTTCGGCAGTGGCCTTCGGAACGCCGAAGGAGGCCGAGTCGGCCGCCGCCGAGCTGCGCGCGCTCGACGTGCGCGTCGCGGAACTGGACGAGTCGATCGACGCTGCGCTGGAGCTTCTCAGCCCCGGCGCCGACAGGCGCGCCGACCGGCGCGTGCGAACGACGGCCGTCAGCCTCGGCGAGCAGCGCCTGGCGGCGATAAGGTCGATCCTGGCCGGCGACGATCGCGAGGTGCAGGCGCGCGTGCAGGCGGGGAACGCGCAGTTCGATCCACCCTCGCCCGAGGAAGCGGCGAGCCGTCCCTCGCGCACAGCGGGCGGGATCATCGAGGTTGAAGTGGTCTATCCGGGCTGAGACCGCGTCACTGAGCCTCGTGGCTCCGCCGGCGCGCCGCGGCCCGGGTGAGGGCGGTGCGTCCGAGTCGGCGTACGATATCGTCCAGCGCTGCGTCGAGGCGGCGCCGCTTTTCGGAGGAGGCGTCGGGAAACAGCCCCGGCGCCACCGACGACGCATCCACGAGGTCGGTGAGCGAAACCCCCAGCAGGCGCAGGGGACGAACATCCTCCGCCGTCCACCACGCCTCCAGAAGGTCGCGCGCTGCGTGCCAGAGCACGAGCGTCTCGTCGCTCGGTGCCGCGAGGGTCGTGCGGCGCGTGAGAGTGACGAACTCGCTGTAGCGCCCGCCGTGGCGCAGCTTGATGCCGATGCCCCGAGCCAGCCGGCCCGCGGAGCGTAACCGCATGGCCACCTGCTCCACTTCCCCGAGGAGGATCGAGCGCAGCTCGTCGAGTTGCGCGATGTCCTCCGCGAAGGTGCGCTCCTGGCCGATGCTCTTGGCCTGCCGGTCCGGCGTCACCGGCCGGTCGTCGATGCCGTGGAGCAGGTTGCGCATCCCCGCCCCGCCGAGGTAGCGCCCGAGGAACTCGTCGGGCATCGCCCGGAGCTGTGCGACGGTGCGTACGCCGAACCCCTCGAGTCGCTGCGCGGTCTTCGGGCCGATGCCCCAAATGCTCGAGATCGGGAGCGGGGCCAGGACGCGCTCGACTTCGTCCGGCTCGATCACCGTCAAGCCATCCGGCTTGTTCATGTCGCTGGCGAGCTTGGCCACGAGCTTGTTGGGTGCGACGCCCACGCTGCACGTCAGACCGGTCGTCTCCATGACCCGCGCCCGGATCTGGCGCGCGATGGCCGGGCCGTCGCCGAACATGCGGCGGCTGCCCGTCACGTCGAGAAAGGCCTCGTCGATCGAAAGGGGCTGCACGAGCGGCGTGTAATCGGACAGGATCGCGAAGACCTGCCGGCTCGCAGTGCGGTAGGCGTCGAAACGGCCGCGCACCACGATCGCGTGCGGGCAGAGGCGCAGGGCCAGGGCCGTCGGCATGGCGCTGCGGCAGCCGAAAACACGCGCCTCATAGCTGGCCGCCGTCACCACGCCGCGCGCGCTGCTTCCGCCGACGAGGACGGGCCTGCCGCGCAGCTCCGGGTTGTCCCGCTGCTCGACGGCGGCGAAGAAGGCGTCCATGTCCACGTGGAGGACGGTCCGCGCCGTGCCGGGTTTGGAAGCATCCTCCTGCACACCGCAAGTGTACCGCCGGGCCAGGCAGCGCCAGCTTCGTCATGTCCAGAGCCCCACACAACCTGGTGACGGCTGCTTCACCAGCTCGTCTAGATCGAATGCACTCGACCGGAGCGGGGGTTGTTCAGCGGTGACAACAGCGAGGCCGACGGGGCTCGAGCCCGCAACCTTCGGATCGACAGTCCTTTCCCCGGCCAGCCCAAGCCGAGATGGCGGCGGCGTTTAGGAAAAGCGTGCCTCCGCACCTGACCATGAACCCGACCACGCGGTCCGCAGCAGCCTCGGATAGGGATCACGACTGCTCATGCGCCTCCTCGGCATCCCACGCCGACGCCTTCGCAGACCTTGCGGAACTGGTAAGACTCTGGCCGGGGCTTCAGGCAGAGGCTAGAGCCGCGGTGCTGGTGATGGTGCGGCGGCTGTAATCGATCAATGCGCCGGCCTTCCTCGCGCCGCATCGGGATACGGCGTTGGCGAACTTGGCGAGGCAGAGGAAACTTCGCTCGGCTACTGCGTTACCTAGTGTCTGCTCGACCAGATGGATGCACCGGCAGTCGCGCGGGCTGTCAGTTCGGGATTAGTCGTAATTTGCCGTCGCTGGCAGTGAGGGCCACGCCTACCTGGCATAGATTGTCTCATGGTCGGGCTGGGTCGCAAAAGTGACAGTCGGCCTGAAACTGGAGTCGTCCTGCCACATCGGGATGTCGATCGCACGATGGGCGAGGCCGAACGCGAGAAGCAGCAGTGCCTCGTCGCCGGAAGCACTGGTTTGCGAAGAGCGCCCATCGCCCCCGATGACGGCGTAGTCGTACGGCACGTGCGGAACTTCCGTTGGCACGGCCTCGATGTATGGGTGCCAAGGGCTAGCGCTCAACCGCTCCGCAGTCGGACCGAATCGGCTTCCGCCGCCTACCGCGCACATCGTGTACTTGGCTTTCCGAAGCCCGGGGTCGTCCGCCGGCTTCTTCGTTTGCGCTCTCGGCTCCGTCCATTCGCCTTCCCGAGGACAGCTCGCGTAGGCGCGCCCGAACGCCTTCCGGTAACACTCGAAGATCTCGTTCAACACGGGCTCGTAGTGCTCGCGGCACGCTTTCAGCTGCCCAGCGGACAACGCCTCCCGCCGTGCCCTCGGCGAGCCCTGCCCGGGCCCGAGTTTTCGGCAGACTGCTGCGTCGACGCCGTCAAGGCCTACGAACTCGCTGTTGGCCCCGTAGTAGCACGCCTCCGGTAGCCCCTCGGTTCGGTGGAACCAGAAGAACGCCACGTCCGTGGTGCCGGCACCGACGTCGACCGTCGCGTACTTGCCCTTGCTGCGCGTCGGGTCGAGGAGGTACGCAGTCATCGCGGCGTGAGTTTCCGGGAACACGACCACCGGCGACTCGCCCGCCGCCGGGACCGGAGTGCCCGCGACCTGCTGGAGCATCTCGCGCGCGTTGGCGAGCGGCCAAGGATCGCGCGCGTGCGGCGCGAGCGTTAGGGCGCGGTAGAAGGTTTGCTCGAAGAGCCCCTTAAGCCTCGGGTCGGCCTGCATCTGGTTGAGCGGAGCCGCCGCGTTCACGAGCAGCCGGAACGAGCTCCCGCCCAGGTGCCGTGCGAGTGCCGCTTCCGCGTGGGCGATCACGTGCGCGAGATAGAGCGTCGAGACTTCCGCGGCCGTGAGATCTGACTCGCCTAGACAGGATCCTGACGTTCGGCGCTCCGGCTCAATGCCGTCCGACGAGCCGGCCAAGTCCGGGAGCAGCATCTTGAACGACCGGATCGTCTCCCGGCTCGCCGCTAGTTCGGCCCTTCGGCCGAACAGGAGTTCGCCGCGGTGGAGGGCCACGGTGGACGGGCAGAGCACGGAACCGTTGGCGCAAGGCGGCTCCAGCACGAGGAACCGGCTGGCGCTCGGGTCGTCCGCCTCGATCTGCGCGACGAGCTTGGTCGTCGACGTGCCGAAATCCAGGCCGAGAATGACCCGCCGAGCGCTCGCCGCGGCGGTGGACGTCGTTCCCGGCGCGGCACCGATCCGCACCGGCCCGCCCCGTGGCGAGCCGGCGGCCGAATTGCTTCTCGTGACTGGCTTCAGTGGCGCCTTGGCGTTGCTGATCGGTGATCTGGCGCCGGGTTGTGTCAGGCTCATGAGGGTTCCTCGGCGACGCCGGTGGGGGCTCGCCATCTGGATCAGCGGGGCCGCACGACGCGCACGTATCCGGCTCCTTCCGGCGCGTAGCTCACACTGACCTGCTTCTGTTGTTCGAGTTGGCGCAGCCGCTCCTCGTGATCGGCCTCCAGCTTCCGAATCTGCGCCTCGACGAGGCGCTGGATCTTGACGTTGCCCGTGCCGACGTGGTGTTGCCGCAGCCGTTCCTTTTCGGCCCGCTTCGCGTTCGTCGAGGCCGTTAGCGAGGCGATCCGCGCCTCGATGCGTGCCACGTTCTGCCGCTCGGCGTCCGACCGACGCTCCTGGATGCGGGCGGTGATCCGCCTCTGGCACTCGTCGAGCAACGATCGCGACAGCTCCGCCGGCGGCGGCTCGAACCATTCCCACTTCCGCCCGGCCACTACCATTTGGTGGAGCAACTGCTCGGCCTGCTCCGGCTCAAGCGCGAACGCTCCGTCGGCACTGACACACGTTGCCCAGAGCGACTTGCCGGCCTGCAGGCCGCGCTCGTCGATCTCGGCCCAGAGGAAGAAGTAATCCGAATCGGGCACGACGTCCGTGGCCACCTCGACGCACGCCACCGGCGGGATCCGGTCGGGGTGATCCTCATAGATCTTGACGATGGCGCGGACCAGTGGATGCAGCGCGTGCAAGTGCTCCACCGCCGGGTCGTTCAGCGCCACGGCACTGTCGAACGTGACGCGCAGGTGCCCGCCCCCCGCCCGCGCCAGGAAGGCCAGCATTTTCGGGTCGTTCAGCGGCACCGCCCCGCGGACGAGGTCGCGCAGCGCCGGCGTGAGCTGGAGCCACTGACACCCCTCGCCTGCGTCGCGGCCGCGTGGCCCCTCGCGTCGGGGCCGCAGCGCGGCCTCCGGGTGCTCTGCGAGCAGGTAGTCCTGTACGAACAGGCGGGTCTCCTCCGCGCTGACGTACCGGCCGAGTCGCCGAACGCGCTCCAGCCCCTCGCGGAACACGTCGTCGTGGCCGATGAGCGAAGCCGAGGCCTCTTCGAGTTGGCGCTCCTGCTGTAACCGCGTGGCGAGCGCCATCGCGCGGCGCTCCACGAGCGCTTCCTTCTCCGCGTCGGTCAGGTCCAGCTTGAACAGCTCGTCGGTGAGCTCCTTGATCGCCTGGCCGAGGATCGGCTCCAGCGGCCCGATCGCGCCCTCGAATAGGCCGACGCGCGCGTAGAGCCGGTGGAGGATTCGGTCCTCGATCGTCCCCGGGATGCTGAAGTTGAGAACGAGGATCTTGTCGGACTGCTGGCCGAGCCGGTCCAGCCGGCCGATCCGCTGCTCGACGACCATCGGGTTCCACGGCAGGTCCCAGTTCACCAGCGTGTGGCAGAACTGGAAGTCCAGGCCCTCGCTGCCGACCTCGCTGGAGAGCAGCACGCGCACGTCCGTGTCATTCTTGAACGCGGCGATGCGCTTCAACCGCTCGTCCTCGTCCGGGTGCTTCGGATCCGCCTTGACGCTCCCGTCAATCCGGACGCAACCGATCTTCTCCCGCGTCAGCCTGCGTTCTAGGTAAGCGAGGCTCCCGCGGAAGTACGAGAACACGATGAGCTTCTCCTTCCGCCGTACCACGTCCAGGAGCCGCGCGAACTTGGTGTCGGCGGTCGGCCAGGCGCTCAGGCACTTCTTGATCAGGTCGACGAACCCGGGTAGTTCGATCAGCCGCGCACCGATCAGCCCCTGGCCCGCGTCGCCTCCGTCGTCGACGGCGTCTTCCCGTAACTCGACCCCACCGTCCTCGCCGTCGTCGTTGTCGTCGCCCCCCCGCTCGGTCGCGCTGCTGCCGGCGAAGGTTCCTGATCGAGTTCGGCTCGCTAGCACGCGCTCGTAGTGCTCGAGCATGGCCGGGATACTGCTGGCGAGCTGTCGCTGGAGCGTGATCAGCGGGAACTGGGCGGCGAAGTTGCCCACGGCCCGCGTGTAGTGCTCGGCGCAGAACTCGTACACCGCGTCGTAGATCCGCCGCTCGGCGTTCGTCAGCTCCACCTCGACGATGTTGGGCACGCGTTGCGGCGCGTCCGGGTGCGCTTCCCGCTTCTTCGTACGCGTCATCACGTGCGCCAGCAGGTTGAGCTGCGAGAGGTCCTCCTGCACGCGGGCGATCTCCGGCAGGTCGCCCGGCGCGGACGACGCCAGGCGCCGCATCACGTCCTGGTACAGAGGGTTCGACAGCAGCGGGCCCGCGTCCGGGGACGACTCCAGCTGCGACAGGTGTTGCCGCGCCTCCTCGACCCGCCCGGGCGAGGTCCCCCGCAAGCTCGCCTCGGCGCGGACCACGTGCTCGTTGAGCCGGAGGCGCCGCTGGAAGACGTCAAAGCGGTCGAACTCCTCCGGCAGCAGCAACCGGAGCAGGACGTACAGGTCCTCGTTGCCCAGGTGCAGCGGCGTGGCCGTCAGGAACGCGACGGACTCGCTGGCGAAGGTAAGCGCCCGGACGGCGCGGTGCTGGCGCGTCTCGCTGTTACGGCAGTGGTGGGCCTCGTCGACGATCAGCAGGTCCAGCTGCGGCGGCTGCTGTTCGAGCACGTTCAGGACGCGCTCGACTCGGGCGCTTTGTAGGGACACGATCGCCTGCAGGCGCTTCCTCGGCCCGTCGGCCGCCTGCTCGTGAAGGCGCGCGCGGAACCCGGCGGCATCGAGGATCTCGAATTCTTCGCCGAACCGGGCGGCCATCTCCGACTGCCACTTGTTCCGCAGCGAAGAGGGGCACACGACGAGCACGCGGTCGATGTCGTGGCGCGCCTTGAGTTCCTGGAGGATGTACCCGGCCTCGATCGTCTTGCCGAGGCCGACCTCGTCGGCGATTAGGATGCGCGGGCGGTCGGAGCCGAGGAACTTGAGCAGCGGCTTGAACTGGTACGGGTGGAACTCGGTGCGCGAGGTCTCTAGGCTGTAGATCGCGTCGCGCAGCGGCCGGCGGAGTTTCGCGAGCGTAATGCGGCGCGACAGCGTCGCGGGCGCGGCGAAACTTCCGGCTTCCAAGAGGCCCGGAATGTCGGCGGACTCCACGAACGTGTCGAGGTCGTGCTCGCTGACCTGTTCGGTCTTGGCGCCGAAGCGCACGGGGTACCACCACTCGCCGTTCATGCGGACGGCCGATCCGGCGACCGTGCCCACCAAATCGCGGTGGGCGCGGCGGACGACTGCGTCGCCTATCGCGAATTCGGCTACCTTAGTTGTTACTCCATTGCTTCCCATGGTGACCCTGGACGAGCCATTGTCGTTTTGGTTCGAACGTACCATGATCCAACCAGACATGCGAGCGTGCGGCGACGGAGGAGTGACGGACAGGAAGGAAGTCCTTGAGGTGCGCGCGAACGATGCGGCTCATGAGAATCTAACATTCGTGCTGCGAGCCCCCGCTCGTCAACTCACTGGCCGCCAAAGCTTTCATGCACTTGTGTGGGTCGAAGATCGTCAATGAACTCCGAGGCAGGGGTGGTTCCACTAATGAGCAAGAAGTCGCGCGCACGGGTGCAGGCGACGTACAGGAGGTGACGCTCGGTTGTATAAACCTCCTCCAGGTCCGCGGGGTCGCTCACGGACTCCACCCGCTCCTGGAGTGGGATCACTTCGTCATCGCACGCCATGATCACGACGGCTCTGAACTCCAGTCCTTTCGCCAAATGCATGAAGCCGCAAGCCACACCGGCCTCACCGGCTGTTGGGTCTGAGTCAGTCAATACCCTGCCGGGCAAATCTGCCCGTTCTGTGGCGGCCTGCGCACGGGCAAGTTGCCCCTCGGACCTGACGAAGACCGCCATCTCTTCTGGACGAATTCCTTCCGTCACCCGCTCCCTTAGCCAGACGGAGACGCCCTCGATCTCTTGCTCCTCGCTGGCAAACACGAGTGCGATTGGATCGGCACCGTTGAACACTGACACGGTTCCTCCCCTGCCCTCGATGAGGCCATCGACATCCGCAACCTGCTCATCGAGCAGGAGGTCTGCCCGCCGACGAATCTGGTGCGACGTGCGATAGTTGATCTTCAGGGCCTGAGACCGGCCTCGGACATCCACGCCCAGTGAGCGCCAAGAGAACGGCACCTGGAAGATTCGCTGGCCCTGGTCACCGGCGAAGAACAGCCCGTTGGCCCGCCCTCCGTCCAGAGCGGCAAGGAACCGTAGCTGTGCCACCCCGACATCCTGCGCCTCATCGACGATGATGTGGTCGAATGCGGGCCGTCCGGTTGAATGAATGGCCTCCGCTGCACCGGCATAGGCACCCCCGGTCGAAATCTTGCCCACTGATGCGAGCTTCACCCGGACGCCCTCAAAAATTGCCCACAGCCGCCGGCGTTGCTGCTCACCCAGCCTGGTCTTCCGGCCCAACCGTTGCACATCCCGGTACTGCTCCCATGATGTGATCTGCCAGTCGTCAATGACGTCCCGCCACTCGTTGAACAGGAACGACTCACTGAACTCGCTCGCCCCAGTCGCTGCCGCGGCCTCCAGGAGCAGCTCTCGAACCGTTTTGTCATCCGCGACCTCGGCAGGACCGACGTGCTGTTGGTACAAATCGCGGGCTATCCTGGCGATGGCGCCGACGGTGATGCGATCCCGAACATCATCACTCACGAGCAGCCGCAGCTTCGAGGCTAGGGCCGCCGCCAGCGTGTCCGAGAAGGTTGTGAGCAGCAGCCGGGCCTTCGGATGTCGCTTGGCCAACTCGGCGGCACGGTGTAGCGCAACGACGGTTTTGCCCGTCCCGGCCGACCCGTAGACCCGGGCGGGGCCGTTGTAGTCGCGGCGGACGAGTGACCGCTGGGCGGGATGGAGGAAGACGATCCACTTGTCCCATGGGGCGTTCAGTGCCCGCTCCAGTTCCTCCCGGTCGGCCATGACCCGGAACCGCCGCTCGGCATCAGGGTGCTTGAACGGGTCGGCTTCTTCTGGGGCAACCTCGGGCTTCGCCGGCTCCTCACCCACGGCAAGCTTCAGCAGCGCCTCGGCGGCCTCCTGGGGCAAATGTTCGGCAACGTTGAACAGCGTGTCCTCTGTGGCAGCTTTGACGTCCGCCAGCCACTCCGGCGGCACGCCGTAGGTGAGCAAGTCCTCGTCGGCCGTGTCCGCGAAGAGCGGCGGTGCCGGCTTCTTGGTCGTCGTCGGTGCCGCTATTGGCGCTGGCGTTCTTGGCGCCAACGATGACGACGACGTCGCTGGCGGCGTCACCTCTCGCACCAACTCCCGGACCTCGACGAGTTGTGCGGCGCCAGTTGTCGGGTGCCGCTCGATCTTCCGCCGCTCCGCCCAGGCATAAGCCTCGTCGTGGTGGTCGGTGTAGCAGAGCAGGAGGCTCGCGGCTGATTTGTGGACGATCAGACGCAGGTCCCTGCTGGCCCGCACCGACCAGAAGTTCTTATCCCGCGCGCGGGCGATCTTGTGGAACTGCTTGCCATCGCCCGCCGGGTTCATCTGGAGGTCGAAGGCGGTGGTCTTAACGACCTTCTGCTCGTCGTTCGTCAGCCGTCCCAGGCTGTCGGTGAACGTGTCGGCAATGCGGAACTCCATGCGATTCCCCCACGAGATCAGTGATCGCCCGATACCAGCCAGAAGAACGACTGAACATCAATGAGGTCCTTCGGCTTGTATGGACTCAGCTTGTCCATGTAGATTGTCGCCATGTCCAGCAGGCGTCGGTACGTCAGCCAGTTCGGCTCTGGTTTGTAGTTCAGGTGAAAGCCCAGGGCGTCCGCTGCCTTCTGCGTCGGCTCCGGCTTCAGGAACATGTGCCGCGTCGGGTCGGCGAGGAAAGGGATGATGGTTGCGTTCGGCCAGCACGCCACGCGCGCCCCGAACACCGGCAGGTTTCCCAACGCCCGCACGTACGCCGTGTACGTCTGCTCCGTCGGCTCTTCGGCATCCAGGACATCGGCCAGCCGCGACAAGAACTCACTCCGACCATGCCCATCTTCCAAGGCGTCGGCGATGGCGGTCTTCTCCATCGGGTACGGCAGGTTGGTCTTCCTGATACAACGCAAGACCTCTAAAACGAGCGTATCCGCGTCCGACTCCAGCAGCTCCCGGAAATGGCCGCCGCCGAGCCGGTCCAGGAAGAACAAGTGCGCGTCCCACTTGTAGTGTCGCTCTCCGCCGATCGCCTTGCTGCCGATGTAGCCCGGGTCCTCGAAGCCGAGAGGATACTTGGCAAGGAATCGATCCACCGCCTGCTGAAAGCTCACACGCTCGGCCGGGAGGAACAGCTCGCCTTTCCTCTCGACGAGCGGCGGAAGGTTGTCGAGCACAGGGTCGGACTGATCGGCGGCGCGTTCCAAGGAAATAGCCGTCGGCACTATCTTTTTGGCGGCGCGATCGGGAAGGTCGCGCCACACCACGTGAATTCGGTTTGCCTCCACCCGGACGATCTTCCCCGGCCCCCAATCGGGCCTATTGGGGTGGGTGACCACCTCTCCGATCTGCCATTCTCGCGGAAGCATGATGTCTCAAAATCTCACATTACCGCGTTTTCAACCTGCTCATCTGCGCAGGCCTCAAGACAACTGTCGTCACATGGTCACCGGTTGCTCGGATCGCGGTGTATCTCCCGCATCTTCTCAATGATGTGACGCTCCCGGCGTGCCGCCCTTGTAGACGAGCATCCGCTTCCGGTACTCCATCCTCCTGCTGGAATTGGCTCATCTCGTTGCCGCTGCATGTAGATCGCCTCCTCGGCCTCTCGTTGTTCTTTCGCAAGGGCCAAGCACCTATCGCACCCACGGTGAAGCCATCGGAATTCCCCACAGGCTCCACAAACCTGGACAGTCTCGGATTCGATCTCGAAGCCGATGGATGCAAACGACGTCGCGACCTCAGGTAAGGTCGGGACACCCTCAAGGTCATCAACATCGACGTCCACTGCGGTGAACACAAGTCGCCTCTCGTTAATCCGGTATACCGGTCCGTCGGCGCTGAGTTCAAACCGGTAACACGACCCTTCTGTCACGTCGATCTCAATCGCTCCCAATGCTGGCAACGGTCCGTCTGACTCAAAGTGAGTCCGGAAAAAGATGGTGCCATGGCTACCATCAATCAGTAGTTCGACAACGCGACCCTCGAGTGTGCATATCATCGCCGTGTCCCCTCCACCCGGAACACCTTCATCACCTCATCCCCGAGGTGGTTGATGACCTTCACCGCGATCCGGCCGCCGGGGGGCTTGGGGAAGTCGCGGCTGACGGCGCTGTGGAGGCTCTCCCACGAGTCCGCGTCGATCTCCGCCTTCAGCGTCGTCTTCAGGCTCTTATAGGGGTCGTTGGCCCCGAGGAAGTACGCTTGTCGGACGAAGAAGCTCTCGCCGTTGTAATCGGTGTCGATGAACCAGCAGGCGATTCCCTCCGGCCCGTCGCTCCGCACCTGCCCAGTCTGCGGGTGGAAGACGTCCACCCCGTTGATCCGCACCCGCATCATGTCGAAGTCGGCAAGGTCGGCGTCCTCCGGCGCCAGCTCCGGCGGGAGGATGTCGATGTCCGGCTCGCCGAAGACCACGAACAGGTTCCCCTTGCCCGTGTTCTTCAGCTCCCCCGCCATGTGGAGGTCGGCGTTCATCCTGGCCTTGAGCACCGGGATGCGGCCCAGCTTGCTGAACTCCGAGGCGTGGGCGTCGAAGCTGAAGGCACAGGCCACCACGACGTCGAACTTGGCATCTCCCGCCTCCCTGGCCGCCTCCACCAGGTCCTGGCGGGAAACCGTCCCGAACTCCGGACCGATGAAGATGCCGGCCCGCTTCTCACCATCACCGCCGCCGCCATGGCCGACATCACCGTCGCCACCAGTAGCACCAGCAGCAGCACCACCGCCGCCGCCGTCGGCGAAACGGCCTTCGGCGCAGATGTACCGGCCCGGCCAGGGTGTCACGCCGGTAAACGTGATCTTGTCCTCCTTGTGGGCCTGCTGGACCCCGGCGACCTTCAGGGTCTCCAGGATCATGGTCGCAAAGTCTCCCGTTTCCGGGGCCTGCTCCCGCGGGTCCACCGGGTTGTCGTCCTCGTCCACCGTCAGCGTCCGATGCGGGCTGAGGCTCTCGACCGTGAACGGCCCAGCCACGCGGACCTTCTTTGAGTCCACGTACGGCTTGTCGTAGAGGTACTCGAACTCAGCCTTCGCGGCGATCGAGGCATCGATCTCGCGCTGCCGGGCGATCCGCGCCTCCCAGAACGCCGCCAGCGGCTTGTGCGCCGCCGCGGGCCAGTCGGCCGGGGCCTCGCGCGGCACCTCCCATTCCAGCAGGCCGTTGGCGGGCGCATCCTCGCCGGAGGGGAGCTTCACGGTCTTGCCCTGGGCGGCGGTGAAATCCACCGTCTTTCCTGCCCGGCCACCGGTCATCACCTTGAACGGCGTCTTATGGCCGCGGAGGACAGTGTGTAAGTCGGCGAGCGCCCGTTCTACCGTCGGATCGAACTTTTCCCGTATTACGTTGATCTCGGCGTTGTCAGCAATCAAACCGAGCTTCACGTGAGGAACGCGCTCGTAAACGAACCCGTGTCGGATGTCGCCACGCGTTGGGGCTGTGCTCGGCTCGCGCCGGCTAACCTCCGCCTCCTTGAGCTGACCATCGCGGGAATCGGCCAGTAGGTAGAACGGGTAGCGGGCGCCCATGATCCGCGCCCGAGTCAGGGCGAGGGCAACGCGGCTGGTGTCGATCGTGATCCACCGCCGGCCCCACTGCTCCGCAACGTATGCTGTCGTACCTGATCCACAGGTTGGATCGAGCACAAGGTCACCGGGATCGGTCGCCATAAGGAGGCACCGTTGGACGACGGTGGGATGTGTCTGGACGACGTAAACCTTTTCCTTCTGCGTTTCGAATCCCCAGCTTGTGTCGAGCCACGTATTCGATATGAGCTGGCCCGGATTGTCAGCCAAGTACAACTTCGAGGAAAGCGAGTTGGTGCGAGGAATCAATCGGCCAGCACGCGCGAGTACGTCAAGACCTGATGGCGCTGAAACCGACCAGTGTCGATTCTGACCCGGGTGGTAGACCTTACCTTGATAGGCGTACGGGACTGTCCCGCTCTCGGTTGCATCCTGAGAGGTGAGGGGTCCTGGACGGAGGAAACGCACATCTCGGCGCCCCTTGTACTCTGCGCGGATCGCTTCGATGGAGCCAGAAACAACCTCGCCGCTCGGCAACTCCACGTACCGGTACTCGTCGGCGGCATCGTCTTCGATTGTTCGCGTCTTGAAGAGCTGCCTGACCCGGAACCTCTCCGGATTCTTGCAGTACCATGCGATGTAATCGACGAGCTGGGGAAGGGCCTTTGACACCAAGCCGCTTACCTTGCGGAACCCAACCAACGCAACGAAGTTGTCTTCGCCGAACGCATCGTCGAGGAGGGCGCGGATGCGGTGGACGTTCTCATCGCCAATCTGAACGAACACCGACCCAGACTCATGCAGCAGCTCTCGACACACCGTCAAGCGATCCCGCAGGTATGTCAGGTAGCTATGAATCCCGTCGCGCCACGTATCGCGGAATGCCTTGACCTGTTCCGGTTCACGTGTGATGTGATCGACCTTCCCATCCTTTACATCGCGGCTGGTGGTGCTCCACTGGAAGTTGCTATTGAACTTGATTCCATACGGCGGGTCCAAGTAGATGCACTTCACCTTTCCACGTAACCCCTCTCGCTCCGCGAGCGAGGCCATCACCTGGAGCGAGTCGCCCAGGATCATGCGGTTGGTCCAGTTGCCCTCATGCTGGTAGAACTCGGTCTTGGCGTTTGGGTCCGGGATGCCGTTGAAGTCGGCGTAGAGGTCCATCTGCAACGCGGGCGGCACCTCGCCGGCCGACAGCTTCCGGGCGATCTCCGCCGCCTCTGACTGCCGGCGCAGATCGTCGATCAGGACCTTGGGGTGAATCTTCTCCTGGATGAACAGTGGCGGCGCCTGGACGACGAGGTCCGACCAGTCCTGCTGGTCCTTGCCGCGCCAGACGAGCTGCGGGTCCAGGTCCCGGTTCCGGCGCTCGTAGGCGACGCGGATCGGCGACCGATGCTCCTCCGGCAACACCGACTCATACTCCGCGGTCGGGATGTTCAGCCGCCGGTCCCCCGTGTGCTTGAGGGCGTGGACGGACTTCTTTTTGGACTTGGTCTTCTTGGCCATCAGTCGCACATTCATGAGGCGCCAGCGATCACAGACTTCACGATGTTGAGGATCTGGGGTGAGGAGATTCCTCCGTCAGCGCTGTCTTCGGTGACAATGAGCGTACCGCGTGTGCCGCCGCCCTCTTCGTGAGTTAGGATGCCGTGATCGCGGTACCACGCGAGCTTCCGCTCCCATCGGCGCCTGTACTTGGGATCGGCAAGCATGCCGCAATGCTCCCAGAAGTACGTCTTGCCGGCATCGTCGTCCTCGATGGTGAAGTCGGGGTATTTGGTGACGCCGTCAATCTCCAGCGGGGCCTCGTAGTGGTAGTTGATCTTCTCGGCGTAAAGGAGGTTCGCGATAATTACCTCCGACTTCGAACGCACCGCCTCGCCGCGAACGGTGTTGTGAATCAGCTGCTCTTCGAGGAACACGCCTCCGATCTCAATCGGCTTCGGCGAGCCGAAGAGGTTCGTCAGGCGGGTGGCAGTGGCGGAGTAGCGCTCGGAGCTGAGCTTCTGTAAGTCGGTCGCCGAGCCCTGGTGCAGCACGACGACCTTTCGCTTCTGCCGGGTAAGTGCGGTGTACAGCAACTCGCGCGTGAGCATGAGCGGCGAGTTGGGCAGCACAAGGAAGACCGTCTCGAACTCGCTTCCTTGCGCCTTGTGGACGGTAAGCGCATAGGCCAGCTCAAGACTGGCGTCGCCCTCTTCGCTGAAGTCCGAGCCGTAATACTTGAAGACCTTGCCCGGTTGCGTAGAGAACTCGATCTCGAGGTAGTTCGGCAACCAGTTCCGAGCCCTCGTTCGACGGTGGCCGACCACCATGCCGATCTCGCCGTTGGCAAGGTAGCCGTTCACATCCGGCTCGGGGTAGATGCGCCTCCTTCGAACCGATGCGTTACGGTTATTGATGACCTTATCGCCGTAGACAATCTGAGCGTCGCCCATGGGCTTGGGAATGCTGCGAAACGTGCCGGGGTTTCGTGCAACGTCGATGACTTGACCCTTGTAGCGGACGTGGACGAGCCGGTTGATCGGGTCCACTCCCCACGGCTTCTCGCGAACTGGACTGAGGATCTGCCACCGCTCGGCCTGCTTCCCGGCGCCCTCACGGTCCTTCCAAGTTACGTTGAACCACGCATTGCCATGCGCGTCCAGATTCGCGCCGAGGCTCTCAGCGAAGGCTTGCCCCTCCTCCGAGTCGGACTTGAAACCGAGGTGCTCGGCTATGACCACCGGAAGCATCTGCTCCAACTGATCCGGCGTCTCCCACTGGACGAAGCAGATGTGGTCGCTCTTGCGGCGGCCAGCGAGGATCTCGAAGACGTCGTCGTCCCCCGGCGCGTTGACCGAACCACCGAACCAAGCGGCGAGCTGGAGATCGTCGCGGTCGGCAGCGCCCTGTCGGCGCGGGATCGTCAGCTCGGCGAATCCGGTACCGACCCGCGGGAACCGGCCTTCTATATCGGGTGGCCGGAGGTGCGCGATGATGTCGACGAACGGCCGACCGGCGCCGATAGGCGGGAGCTGTCGCGGGTCGCCGACGAAGATCAGGCGGTCAACTCCGCTGAGTGCTTCCAGCAGCGCCGCCATCATCTCCTCGGTAAGCATCGAGCACTCGTCGACGATGACGGTGCGAGCCCCCTTTTCACCCGACTCGCCGGTGAGCTTGTAGCGAGCGGTCGCTCCCTCGTAACGCCCTGACTTCATCAGGAACTGCGCGAGCGTGAATGCTTTGTAGTTCGCCGTACCCGCTTGCTTCGCGATCGACTCCATGCGGACGCGTGCCTTGCCAGTCGGTGCGAGCAGCAAAATCCCGTCCGCGTGAACCTCAGGCCGCTGACAGAGGACGGAGAGGAGGGTTGTCTTGCCGGTTCCCGCCGGGCCAATCAGGACGCTGAATCGAGACGCCGCGATCTCGGCGAGTGCCGCCGCCTTCTCAGTGCGAGCCCGGTTCTCGACGTCGATCTCGCCTGGATCGCTGAGAGGCGGCTCCTTACGCCGCGCCCGCTCGGCATCGAGATATCGATCGAGTTCCTTGCGCCAATCCACCTTGAGATCGTGCCGCGCAGCCTTAACTCGCTTGGTCACGGTGGCGTTGATCTTCTCGCCGACGGTCGCAAGCCGCTCCAGTTGGTAGGCGGGGCGGCCGTCAGCCATCTCCACGACTCGGATCTCACCGGCAAATACCTCGTCCTCGGCAACTGAGAGCAGGTCGCTCGTGATTTCGGCCACCTCTTCGCCTTGTTGACGTTCCCGGTTACGCAAGGCGAGGACGATGGCATCTCGCGTCTGTAGCGTGTTGCCAGCGAGCGTCGCGGTTTCAAGCTCGCGGATGGCGAGAGCACGAAGGCGGCGAGCATCGACGGCGGTCTTTACCGCCGTTGGCGCTGAGAGGGGGTACTTCCCGCGGATGACACTCGCGGGGAAAAGGCCGCGATCCACTGTGCCGACGGCCACTGGTGTCGTCGTAAGACGTGTCGCCTCGTAAAGGAGGTAAGGGTTCTTCAGGAAGTCGCCGTCGGATAGATCGACGCCGCCCTCGGACCGGCTCTCCGGGTTGGCGAGAAAGGCAGCCTGATCGAACGTCAGATCGATTCGGCTAAGCAATTCGAGGAACGCCCGCCGTTCCTTGCTCAAGCGCTTCCACGCCTTGGCGATCGTCTCATCGATCTGGGCGGCGAGTTCCTTCGGCAAGTGTTTTGCCGGATCCGCAAGGGCCGTGTTCCATGCTTCCCACGGGTTACTTTGCTCACCTACCTTTTCCGTGAGAGCGGCCGCTATGAAGTTGCCTAACGGAATGCCGGAGGCCGCCAGCAACGACCCCATTCCGGGGAACGGGCCACGTTTCTTCCAAAGGCGGCCGAGTTCGCGGTCGATCCACTGCTCCTGCTTGCTGATCGAGACGCCGAAGAGTTCCGCCGACCGCAGCAGGGCTGCGCGGCAGGAGAGCAGCGCGCTGATGGCCGCGTCGTGCCCGACATGCTCTGTCGCGTATGAGAACTCCTCGAAGCGGTCTTCTGGCGCGAAGGCCACGACCTCAGCAGGATCGAATGCGCGTCCGTCGTCGGACTTCTCGAGTGCCTCGTGGTAAGGCATGAGAAAGCCGTCGGTCATGTCCCTCCGGATCGAGTGGCCGATCATCCGCTCCCATAGCAGGCTGCGCAACTCGCCCTTGCTTTTATACTCGTACTCAGTCAACTTGCCGATGCTTTTCACGCGGCCGACGCCGACGATCACGCGTCGTCCCGTGTCCTCCACCAGTGGTACCTGTTTCGCGTAAAAGAAGACGAGTGATTCCTCTGGCCGGACCTGGTTCCAGAAGCAATCGAGCAAAGCCCGATGATTGCGGTGATCCTGCAGCCAATTTGTATTGAAGCCAAGTACGTCGTGTGCTGGCTCGTATTCTTCGCTCACATCTTCAAGCGGGTACCGCGAGACGAGGCCTGCGAGCTTCTTGTCCGGGTTGCCGAATACGAAATCGCGCATCAGCCAACGAAAAGGAAGTGCCGCAGCGCTGAAGGCAGGGTATCGCAGTGGCGTGGGCTTGAAGTGCGAATGCGCGCCTTTGGTCGATTTGACGTACGGGTGCTCGTGGGTGCGCGTGAACGCGAAGTCAGCCATGAATGTTGCCCGCTCCTTGACGCACGGCGGCCACTGCTGTTCCTCCAGTTCCCTGAGCGACTTGCCGGCGAGAGGTGCCTCGTGCTGCTCGTCCTTGCTCTCAAAGATGTTCTTCAGCTTCAGGCAGGCGGTGTTCCGAGCCGGAAACTTGCAGACCGAACCGTCCCATGCCGCATCATGCCATGGGACACGGACCGAGATGTGCCGGAGCTGTGCAATCCTATCGCTCATGCTTCCACCTCCGAACTTGCTCGGGAAGACAGGACGGCCACGTCAATAATGTCGCCAAACTGTTCCTCCACCTTCGACCCGAAGTCATGGCTGATCATGTAGACGTCGCGGAACTCGGCGAAGGCCCAACGGCCGTAGGCGGCCGCGGCATTTACCCCGGGTACCCAGTACGTGTCCATCGTGGACTTCTTCTCCTTGGCGTCTTCGCCCCGGTAGCCCTTGATCTCGACGACTAGCTGGAGCGGGTCCTGAATGCCGCGGCCGTCGTCCACGTGGACGATGAAGTCGGGCCGGTAGATGCGGTTCTCGCTACCCAGGCGATACGGAACCTCGAACCCGAGGTTGTGGTTCTTTACGTACCGCAGGACCTTGGGATGAGACTCTGCAACTCGGCAGAACTCGGCCTCCCAGTCGCTGTCCAGGATGAGCCAATTCAAGTGGCACCGATCCGCTCTCGGCTGCCAGCGGAGGGGCTTGCTCGTCGTGAACAGGACGTGTCGCGTGGAGCCGCTCGGGTTATACGGGTCCAGGATGGCCTTGATCCGCTTCTCGCCCTGGTGCCGTCGTGTGATGGCGGCGGTGATCCGCTCCGCGGCCATGTCGGCCAGCTCCTGGTAGAGGAGCTGGGCAGGAAACGTTCCGCCCTTGCAGACCAGATGGTTGTCCAGCCACTGCTTCGTGACCCGCTTGAGCTGGCCGAACAGGTGGAGCTTGATGTCTCCACCAGGGTCCCGCCAATGACGCTCCAGTTGCCGCTGGGTCAAATGGAACAGAACGGTTGATGGTCGCACGCGTTCCAGGTGTTTAAGTTCGAGGTCCACCTGTTCGCCGACGATTGGGGCGTTGCGGGTGATGGAAGGACCTACGAGTTCCGGAGTGAGATCGAGGGTGGAGTCATCGTTGAAGTTTGCGTCGAGGCGCTCCTCGGGCAACTCAACGCGGTAGCCGACGACCCGGGGAAACGTGATCTCACAGTCGTCCCGCTCCGGAGAGATAGCCTTCACCGTGACGGTCTCCCGCGGCGCCTGGGGCGGGGCTACGACTGGCTCTGCGTTGAAGTCGAAGGGGATGCCCAGAACATCGGCATACTCCGGGTTGAAGAGACCCTGTTCGTTCAAGTCGTAGCTCTGTCGGCGCAGTGCCCGGCCGACCACCTGCTCGCAGAGGAGCTGCGTGCCGAACGCGCGGACGCCCAGGACGTGGGTCACGGTGTTGGCATCCCAGCCTTCGGTCAGCATCGCAACCGAGACGACACATCGGATGCTCTCTCCCAGCCGGCCCTGCTTGCCGACTGTGTTCATGACCTCTCGCAGCAGGTCCTGCTCGCTGAGCTTCTCGGCGTCCTGGCGGTTGCCGGTGCGCTCGATGATCTCGCGGCGGAACCGCTCGATCTCGTCGGCTGCGGCGTCGCGGAAGTCCTTGTCCAGCGCCTCGCCGCTTTCGAGCTGCTCCGAGTCGATCAGAAGCGTGCGCGGGCGGGGGTACGGGTTGCCGTAGTCGTCGTAGTTACGGAACAACTCCAGGCGGCCGTTGACGAGCGTGGACGAGCCGTCCTCCTTTTCGCGGATGAACCCGGAGATGTAGTCGTAGACGAGCTTCGACGTGCTTGTGTTGTTGCAAACGACGATGAAGCACGGCGGGACCGGGATGCCCTCCTTCTGCCACGCCTCGTACACCTTCTCGTAGTGCCCGTACAGGGCCTGGAGTGCCGTCTGTAGCTCTGTCGGGATGCTCAGGGGGTCGAGTGCCTCCGCCTTGCCGCGGCCCTTCTTGGGCATCCGCTTTCCGATGTGCTTCCAAAGTTCACGGAACTTCGGAACTTCGCCGCCGGGGATGTTGTCGGCGATCGGCACGCGCGGGAGCTTGACGATGCCGCACTCGATAGCGTCCATCAGCGAGAAGTCGCTCATCGTCCAGGGGAACAGGGTCCCCTCCGCGTAGCCGGAGCCGCGGAGAAAGAAGGGGGTGGCTGAAAGATCGAAGACACGGCTGACGCCCAGCTTCTCCTGGGCGGCCTCGATTCCGGTAATCCAAAGCCGGGCTGCCTCTTCGTTCCTTCTCGCCTCCTTCCTGTCCTCACCCCTGAGCTTCTCCTCATCGGGATTCCCAGGCTTTATGCGGTAGCAGTGGTGTGCCTCGTCGTTCAGCACGACGATGTTCTTCAGGCCCATAAGCTCCGGCATGACGCGCTGGAGCATCTGGCCAGGTGTCTCGGTGGTCTGGAGGTCCGGGCCGTGCCCCTGAAGCAGGCTCCGTGTGCCGCTGGCCAGCTCTATGCGCTCGCGCGGCTTGAAGGCGTGGTAGTTGGTGATGACCAGCTTCGCCCTGTTCAGGTCGTCCAGCATGTCACTGGGGACCAGCTCTCGCGAGGCGTAGTAGCTGTCGGGGTCGTTGGGCTGTAGGACGCGAAGGCGGTCCTTGATCGTGAGGCCCGGCGTGACGATCAAGAACCCGCGGCTGAACCTCTTGCTGCCTGGCCGCCGGACGGCGTTGATGGTTTGCCATGCAATCAGCATGGCCATGACCTGAGTCTTGCCGGCGCCCGTGGCCAGCTTCAGGGCCAGGCGAGCCAGACCGGGGTTGGCCGAGTTGTTGGCGTCGTCGAGGTAGTCGAGGAACTGCTGACCTGCCTTGCCCGCTTCCGGCGCCACCTCGGTGAGCCAGATCGCAACTTCGACTGCCTCGATCTGGGCGAAAAAGGGGCGAATGTTCTGGAACTCGTGATGTCGCCAGTGCTGGAGGAGCCGCTGAGTCTCGGGCGTCACGCGCCATCCCGCCGGGTCCGGAATCGCCCGCCAGGAATCCACGGCCCGCCGTAGTTCATTGATGATGCGGTTCTGGTTGTACCGCTGCTCGTCCGTGGACAGGCCCGCCGCATCGGTGAACCCCAGTTCCTGCTGCTTCGTCCGCTTCTGCTTTTGGCTGGGTGGGATGGGAGTGACGAACTCCGCACGCCGCCGCTGCTCGATGATTCGGTCTGTCGGCTGGCCACTTACGTCCAACTCCCAGTGCCGGTTCGGGTAGGCGTACGGCGAGTTGAGAATGGGACGTTCGAAGAAGGTGCGACTCATCAAGGCCCCACACGCGGGAATCGAGCAGAGATTACACCGACGCGCCTGCATCCACAAATGATGTGCTCCTACCTCGTCGCGGCAGCACGTGCTGCTGGCGGTCACCGCCATCCTCGAACACTGCAGAACCTATCTCCCGCATCCCTGTACAGGGTCACGAACGCGTTGAGGGCGCTTGTTCGTCTTGAAAGACGTGCGTTCGGTGGTAGGCGAGGGCGGCGGCGTCCGGGGCGAAGCGATCCGGGAGGCGGAGCCGGCGGCCGGCGTAGTCGGTGAGCAGCGGCGAGAGGTCGCCCGCATCGCCGGCCGTCAGCGCGGGCGAGACCAGGAGGCGCATGTCGTCATCAAACGAGATGAGCCCCCGGTCGAACGCGCGGTCGTGCAGCGCGTTCAGGCAGATGCCGTTGTGCGGATCGGCACGGCGCGCCGGCGCCGCGGCCCATGGGATGATGTGCGATGCGTTGAGCAGCGCGCGGTTGGACATGCCCGTCAGGGCGCAGCGCCCGCGGTAGCTCACGAGGACGGTGCTGCGGAAGAAGCCCTGGACGCGGCGCACCCTGACCGTGCGATCGACCTCGGTGGGCCCGTCGGGCGCGGCCGGCTCGTCCGGGAGATCGCGCGCGGCGGGCGCCTGGAGGCGTTCGTACGCCGCCTCCGCTTCGGCGGCGATCGCTTCGCTGTCGGCGCGGAACTGTTCCCAGACCTGCGCCTCCAGGCGGCTGCGGTTCGGCAGGCCGCGGATGCCGCGGGCCTGCTGCACGGGATCGAGGCTCGCGAAGTTGCACGCCTTCATCGCGACCGACGAGGGCGTGCGCCCCAGCCGCCCGGCGAGGGCGATGATCTCCGGGTTGTGCTGGTGAAGCCGGCCGAAGGGCGTGCGGCAATAGAACCGGAACGCGACGAGCGTCTCCTCCCAGGTCCAGTTGCGTCGCTCCGCCACGCCGCCAGGATGGCAGCATCACCCCCCCGCCGCAAGGGCGACGGCGGTATGGCGCAGATGAGATTGGCGCGGCGAGCGCGCGGAGATGAAGCCACGAATGCCCACGAATGGTCACGAATGAGGGACGTGACGCGTGTAGCGCTGCGCCCGTGCGCGTGACGGATCCCTCGCGGGGGCGATAACAGGAGACGACGGACGCCGGAACGACACGTCCGATCAAAATGCCCCTGCCGCTCTCCGAGGGACGAAAGTGAACGGTTTCCGAACAAAAGTCGCGCGACTTGCGCCACATTCCGCGCGGAATGTGGCAGATTCCGCGCGGTTTTTGGAAGATTCCGCGCGACTTTTGTCATCTGCCGCGCGACTTGCGGGAAATGTCAACGGATTGCGCCAGAAGTCGCGCGACTTGCGGCACATTCCGCGCGACATTTGGAAGATTCCGCGCGACTTTTACCATCGGCTGCGCGACTTGCGGGAAAAGTCGTTGGATTGCGCGACAAGTCGCGCGACTTCCGGCACATTCCGCGCGACTTGTGGCAGATTTCGCGCGTTTTTCGCCGCAAGCCGCGCGACTTGCGCGACAAGTCAGCGGATTGCGCGAGATGTCGCGCGGTTTTCGCCACGAGACGCGCGACCTGCGACGCAGGTCGCGCGACCGCCGGCGAAAATCGCGCGATCTGCGCCGGAAGCCAACGGATTGCGCCGAAAGCCGCGCGGTTTCCGCCAGAAACCGCGCGGCCGGCGGCGGAAACTCATGAGTTTCCGTCAGATTCCCATGAGTTTCTTCCGCCGGCCGAGGGACCTGCGCGGGGAAGCGTGGGTAATCGCCCGCCCGGCGGTGCCCCGCCGCCGGATCCAGCGCATGGCTCCCGGCTTCGGCGAGGAAGCCGAGGATGGCTTGGTACGAAGCTTCGAGAAAGCCGGAGATGGAGTCGGAGTATCACGCCCGCTTCATTTCCCGGAGATCAGGCTAGCGGGTTGTGTCGTGGGAGCAAGCGCACCCTGTGCCCTGGTCCCGGCCTCATCCCGCCCCTCGCACAGCCCGCCCTCACTTCCGCTGATCGATCAGTCGCTGCAGCACCGTCGCTGATGGGTAACTGCTCAGCGAGGCGATGCCATGCGCAAGCTCAATTGGATAGAGTGCCCCCTCGTGCCGGCGGCTTAACAACGACGGCAGCGAGGAAAGGATGTGGTCGAGGCCGATGACGTCCTCCGGCTGCGGAAAGTCCGCGCGACGGACGTGTTCACCCGTCGGGAGGCTGAGGGCTAGGCGGGTGTAAGGGTCGATCTTCATGAGCACCTTCTCGCCCCAGTTGACGCGGAAGCCGTAGTCGGCCGGATCGAGCGAGGACCGCTGGACCTCCCGTCTCACATCGCCGTGAGAGAGAACCCGGTAGTGCGGCGGCTCGTTCGGTGCGGCCGGGGGCGTCTCCATTGTCGTCGCTGCGAGGAAGTCGGCGAAAGCTCCAGTCTTTTCTTGACCGCAGACATAGACGGGCCGACCCACCTCCTTCGCGTGCTGCAGGAACGCTCGCGTTGGAGGGACGAGCTTGGAGTACCGGTCTCGTAGAGTCAGTGGCCCGTCCTTCAGGAAGAGGGTGCGGCCCAGGATGCCAGGATCTGAATGGTGCCAAAGCAGCCGGATTGGCGTGAAAAGCATGAGATGCTCGGTGACAAGCATGTAGCCAGCGGCCACATTCTCCGATGCCGAGTCGTCCGCCATGTCAAGGTGTAGACCGATCAGATCGGTCAAGAACACACGGCCGCCACATTCGGGGCAATCCATCTCGATCTCCCCCGGCGGCAAGCCCGGCACCTGGTGCGCATCTCTGGCGTCTGGCGATCGGTGCGGGCATTCGAACGAAGGGGAGCGGTGCGGCCCTTCCGGACGCCACAAGCCAAACGCGAGCCATTCAAGCGTGCGGTGAAACTCGCCGCCGTGCTCGTTCCGCAGTGTCTCCTTCACGATGTGCCGAACGGCATCATAGTTAGTGCCTAGCGACGTGCGGACGTTGCGGAGTGGAAACACCGACGGAAGGAAGACGCCTGAGTCACGCAGCACGTCCTGGAGCAAAAGCGGATGCGGCTGCTCCGGATCGATCGCCCCGAGCTTGACCCGGTCCAAACTCACCAGCGCCGTCTTCACGAACGCCACCTCGCGCGGTGGCTTTTCGGTCGAGGTGACCTTCACGAACGAGCCGTCGACCGCCCAGACGTGAGTAGGTGGCTCGGCCTGCGACGGAACCGGCCGCCACTTCGTTGCATCATCCGGAGTGGGTGGAGGCGGCGCATGTTCGAAGCCGTCGACAAGATCTCTGACCCACTCGCTCCTCGCGAGGTCGAGGTGGCCGAGCTTGCTTGCAGTTTCCGCCGCGAGACGACCGCTGCTGCCATATGGCATGGCTCACCTCGTGCTCCCGCCCGACTTGGGCGGCTCGTACTTACGGGCTTGGACGGGTACAACGAATCGATGGCTCTGCGTCAGCATCCGCATGTAGCCCGGCGTGCGGCTGCGCAGAATGTCACCCTCGTGCCCCGCGAACGCGACCTGACGCCTTGCGAGCGCCGCCGTCTCGTCCCTGCTGGATAGATGACCAATGAAGAAGTTCTCTGTCTGGTCGAGAAGATCTCGGTTGACCGTGCTGGGGGACTGCGTGCTGTACACCATGCCGACGTGAAACTTGGCTCCCTCCTTGGCAAAGCGGGCGTATGGGCCTGTGAGATCTTTGTCGTTCACCGGGAAGAGGTTGTGCGCCTCCTCGAAGTAGAGCTGCACAAAGTGACCAGCAAGCTTGTTCGCGACGAACTTCGTCTCCTGATGCGAGAAGACCGCCCGGCTAAGCATGTCAGAGAAGTAACGGCGGATCTCGTCCGTTGCGTTGCCTAGGTCAAGGATGATCGTCTTGCCCGCGTCGAGATCCCGGAGGATCTCTGCTACGAAATTCGTCGCCGTCGCATCATGGTACATCCGATATGGCGCGAGCAATGATGGACCCGATGAGCCTGGCGCGGGGACAAGGAAGTTCAAAAGCGCCTTGTCGTCGGCGTCGAACAAATCATTGCCGCTGCTCGACTGCAGCGGTTTCGACGGATTCTCGCGGACATACCGGGCGAAAGCCTCAAGCTCCTCGGCGAGGGTGGCGAGTGTGTTAGGCGGCGGCGACGCGTCACGTTTAACCAGATTGCGGTGCGGCGCGCTAAAACCAGGGCAGAAGTCTGCCGTTTCCTTCGCCTTCAGACCGAACGAGCGCAGGCGAGATTCGTCGCCTACGAATCCGGCTCGGTGCAGGATCGCCCAGTAAATCTGAATGCGACGTATCGCCCGCCGCTTCTCCGCAAACACATCTGTTCCCATCTTGGTGACAGTCAAAACATCCGGCAGCTCGACGCTGTAGAATGCCTTGATGTAGTTTGACGTCTTGCCATCGCGCTCGAGCATCGAACGCAGCACCGTCATGCACTCGCCGGGCTGTGCGTAGAAGTTCAGCCGGAGCGGCTTACTCGGCGTAGTCGGGCGCGGAGTGAGCGCATACACGCCACATCGCTCCTCGTTGCCTGATCTCAACGAGCGATTGTCGTCCCAAGGATTGTCGTTAGCGTACTCGCCGTTCAGATCAAAAATGAGCTGTCCAACTTTGGGGGCATTCTCTTCTCCGCTGGCGTCTGCGGTCGCGTCGATCACTCCTTGCGCGATGAGCTTGACGACATTGCTCTTGCCAAGCCGCGTCTTCCCGAACATCGCACAACGGCGGCCAACAAAGTCGGTCATCGAAGTCATCGCGGGGATCTCCGGGCGTTCGCCGGACCGCGCCAAGCTGCATTCCATGGTGCGCAGATTCCCAAGCTGCACCCGCCGGACGTGTGGGACAGTGCCATTCACGATTAGCTCAAGCAGGTCGGCATCGGGCGCGAAGACTTCGTATCGGTGGGCGCTGACTACGTTATTGACGTCACCACTAAAGGCCAGCTTGGTGTTGTCATCCGGGTCAGCATAGAACATGCCTAGCACGTCACAGTCGAGGGCTCCCCACTGAAGCTCACCCTGCGTCCACACGTCCAGCTCCGGCATCGCCTTCTTGTGCAGCTCGAAATACGTCTGCTGCACCTGACTGCTCAACGGGGTTGTGGCGACATCGGTGACTCGAAGTAGCGAGAAATGCAGCGGCAGCGCCCGCTCCTGCGATCGCTGCTCGCCCGTAGGCACCATGACGAGAAAAGATCCTCGCGGTAAGCCACCCACCGCGACCTTGTATGGGTCGCTCGTGATGAGCCTTGCCGTGTCGTAACCGAGCTCCAGAACGTAGCCGACAAATCGCATCTTTGCCGTCTCGCGCGCAGCTCGATAGCGGTTCTCCGAATCTAGGAACTTTCGGAGCCGGCTGATCGGATTTTCCTGAGAGACGGTCTGTTCAAACAGACCACCGACGGTGTTAGTTGGACTATGCACGTTTCTCCCCTCCGGTCGAAAACTCCGCTGCGCGAGTGCGCGACGAGATTAGCAGCTCTTCGTACTCACCACGGCTTTCCCCGTCGGCTGCGATCGAGCTGAAGCGGCCAACACACTTGTAACAGAAGCCGAACGCCATGTATAACCCTCGGATCGATGGATGTGCGGCGTTCGTCGCAAGCACCGTCGCCCCTCGATCACGAGCTGCCGCCAAGCACTTAACAAGGCGAACTTGATCCTCCCAGGAGAACAGCACTTCGTTGTACTTGACAAAGCCGTTGAGGTTGTGCCGGACTGTATACGGTGGATCTGCGTAAACCACGTCGCCTTCGCGAGCCTCGGCGATCACAGGCTGGAAGTCGCTGAGGCGCACCTCAGCGCGCTTCAGCCGTTCGGCCAGTGCAGCGAAGTCATCCGTGGGCAGGACGACGGCGCTTCTCGTTCCCACAGGGACATTGAACACCCCGCGCAAGTTGACGCGATAAATTCCGTTGAAACATGTGCGGTTGAGATAGATCACCCGGGCGGCGCGTGTCGCTGGTGTTCGCGGCCGCGAGGCCCGAACCTTGTAGTAGTAGTCAGCAGAGTGATTCCGGTGGTGCTTTCGGAGGTGCCGGAGGACGCCGTGCGGGTCAGTGCGGACACCCTCGTAAGCGCAAATGACGTCCGGGTTGATGTCTCCAAGGATCGCGGAACTTGGGGCGAGGTGGAAGAAAGCAGCGCCACCCCCTAGGAACGGCTCGATCCATCGCCTGAATACCCCTCGCCGAAGCCAGTCGGAATGGCTCTGGACAAGCCACCGTTTGCCACCAGGCCACTTGAGGAAAGGAATTACGGACTGCCCCGACACAGTTCCAGTATCCCCAGTGCCTCGGCTCTTGCAAGCAGTGAGCTTCCGCGCGCCAGGTAGCCGGAGTCGCTCAGCACCGTCAACACGTGCGGCGCCGCGGGGCTGGGGGCTGATCCCCACCCACCCCCAGCAGCAACGCGCCGAGCACGACCTGCGGCCAGGGGCTTGGCTCAATGCCCGCCCACCGAAGGATGACGTCCGCTAGGCCGAACGTCACAGCCATGAAACCGGTGATCGCGAAGACAAAAGGGCGAGCGAGATGCTTGAACGCCTCGTCCTGCAACGATTCGCCCGGCTGCGGGAGTGATCTGCCGGAGAACGGCTGCCGCTTTTGTACCGGCTTCGATGAGGAGAATGGCTTGATGCCGGCCACGCGCAGCAGCTTACCGACAAAGCGCGCGAGGTTGTAGCGGTCACGGCGCGCGCGCTGACGTTGCAGCGAAGATCTCCGCTAACAGCAGCGGTGCGTACTTCGATCTCACGTAGAGGCTCCCGAGACCATCAGACCTCCTTGTTGTCGCCCGCCAGCAGGTGCAGCGCCTCAAGCTCGCGCAAGTTTCATGGACCCCCGCCTCATGTGCTCCATCTGGTTGAACTCCGTCGGTGCCGCTAAGCGGCTCTTGGTTTGATTACAGGTTGGAACTCCGGGCCCAGTAGAAAGCCCACGCCCGCCGCGGGCCAACGGCGGGCGTGGTGGTAGCGGTCAGCGACCGCTGTTGCTGTATACCAGTCACCCGCTTCAGCGCGGTCGGCGGCGGCACGACTCCGATTCTGTCTCAAGTTCCCGCAGGAAGCCGTCGCGCTCGCACACATCGCGATCGTAGAACGCATCGAGCGTGGGCATAAGCTCGCCCGCCTCAATGCAGTCGAAACGCTCCACGGCGAACGAACGGACGGTTCCCGCACACGAACGAGGCCGCCTTCCACCACGAGGACGACGTGGGGCAACCCCGTTGAAGTGGGATCATTCGTTCGCCTCCGGCTCGATATCGGCCAACATGTCCGTGTTGTAGTGCTGGAACTCGCCCGTCTCAAGCCACGATGCTAGCTCAGCAGGCGCATCACAAACAGCCTCACCGGTGACTTCTTCAAAGCGGCGACGCCCTGCCTGAAGAAACGCACGGTGCTCTTCAGGGGTGCAGTAATCCTCGCCAGTCAGTTCGTCGGTGTGTGCAAACCTGAGGCAGTCGCCTTCAACAACGGCATCCTCGGTCGAACGAACAAGACTCCAGTACACGTAATCGACTTCGGCTGAGTCGGACTCGCAATAGACGGTGGCTCTTGTCGTCTGCGCAACCCGCTGGAGCCAATGCTCCGGCGGAACGTATCGCGACAAGACGATCAGGGAAAGTAGCCTGCCGTTGAGGGTTGCCGCTGTCTTTCGCAGCAACACCCCCTCCTGCGGCAATAGGTCGGGCAATTCGCCAACAGGATTATGAATAATGATCCGATTCTCGACGACATTCGCCATGGGCGCCTCCAAAGGTATTGGTATTAGTGCTGCGCGATTTCAGGTGCGACAGCCGCATTGCTCAAGGCCGCCCAAGCCAAGCGGCCCAGTGCAAGCCATCTACATCGTCTTGTCGAGCTTTGGAGGGACGCTTCTTAGCTGCTTACGCTTTTAACGTTCATTTATGATCTCGGTAGCACCGTTGTCTGTCATGACCCTCAGCGCTGCCGGCGGCGGCACGCGTAGCATGCTGGCCGGTGGCTCCCGCGCTTGTGAACGTACCGGCAGACGAACTCCGCCAGCAGGACCCTCAGGCTCGGCAACGCATCCGGCTTCAGGTCGAGGTGGCTGGTTCCCGCATCCTGTTGTGTCTGCCAACCAGTTGATGACCGCGAACTGGTTGACGGACACAACGCCGCAGCGGCCTCAGAACCCTGTTTGCGGCCCCTTTGCCGGCTCTTGGTGGTCTTCGATCCGCGCAGCAGCGTCCATGTCGGCAGGCCGATCTTCAGGACCACCTCCTTCGTCTCGAGGTCAACCGTCGCCTCCTCCACCAGCGCGTTCACGAGGTCGATGAGGCCCTGACCTTGCGTTAGATCGAGCAGGCGCTGGCGGTCGGTGGCGATCACTGCCATCGCCTCCTCCACCACCTGATCCACCGGCCGCACATCCGCCGCGCGCTCCTGCCGCGCCGTCGCCAGCGCCGCCTCCACCGCATTGCGCCGCGCTCCAAGGCGCTCCAGTTCTCCCGTCGCATCGGCAAGCGCAGCGCCCGAGAGCGACCGCACGATCATCGTGATCTGCGCCTTGAGTTCCTCGCGCTCCGCTTCAAGCTCCGCCACGTCCGGCCGGTCGATGTCCGCCGCCTCGCGCTGCACGATCACGTGTCGCTTCAGCCGCTCGCGCACGTCCGGCGCGTTCCCCAGCACCTCCGCCAGCACCCGCGCCAACTCCTCGTGCAGCGGCTTGGCCGGGATCATCCTGTTGTAGATGCTCCCCTTGAGTTCCTCGCGGCTCCTCGGATGCCGGTAGTACGCGATCGTTCGGTCTTGCGGGCCGCTGAGGGTACCGCTGAGCTTCGCCCCATCCTGCAGCGCATGCAGCTTGTCCGTCAGCAGGAAGGTGCTGGCTGGCCGGGGCCGGGGCTTCTTCTGACATGGCGGCCGCGCCGGATCGGCCCGATCCTGCCAGAGCCGGGCCAGCGCAGGGACGGCCGCGTCGCGGACGTCCTTCGGCAGGAAGTCGTACATGTACGGCTGGTCGATCCGCTCCCATTCCTCGGCCGGGCGGAGCCTGGGCGTGAAGGTCTTCTTCAGCACCAGTTCGGTCTCGCTGCGGTCCAGCGCCTTGAAGCCGTGCTCCCGGTCGCGCTGGAAGAACCGGCCGCTGAAGCTTCGGTTGTTCGTACTCACGCCGGTGTAGCTCTCGTTCTCGTAGATGCTCTCCACCTGCCGCTGCGTCCACGCCCCACCCTTGGGTGCCGCCACGTTCAGGCGGTTGAGGAACGAGGCGATGCGCACGCCACCCCAGCCCCGCTTGTAGTGCAGGAAGAAGATCACCCGGACGATCTTCCGATGGCGGCGGTCGCCGGGGACGAGCAGCGAGTATTCGTTCCGCTGCTTCTTGAATCGGTTGCGGCTCTTGTGGCCCACCGTGCCGTAGGCGCCGATGAGCCGGCGGGTCTCCCACTCCCGCTGCTCCTGAAGGCCATTGGGCAGGTTGTGGATCACGAACTTGGGCTTGTTGTCCGCGCCGCAGTAGAGGCGGTCACAGCCGAAGGGCGTGTGGCCGCTCGTGCGGAACATTCCCTGCTTCTGCGCCCACGTCTGCCCGCCGGCGGAGCGGCGTCCCTTGTTGACGCTCTCCTCCTTGGCCGCCTCGTACTTCAGCGCCCGCAGCGCCTCCTTGAACGGCCCCGGCAGGCCGTCGTCGCCCGGGAAGTAGACCCTCAGCCCATGCCGGGTCGCCTCCTGCTCCAGCCACATGCCGTGCTTCGCGCCGCCACGGCTGGCGCGATCCTCCACCATCCACGCGATCACGTCGAAGTCGTCCTTTGCGCGCTTGCGCCCGAACAGCCGCCCGAGCACCTCGTCGATGCGGGCCGGCGCCGACGCCTTCACGCCATCCAGTATCTCAGCGCCCACGAAGCGCATCCCCTGCTCATCAAGCTCTTTCTTCATGTAGTCCAGCTGCGCCGCCGTCGATGCCGTGCCCTCCTTGTCGTCGCTTGCCCGAACCACGGCGATGGCCCGCAGGCCGTCCCATGCAGTCTTAGTCGATTCCATCTGCATACCCCCCTTCCCGGCCCATCGGTTGTTCCCCGCGCTGGTCGAGCTTTCTGACCAGTTCCGCCAGCAGCGCGTCGATGGACCGCTCGATGTCCGCCTGCTGGTCGGCCCTCCTCCGGCCCCGCGAGAGGATGACGCGTACCTTGCTCTTGCGGGGAAGAGGGGGAGATTCCTTGTGGGGGTGGGGTGTTTTCTTGTGCATTGGGTCCGAGGCGGCGGTGCGCCTTCCCGGTAACAGCCCTACTTCCAGTCGCTGTAAGGGCAGCCGGCGGTGAAGATGCGGCGGCGGCAGGCGAGCCAGGCGTCCCATCGGTCCGCCCGCACGAGGGGGATGCCGTTGACGATCACGCGACCACCCCGCCCGATGGCGTCCATCCGCCGCCACGTCGTGTCACTCACCGGCATGCCGCCGAGATACCGGCCGTGGAACTCGACCCGCTTGTCGGCCGGCAACGGCTGCTGGAGACTCATGAGGAAGTCATCGATCCTGAAGCCCTTCCCGCCTGGCTTGGCCAATCGACGCCGGCAGACGAGCACGAGACCAATCGTGCTCCGGAACGCCGCGAGCAGCCCGAAGCGCCGGTAGCGCTCCTCATCCCCCTCGAAGCGCACCATCACCTGCCGGCCATGTAACGCGCACGCGAACGGACGGCGGGAACGAGCGACGGCATCCGCGCTCGGCTGCTTTCGCGCGCCACGAGTTTTGGACTCGGGCCGTGTTGTCGGTGGCGGTAGCGGCGGTGGTGGTGGTGGTGGTGGTG
>JAEZED010000222.1 GCA_023417885.1 Planctomycetota bacterium
CTCCCAGTGCCGCGCGCGACTCGGGCACGATCCATATAAGGTCTCTCGGCCGCCGAAGCCTTCCCGCCCGCTCGCAGCCTCCCACGCGCGAGGCCCGTTGCCCCGCTGGCCGCCGCCGTCGAGCCCCCGTTGCCAGGCGCGCCACGATCGTCGCCTCAGCGGGCCGCCACCCGCCGGGGGTGTCTGCCGATCTCCCTTAAGCAAAACGATCCCCCGGTTAAGCAAAATCGATTTCTGATTAACCAGATCCCACTTCCGGTTAACCAGGATCGGCTCCCGGTTAAGCAGAACTCAGTTCTGCTTAACCAGATTCCGATTCCCCTTAACCAGATTCCGATTCCCCTTAACCAGAAGTCGCTTTTGCTTAAGCGAAATCCGAATCTGCTTAACCAGAAACCGGATCTGGTTATGCAAAAACCAATTCTGGTTAACCAGATTCGCGAGTTCCCGGACCTCCACCGCGCTTTTCGATGCTGAAAACGCGGTTTCGCCCGTTTCACGTCCGGGAATCACAACTTTCCTCCAACGGTTCAAGCCTCGCACGGGATTGCTCGAAGAAACGGGTGTGCCCCGGACGGCACCAGCCGGTTCGTTCACGCGGTGCAACGCCGCGCGGCACGCTTCACACGACGCGCGCAATCAACGCTGCTTCAGGCTCGCCAGCCGCTCCGCCAGAACCTTCTCGCTCACGCGCATGCTCGTCCCCAGCTGCTGCGCGAACTGCGAGATCCGGTACTCCTCCACCAGCCATCGAAACTCCACCCAGGCCGGCGACAGCGGGCCCGCGTCCGGCGTGTGCAGGCGGTCGAGGTACGCCTTCCAGTAAGGAAACACCGCCGTCGCGGCGCGGCTGTCGCGCTCCAGGCCCGCGTCCAGCAGCTTCGCCAGGCGCACCTCGATGCCCTGGAGGAACCGCGGGATATGCACCAGCCAGTGCGCAGGCGTCCGCAGCAGGAAGTCGCCCGGCACCAGGTGCTCCAACTGCTCGCGCATGTCGTTCAGGCTCGGCGTGAGGATGTCGGGGAGCACGGCGAGCGACGAAGCGCCGGAACGATGAACCGACGACGACGCCGCAATCGGAGCGAGCCTCCGATCCGATCCCTTCGTCGCGCCGTCGCTCCGTCGCCTCGTCGCTTCACCCCCCAGCTTCAAGTGCACCTCGTGGCGCTTCTCCAGGATCGCCGCCGCCGTCGCGCCCACCTCGCGCACCACCTCCCCCAGCCGGCCCCATGCCGCGTTCACGCGCTCCTCGAACGCCGCCGCCGTCCGGATGTCCGCCGCGTCGATCCCCAGGAAAAGCCGGTCACCCACCGCCTCGGCAAGATGCTCGCGCAGCCGCTTCACGTCACCGATCGGCGCAAAGTGCAGCCGCATCTGCTGCATCTGCCCAAGATCCTCCACCTGGTAGCGGATCTCCCGGGCGTAATCGACCAGCAACAGCCGCCGCACCCCGCGGCGGTGCGCCGCCCGCGCCGCCTCCCTGCTCTCCAGCAGGCGCAGCGACACCGACTCCCCGCGATCGACCAGCGCCGGAAACCCCTGCACGTTGCGCCCGTTCACCGGCAGCTCGACGCGCTCCGGCAAGTCCCCCACGTCCCACTCCACGATCTGGTCACGGTTCCACGTCGGATCGGGCACGTCGGCCAGCTTGTCGCGCGCCTGAACGCGCAGGCGCCTGCGCAGCTCATGCACGTCGCGGCCATGGCCGACCGTGTTCCCCGCCTCGTCCACCACCCGCAGATTGAGCCTCAGGTAATCCGACAGCTCGGCGGGACGGAAATCACCCGCCGAAACCTGCACGCCGCTCGACCGCGCCAGGTCCGCGGCAACGGCGCTCAGCAGGCTCCCGTCGCCGTAGCGCATGCGCACGACCGCGCGGTGCGCGAACTCGGGGACGGGCACGAAGTTCGTGCGGATCGGCTTGGGGAGCGTGCGGATCAGGTCGGTCACCTTCTCCTCGATCAGCCCGGGGACGAGCCAGTCGAGCCGGTCCGCATCGATCGCATGCAGCTCCCCCAGCGCCACGGTGGCGGTCACGCCGTCGTACGGGTGGCCCGGGTCGAAGCGGTAGGCCAGCGGCAGGATGATCCCGCCGGCGTCGATCTCGTCGGGAAAATCGCCCCCCTCCACCTCGCCCGCGGCGCGGCTCATCAGGTCTTCCGGCTGCATGAAGAGCAGCCGACGGCTTTCGCGCTCGGCGGACTTGCGCCAACGGTCGAAGGATCGCTGGTCCACCGCCTCGGCGCCGATGCGCGCGTCGTAGAAGGCAAAGCGCGTTTCCGGCTCGACCATGATGTCGCGCCGCCGCGTCTTTGCCTCCATGAGCTCCACCTCGCGCACGAGCCGCTGGTTGTGCCTGAAGAAGGCGGCGCCGCTCTCGTAATCCCCCTCCACCAGCGCGCTGCGGATGAAGATGGAGCGCGACTTCTTCGGGTCGATCTTCCCGTAATCCACGTTGCGCCGGCCCAGGTTCAGCCCGAAGAGCGAGACCGTCATCGGCGCCACGACCCGGCCCGTCGCCTTCTGCCAGTGCGGGTCGCCGTAGGTCTTCTTCAGGAGCTTCCCCGCCGCCTCCTCGATCCACTCCGGCTTCACCGACGCCACGGTGCGCGCGTAGAGCCGCGTCGTCTCGACCAGCTCCGCCGAAACCACCCACTGCGGCTTGCTGCTGAAGGTCACGCTGCCCGGGAAGAGGTAGAACTTCCTCCCGCGCAGCCCCTCGTACTCGTTGCCCTCGCCCTTGCGCCCCACGTTCGCCAGCAGCCCGGGGATGACCGCCCGATGCACCTGCTCCGCCGTCGCCGGCTCGCGGTTGAGCTTCCAACCCAGTCCCGCGACCACCTCGCGCAACTGCCGCTGCACGTCCTGCCACTCGAGCATGCGCAGGTAGTTCAGGAAATGCCCCGCGCAAAGCTGGCGCAGCTTCGTCCGGCTGCGCTCCCGCTGCGCGGTGCGGAACCACGTCCACAGGTTCAGCAGCGTGAGGAAGTCGCTCCCGCCGGCACGCCAGATCGAATGCGCTTCGTCCGCCTGCTTCTGCTTCTCCATCGGCCGCTCGCGCGGATCCTGGATCGAGAGCGCCGCCGCGATCACGATCATCTCCTCCAGGCAGTTCTCCCGCTCGGCCGCCATCACCATGCGCGACAGCTTCGGGTCGATCGGCATGCGCGCCAGGATGCGCCCCGTCTGCGTAAGCCGGCGGTGCTCGTCGAGCGCGCCGATCTCCAGCAGCGTCTGGTACCCGTCGCGCACCTGCCGCAGGTCGGGCGGGTCGATGAAGGGGAAGCTCTCCACGTCCCCCAGCCCGAACGCCTTCATCTGGAGAATGACGCTCGCCAGGTTCGTCCGCAGGATCTCCGGGTCGGTGTACGCCGGCCGCTGCGCGAAGTCCTGCTCGCCGTACAGCCGCACGCACACGCCCGGCCCGATGCGCCCGCACCGCCCCATCCGCTGCTCGGCCGACGCCTGGCTCACCGGCTCGATCGGCAGGCGCTGCACCTTGCTGCGCGGCGAGTAGCGGCTGATCCGCGCCAGCCCCGTGTCGATCACGCTTCGGATGCCCGGCACGGTGAGGCTCGTCTCCGCCACGTTCGTCGCCAGCACGATCCGCCGCGCGTGATGCGGTGAGAACACGCGATTCTGCTCCGCCGTGTTCAGCCGCGCATAGAGGGGCAGCACCTCGTATCGCCCCATGCGCGCATGGTGCCCGCCGCCGCTGGCGTCGTAGAGCGCCTTGGCCGTCTCCCGTATCTCCCGCTCGCCGCTGAGGAACACCAGCGTGTCCCCGCCGCCGACCATCGGGTCGCGCGCCAGTTCCTCGACGGCCTGCACGATGGCGTCGGTCATCTCGGGGGCGGCGCCGGCGCCGTCGGCCTCGTCGAAGAGGGGCCGGTAGCGCACCTCGACCGGATAGGTGCGACCGCTGACGTTGATGATCGGGCAGTCGCCGAAGTGCCGGCTGAAGCGGCCGGGGTCGATCGTGGCGCTGGTGATGACGAGCTTCAGCTCAGGCCGGCGCGGCAGGAGGTTGTGGAGGTGGCCGAGCAGAAAGTCGATGTTCAGGCTCCGCTCGTGCGCCTCGTCGATGATGATCGTGTCGTACTCGTTGAGGAAGCGGTCCCCCTGCGTCTCGGCGAGAAGGATGCCGTCAGTCATCAGCTTGATGTAGCCGTCGGGGCTGGTGACGTCGTTGAAGCGCACCTTGTAGCCGACGGCATTGCCCAGCGGCTGCCCAAGCTCGTCGGCGATCCGCTTTGCCACCGTCCGCGCCGCGATGCGCCGCGGCTGGGTGTGGCCGATGAGGCCGTGCACGCCGCGACCGACCTCGAGGCAAATCTTGGGAATCTGCGTTGTCTTGCCGCTCCCCGTCTCGCCGCAGACGACCACGACCTGGTACTCGCCGATGGCGGCGGCGATCTCCTCCTTCTTCGCCGCGACCGGCAGATCCTCCGGATAGGTCACCCTGGGCACGCCCTCGGCCCGCCGCGCGGCACGCTCGGCCGACGCCGTCGCCGCCGCCTCGATCCTCGCGACGAGCTCCGTTTCGAGGCGGCCCCCCGCCTCGGCGCGGCGCGCGCCCTGCAGCCGGCGCAGCAGCCGATGCCTGTCGCGCAGCATCGCCCGCGCGATCAGTTCCTCGAGCCGGCTTGTGCTGAGATCCGGGGACACGGGTAGAGCGGATTCTAAGAATGCAACCGCGTGCCGGCGGCGATGCGTGGGGAGACGTTCTTCGTTCGGTCTCAAGGTTCGCTCGGAGCAGGACCGGCGGGCCCATCCGGCCACGGCTGCCGAGCCGCATCATCCACCAATCGTGTACTCTCCCTGCACGGCAGCGTACATCATATGTACGCCAGCACGGCGGCTGCGGGTCAGCAGACTGGCTTTCTGAGCGTGCCAAGGCGGTTTTGGTGCCCGGCATTGCTGTTGCCATGGAAGGGTGTGATCGATCCGGTCTCCCTCCCCAACGTGAACCTCTGGGCCTGCTGGCTCGGGTTCGCCGCCGGCGTCGCCAGCGGCGCGCTCCTTGGCATGTTCTTCCACGAGGATCAGTACGCCGGCGGGTACGGGTCATGGCGGCGACGCATGATGCGCCTCGGCCACATCGCCTTCTTCGGCATCGGCCTCCTCAACCTCTGCCTCGCCGCCACCACGCTGTTTCCCGGATGGGGTGACGTCCCCGCCTGGGCTGCGACCAGTCTCGCCGCCGCCGTCGTGATGATGCCGGCGGTCTGCTTCCTTTCAGCCTGGCGGAAGGGGTTCCGCCACCTCTTTGCGCTGCCGGTGCTGGCGACTTCCGCCGGCATCTTCGGCGCGCTCTACGCAGGAGTCGTCCAGTGAAGATCCTCTTCGTCGCCATGAGCGGTATTCGCGCGTGTGACACCCAGCTGCTGCGGCTGGGCCTGACGCTTCCGGGCTTCGTGGAGCGGAGCAAGACCATCGCCTCCCTCCCGAGCCTCGGCCTGCTGACCCTTGCAGGCATGACACCGCGTGAGCACGACGTGCGCTACATGGAGGTGCTCGACCTGAAGACCGCGCCCGACCTGCCTATGGATGTCGATCTCGTCGCCATCTCTTCCCTCTCGGCCCAAGTGAAGGAGGCCTACGCGCTCGCGGAGAGGTTCGCGACGGCGGGCGTGCAGGTGGTGATGGGAGGGCTCCACGTCACGAGCTGCCCGCACGAGCCGGCGCTCCACGGCGCGTCGGCAGCGATCGGGGAAGGGGAGATCATCTGGCCGGAGATCCTCGAAGACGCGGCGGCGGGACGGCTGAAGCCCGTCTACGACGCCCGCGGACGCGAGTTCGACCTCGCCGATTCGCCCATGCCTCGCTTCGACCTGCTGGACATCGACAAATACAACCGGCTGACCGTGCAGACCAGCCGCGGTTGTCCGTGGAAGTGTGCGTTCTGCGCCAGCAGCATCCTGCTCACCCGCCGCTACAAGCAGAAGCCGATCGACCGCGTGCTGGCGGAGGTGGACGAGATCAGGCGCCTCTGGCCGCGGCCGTTCATCGAGTTCGCGGACGACAACGGCTTCGTGAACCGCAAGTACTGGCGACAGCTCCTGCCGGAACTGGCAAAGCGCCGGATCAAGTGGTTCACGGAGACGGACATTCGCATCGCCGAGGATCCCGAGCTGGTGCACATGGCTCGCCGCGCGGGGTGTGCCGAGGTGCTCATTGGCTTCGAGTCGCCGATCAAGGAAGGGCTGGACGGGATCGAGCTGGTGCGCAACTTCAAGCTGACGAAGTACCAGCAGTACGTGGAGGCGGTGCGCACGACCCAGTCCGCGGGTGTGCGGGTGAACGCCTGCTTCGTACTTGGGCTCGACGGGCAGGGCCCGGAGGCGTTCGAGGCGGTCGAGGCGTTTGCCCGAGAGGCGACGCCGTACGACATCCAGGTGACCGTCCAGACCGCCTTCCCCGGCACGCCGCTCTACGAACGGCTCAAGAGCGAAGGAAGGATCATCGAGGACGGAGCGTGGGAGAAGTGCACGCTTTTCGACGTGAACCTCCACCCGACGCACATGAGCGCTGACGAGCTCGGCGAGCGATTCCGCCGGCTGGTCGTGAACCTCTATTCCGACGAGGCGACGCATCACCGTCGCCAGGGGTTCCGGCGTATGTGGCGCGGCGCCGCTCGCCGGGCACGGCGGAACCGGGCGGCGTAAGCCGCGAGGCCGCACGCAGAAGAGACGGTCACCCCCCAGAACGATGCGATATCTCCTGCTGTTCATCCTCGCCGCCGCGGGGCTTTCCGGAATGGCGTGTCAGTACACGACCACGCTCTGGGCGGATGCGGGCGCCCGTTCGGTGCGCGCGGAGGATGTCGACGGAATCCTGATCAACTCGTCAGGCAGGCCGGTTGCAATCGTGATCCTGTATTCGACCGGCGAGCACCTGTTCCCGATGTATGCACGCATTCGTCTGAATGCGGACTATTCTCCCTCGGCTCCCCTGCGCCTGCGCGGCGTGGAGGGTCGAAGTCAGCTCCCGGTTGAACGCCTGAATGTGGCACAATTGCAGAAGATCGCCCGGGGGGAGCTGCAACTCCACCGGCGGGCGTCACCTTCTCGATCACTCCGCCTGCTGAGGGTCACGAATCGCGAGTTCAACCTGCGGCTGTCTTGTGGGGCCGAGGTGAAGGTCTTTGCCTACTGGAAGGACCCCAGAGCGGGCCCGGAGCTTCCGATGGAGTTTGCGCTGGCGGTACCAGCCGTCCTGGAGCGCCCGGCTCACCATCGCGCGCATGGCATTGCGATGGGGATGCTCCTGACGCCGGTCGCCGCAGCCGCAGACGTCGCTGTTCCTGTGATGCTGGTCGCAATGACTCCGGGCTTCGCGCTGGGGATCTGGGAGTGGCCGTGAACCAGACGCGGCGTTCGCGGACCTTTCAGGCCTCTTCGCGCCTTGCTGCCTGCACGCGCGCCTTGACCGTCCTGCGATCGATCCCAAGCCGCCGCGCCGCCGCCTCGTACGTCCCCAGCCGGCTGTGGACATGGGCCACGTAGCGGGTCAGCAACTCGTCGGCCGAGAGCGTGCCCGCTGCGACGGCGGCGGGGAGGTCGCTCGCGTCGTTGGCGACGCGTTCCGGCGGGTCGTAACGCTTGCGCACGAGCACGTTGCGCACGCACTGCTCCAGCTCGCGGAAGTTGCCGGGCCAGGGGTAGTCCGGGCCGATCCACGTGTTGATGCAGTCGAGCGTCTCGTCCAGGAGCGCGTCGGCGGTGGTGGTGTCGTTGCCCACCACCCGCCGCGTCACGATCGCCAGGATCCGCCGCAGTTCCGCCTCGTTGCCGCTGATCTGCTCCCGCAGCGACGGCGTGCGCACGAGATCGCCGCTGAGGCGGTAGTAGAGGTCGGGCCGAAACCGCCCGCCGGCCATGTCCGCCGCGAGATCGCGGTTGGTCGCGGCGATGACTTTTCCTTCGAAGCGGCGTGCCCGGTTGTCGCCGACGCGCTGGAAAGTGCGATCCTGGAGCACGCGCAGGAGCTTGACCTGCACCTCCGGCAGGACGTCCCCCACCTCGTCAAGGAAGACGCACCCCCCGACGCCGACCAGCTCCAGCCATCCGCGGCGGTCGGCGCCGGCGCCGGTGAAGCTGCCGCGCTTGTGACCGAAGAGCTCGCTCTCGATGAGCGTCGCCGGCAGCGCCGAGAGGTTCAGCGCCGCGAACTCGACGGGCGGGGCGAACTGGGCGGTCTTTACATCGAACGGGCGATACTGCGACCGCGCGATGTTGCCGGCGACAATCTCCTTGCCGGTGCCGCTCTCGCCGGTGATCAGGGTCGGAAGGTCGCGCATGCGGCCGTACAGCGAGCGCGCGTAGCGCTGCCGGTCGTGCGTGAAGATGCTGTGCCACACCTCGGCGCGCAGGTGGGCGGCCGACGGGCTCCCGCCGACCAGGCCGTTGAATACGTGCACGAACGCGCGCCGCGTCTGGAAGCAGAGCGCAAGGAGATGCGCCGGAGTATGCGGACACAAGGAAGCGCCGCCGACCTCGAAGATGCTGCGGTAGTCCTCACAGAACCGCTCCCAGACCGACCGCGGGAGTCGCGGCGGATCGTCGCCAGCCGCGCCGCGCTCGGCCTCGGCCAGGGAGAGCAGGGGTTCATGGCAGCGGTAGTAGAGGACGTAGCTTCCAAGCGCCACGTAGAGATCCAGTTCCGTGCTTCCAAGCCGCATGTCCTCCAGCCGGCGCCGCAGCGTAGCGAGCAGCGCCTCGCCGCGCTCCTGGAGCAGGGCGACGTTGGGCCGGCTCGATTCGAAATCAGAGGACAGGCTCCAGACCGGCTCCTCGGCAACGAAGGCGCGCCCGAGGATGCGCCGCTCCGCCTCGATGCGCTCCGGCAGGAAGGGGTTTCCATAGACGAGCCGGGCGAAGGCGATGCAGGCGCGGTGCTCCGCGGGCGAGAGGAAGGACATGCATCCAATGTACATCATCGTCCATCGGGTGCACCGGCCGGTCCGTGCTAACTCGGCAGGGTCCTCGATTTGGAGCCGTGGAGGCGATTTTTGGTGATCACGCGTGGCGGCACCCGCTTCGCCAAACGGGGCGTACGGCTGCTGGGAGTCGCTCGAGCGGGCGACCTCCGGCACGCCTTGTCTCCGCTCCGCCGACTGGAGCGGCGTTCATCTGACGTACATCAACGGAAGGAAAGCGACATGATCCTGATTCCACGACTCGCGCTCGCACTTCTCGCCTGCGTGCTCATTGGTTGTGCCTCGACCGGCCTCTCCCCGCGCGAGCGGCCGGGCCAGGATGTCTCCAGCTACCTGTACGCCAGCGAGATGGGACTCGCCATCGATCCGACCGATGCCGCGGAGCCGAAGGCGCAGGCCTCGGTGCAGCCGCCGCGCGTCGTCGTGCCGGCGAGCGTGACGGTCGCGCAGATCGGCGAGGTGGCGCCCCCTTCGGCGATGCTGGAGGCGCTGGAGGCAGAGGGCAAGCTGTTTTCCCGTGTGAACGGCATCAGCGGCATGCTGGCGGATGCAGGCGTCGACAGCTACGGGCGAGCCGTCAGACCTTCGCGCGAGATGGTGCGCGATCACGCGACGAAGCTTCGCCAACTCGCGCGCGGAATCGGATCGGACTACCTGCTGATCTACGGCGGAACAGTCGATGCGACCGATCGCGGGACGCCCCTGAGCGTGCTCGACGCGACGATCATCGGTGCGTTCGTGGTTCCCAGTCGCGTGCTGGAGGCGGAGGGGAAGGCGACTGCCATCCTGATCGACACCCGCAACGGCCGGGTGATCGCGACCGCGACGGCGGACGGGAACCGGTCCGGGCTCTCGCCGGCGTTCGGCCGGGAAGGCGCGCAGGAGCGTCAGATGCGCCGCTTGCGCGACGAGGTGATCTCCGAGTTGACCGGGGAGATCATCGAGCGCTTCGAGGGGCTGCAACCCGTCGGTCTATGACGAACCCGGCACCGATATCGGCGCGGACGGGGCCATGGGGGCGGCCCCGCCGCGTCGTTTTGCGGATCGGGCGTTGGTCCATCTGCCCCGCACCTCTAGCATCCGGGCATGGCTGAGCCTGTCGGCAACCTCTGCATCGTTCTGCACGGCCACCTGCCGTACGTGCTCCATCACGGCAGCTATCCGCATGGCGAGGCATGGCTCTTCGAGGCGGCGGCGGAGACCTACCTGCCGCTGCTGGACATGATCGGCGAGGTCGCGCTGATGGAGCGGCGTCCGGCGCTGACGATCGGCCTGACGCCGGTTCTGCTGGAGCAACTGGCCCATCCGCGATTCAAGGAAGGGTTCGTGGAGTACCTGAAGGAGCGCTCTGAACGTGCGCGCCGCGACCAGGAGGAGTTCGAGAAGGAGGGGGAGAAGCACCTGGCCTATCTCGCCGCCCAGTGGATCGAGTGGCATGACGGAAAGCTTGCGCACTTCGAGCGCATCGGTCGCGACATTCCCGGGGAGTTCGCCCGGCTCCTGGGGGAGGGTCACATCGAGGTGCTCACCAGCAACGCCACCCACTGCTACATGCCGCTGATCCTGAACGACGAGATGCTCGCCGCGCAGATGGCTTGTGGAACGAGTACGAGCGAGCGCCACCTCGGCGTTCGGCCGAAAGGGATGTGGCTGCCCGAGTGCGCCTACCGCCCGCACTGGCCCCACTGGATCCCCAGCGTCCTGTACGACAACCCGCGCGACCGCCCCGGGATCGAGCGTTTCATCGAGGCTGCCGGCGTCACGCACTTCTTCGTCGAGAGCCACCTGATCCAGAACGCAACGCCGATGGGCTGGCGAGACGGGGGCTTCCATGCCGGCGGGGGATACCGGCCCGGCAGCAACCGGCCGCTGGAGCCGGTTGGCGTCGTGAGCGAGCCGCGCGAACCGGGCGTTTTCGCTTTTGCGCGCCACCCGCACGTCAGCGAGCAGGTGTGGAGCGGCAGCATCGGCTACCCGGCCGACGGGGCCTACCTCGAGTTTCACCGCAAGCACGGCGAGCGAGGGTTGCGCTACCACAAGATCACCAGCACGAAGACGTCGCTCTCGGCCAAGGAACCGTACTACCCGGACGACATTCCCGCCAAGCTCTACGAGCACGCGACACATTTCTGCGACGTCGTCCGGCGCACGCTCTGGAGCTACCGCAACGAGACCGGCCGGCGCGGCACGGTGGTCGCAAGCTTCGACGCCGAACTCTTCGGCCACTGGTGGTTCGAGGGCGTGCGCTTCCTGCGCGACGTGATCCTGACGCTCGCCAACAACGAAGATGTGCGCCTCGCCACCGCCGGCGAGGTGCTCCAGAGCGATCCGCCGGACAAGGTGATGCGCCTGCCGGAAGGGTCGTGGGGTGAGAACGGCGATCACACCGTCTGGGCCAACGAGCGCGTGAAGTGGGTCTGGGAGATCGAGTACCGCGCCGAGGGCACCTTCCTCCGCCTGCTTCACTCCCTCCCCTGGCGCGAGAACCAGACCATCCGCGACGTCATGATCCGCGCCGCACGGCAGCTGCTCCTGCTCCAGGCCAGCGACTGGCCCTTCGTCATCCACACGCAGGGCGCCGTGGACTACGGCATCGAGCGCATCGCCGGCCACGCAACGCGATTCAACCGCCTTACCGACCTTGCCGAGCGACTCGCCGCCGGCCGCGAGATGACGGAGCTCGACCGCGTCGACCTCGCCGAGATCGACGCTCACGACAACATCTTCCGCGATATCGATCTGAACTGGTGGCTGCGCTGAGCGTGCGTTTGCCGGGACGAGGGCCTGCCCCCGTATCATCCTCCGAACGTGCGCGTCATCGACCTCGACCTGCTCGACTACAACTCCGCCTGGCACAGGCAGGAGCAGATCCACGCCGAGGTTCTCGACGGCGGGGAGGAGGCCGTCCTGCTCGTCGAGCATCCGCCCACCATCACCTACGGCCGCCGCGCCGCCGACTCGGCGAGCCACCTCCGGGCCACGCCTGCCCAGCTTCGCAACCTCAATGTCGAGGTCGTCGAGAGCGACCGCGGGGGGGACATCACCTTTCACGGCCCCGGGCAGATCGTCGCCTACCCGATCATCCGCCTGGCCGACCGGAGCCTGAGCGTCGGCGGCTACATGCGGGCGATCCAGGAGGCCGTCGTGCAGGCCCTAGCGGTCTTCAAGCTCGAGGCGCATCTCGATGCTTCCGCGCCTGGCGTCTGGTGCCCGGATTCCGCGCACGGTGGACAACCGGCCAAGATCTGCGCCGTCGGCGTCCGTGTTCGCCGCGGCATCACCATGCACGGGCTGGCGCTGAACGTCGAGCCGGATCTCTCCTACTTCAACCTGATCGTCCCGTGCGGCCTTGCGCGGCCCGTCACGTCGCTTCACACGCTCCTCAAGAGCAATGCTCCCTCGGTCGAGGCGGTGAAGGCGGTCCTGGTCCGCTGCCTCATCGAGAGGCTCGGCCCCGGCGCGCCCAAGCCCGGCTGACTTGCGTCCGCCGCGCTCCGGCGATACCACACCTCCGCCGATGCACGAATCCCCCGCGCCCGGAAACGAACCCACGCCGCCGGACCCGCGCCGCGCCCCGCTGGAGTACCAGGGCCGCGCTGCATCAGGCGATGGTGACAACGCCGCGTGGCCGTTCGTGCTGCCGATGGTGATCTTCCTGGCGCTAGTCTTCGTCGGCAACTGGCGCGAGGAGTGGCACGCCTGGGCCTACGCCGCCCGGACGTTCATCGTCGGCGGGCTCCTCATCTGGCTCTGGCCAAGGCTTCGGCGAGACGTGGAGTGGACGCACCTGCCGCTAGGAGCCGCAGTCGGGGTCTTCGGGCTGGTGCAGTGGGTGGGGATGGACAAGCTCCTTCAGCTCGTCCGCGATCAGTTTCCGGACGACTGGCGCCTCGCGGGCCTCTGGAACCTGCTCATCAGCGGCGTCCGGCCGGGCGAGGGATATGACCCGGTGAGCCAGGTCCTGGAGCCTGCGGGAGTGATCGCCTTCGTCGCATTCGTGCTGGTTCGAACGCTCGGTCCCGTGCTCGTCGTGCCGGTGATGGAAGAGCTCTTCTGGCGTAACTGGCTCTGGCGCAACATCATCTCCCCCAACAACTGGCGCCTTGCGGCGATCGGGGAGCCGGACAAGATCGCCTTCATCGGAACCTGCGTCGCCTTCTCGCTCGTCCACCCGCAGCGGCTGGTGAGCCTGGTGTGGGCGCTGCTGATCGCATGGCTGCTCGTGCGCACGCGCTCGATCGGCGCCTGCATCGTCGCCCACGCCGTCACCAACCTGCTCCTGGCGCTTTACGTGCTCATTGCCACCCGCGCGTTGGGGCAGACCAGCGAGTGGTACTTCTGGTGAGGGGCGCGGCCGCCGCACGTATGATCGCGCTATGAGCATCCCGTCCCCCGCGATGCCCGGGCGCCTCTACCTCGACAACGCCGCCACGAGCTTTCCAAAGCCGCCCGAAGTGATGCAGGCGATGCAGGACTACGCCGCGCGCCTCGGCGCCAGCGCCGGCAGGGGAGGCTACGCCGAAGCGCTGGAGACCGGCGAGCTGCTCACCGCCTGCCGCACCGCGATCAACAAGCTCATCAACGGCCAGGACGCGCGGCAGGTCGTCTTCACGCTCAATTGCACCGACGCCCTGAACCTCGCCCTCCGCGGGCTCGTCGATCCGTTCGATCCGGGCCACGTCGTCTGCTCGGCGCTGGACCACAACAGCGTCCTGCGCCCGATTCACGCGATGGCGGAGCAGTGGGGGCTTGCCTTCACGATTGTCCAGGCGGATCCCGCGACGAGCCTCCTCGACCCCGCCGCCGTGCGGGAGGCGATTCGCGACGACACGCGATACGTCGTCCTCACGCATGCCAGCAACGTCACCGGGGCCCTCCAGCCGCTGCGCGAGATCGCAACCGTCTGCCGCGAAGCGGGGGTGCCGATCGTCGTGGACGCCGCGCAGTCGCTGGGCCACCTGCCGATCGACGTCCAGGCCGACGGCATTGATCTACTCGCTGCCCCCGGGCACAAGGGGCTGCTCGGCCCGCTCGGCACCGGGCTGCTTTATGTGCGGCCGGGTCTCGAGAGCCGGGTCCGCCCGCTGCGCGAGGGTGGAACCGGCACCCGCTCTGGCGAGCCGGAGCAGCCCGGCGACATGCCCGATCGCTACGAGTCGGGCAGCCACAACGCGATCGGCCTTGCAGGCCTCCTCGCTGCCGTGCGATGGGTGAGCCGGCAGGGCGTCGCCGACCTTGCGGCTCACGAGCGCCGACTATCGGAGCGTTTCGTAGCCAGCCTGGAAAACAGCGGCGTCCGGCGCTTCGGGCCCGTTTCACCGGGCGACCACGTCGGCGTGCACAGCGTGCGCATCGACGGGCTCGATCCGCACGAGCTTTCGGGCATGCTCGAGAGCGGCTACGGCATCCTCACGCGCAGCGGCATTCATTGTGCTCCGCTGCTGCATCGCCTCCTCGGCACGATCGACGGAGGAGGGACGACGCGCATCAGCTTCGGCCCCTTCGTCACGGAGGAGGATGTCGACCGAGTCACCCGGGCGCTGGCGGAGCTCGCCGAGAGCGTGGCGGCGGCATGAGCGCGGCAAAGGACACGCCCCGGCCTTCAGGGCCGGGGCGTTGGTGCTTCGTCTGAAAGAGGCTGGCTCAGCAGTAGATGTCGTAGGCGAGCGGGTAGGGGAGCAGCTCCGGGCGGACGATGTGGAGCTTGCGCATCCGCACGACGTTGTTCGAGCCGAGCTTCGCGACCGCGTCGGCCGGCTGCACCTGCGCCGGTGCCTCGCGCTCCATGGCGGTGGCGTCCTGTTCGGCGGCCAGCGGGGTGATCAGCAGCGACAGGAGCAGGGCAGTCGTCATCAGGCTCTCTTTGGGTCCGAGTACGAAGGATGCAGGACGAGGCCGGGCCTCTGGCTCTTGCGACTCACCCGACGGGTCGGGCGCTGTCTTGGGCTTGTCTCCCCACTCCCTGACTGCCAAAGAGATACCCCGGATCGCTCCCGTCGGCAATGAGAAAAAACGCGCGACTTGAGCGCGTTCACCTTATCGGTCCTTCGATCACATCCGTCCCGGTCGATGTCAGGTGAGCTCAGGTCACGTCGTGCACTGACGGCCCATTAAAATCATCAGCGCGCGGCGGCCCGTCTTGAGCCTCGGCGGCCGCGGTTCCAGTGACTGCGCCGGTCGACGCTCCGCTCAGCGCGCCGGTGATCATGCTCAGCACCATCGGACGCGCCAAACGCCAGCCCAGGCGCACCAGGCGGTACGACCCTCCCCGTTTCGCAAAGGCGCGGCCCGAGTGCGCCGCCTCATCCTCCAGCGCCCGCTCCAGCGCCCGAAGACGCGATGCCGCCCGCTGATTCTGGCTCGGAACCAGCAGCGCCGCCGCCGCGAAGCCTACCGCCGCGGCGCCGCCCATGGCCAGCCACGGCCGATCCTTCACCAGCGTCCGCACGTCTGCCGCGTTCAGCAGATGCCGGCCGGCGTCCGAAAGCGCCTGCTTCGCCGCCACCTTCGCGTGCCGCGCCTGCATCTGGTGTACCTGCCCCTCGCCACCCTCGATGTTGAACGGCTGAAGCGAATCGAGCATCGCCGCCGCCGGACCGTGGAACTCGGCGGCCTGCTCCTCCTTTGCCAACTCCAGCTCGGCGCGGGCCTCCTCGCTCCGCATCCCTCCGGCGGCTTCGGATTCCCTCGCCTCGCGCAGCTTCTCCGGCGCTTCGCTTGCACTGGCCATGATCTGACTCCCTTGGGATGGGTTACTGCTCGGCAACACGCGAGAGATCTTCCTCCACCTGCCGCCGCGCCTTCTGTGCCTCGGCCCGCTTCTCGCGCAGCGCCTCGCGTTCCTCGGGCGTCATGGCTCGGGCGGTGCGGGCCTCCAGATCCTTCTCGACGGCGTCGGTCACGCTCCGGGTGAACGCGTCATGCCCGAACTGCCGGCGCTGCTCGTGAAGCGCGGTGCGATACTCCTCCAGCGCCATGCGCTTGCCGATGCGGGCCGCCCGCCGCAGCATGAAGAAGACGACGACCGATGAGAGCCCCACGCCCAGGAGGCCCACGAGCAGCGGGCCCAGCCAGTCGAGCCAGTCGGGCAGCATCGCGGCGATCATCCCTGAAACGCCCAGCACCAGCAGCACGGCGCACGTGATCAGAATGCTCACGCCCGCGATGCCCACGACGGCGCCCAGCGTCGCAAGCAGTATCAGCTTGCGCACGCCGTACAACGTCCCGGAGATCTTCGCCCCAATGTACTGCTGGACGTATGCCCCCACCTCCGCCAGGTTCCCCGCGGCGGCACGCAACTCACGGGCAGGGTCGTATGCCGGCCGTTCGCGCCCGTTCTCCGCGGCGGCGCCGGCGGGTTCGTCGGTGCGCGGGGATGAGGGATCGGGTGCGGTCATGATTTATCGCGCGGCGCGGATTCGCGCCCGGGAACGACTGCTATCGCTTCACCAGCCAGCCGATGACCGCCCCGACGCCCGCCGCCGCAGCCAGGCTGGCGGTAGGGTGGGAACGCACCAGCGCCTGGGCACGCTCCACGAGCGCAGGCGTGCCGGACCCTTGGCTCGGCGGCATGGTTTCGTAGCTCCCGACGGCCGCAGTGGGCGGCGTCGGCGGGGTGGAGGTCGCCGCGGTGGTCGGGTCGAACGTGCGGGTCATGGGTGCGGGCCTGTCGCGCTTCCCAATGTGTGGGGCGGCAGGATCACGCGTAACCTACACGCGCCGCCCGCGATGCGCAAAGCTGCTTTTTTCGCCCGCGGTCAGTCCACCGGCGCCTCGCGCCCCTCGAGCAGGGCGGTGGCGCGCTCGATCGCGGCTGAAAGCCGCTGCGCGACCTCGGCGTAGTCCACCTTCATCGATTTGATGGCGAGATCCCCCTCCACCGGACGAACGCTGTAGGCGGTGAACTGCGCCTCCGCCAGGCGGCGCTCCGTCTCGGCCGACAGCAGGAAGTCGATCAGCTTGCGCGCCGCCTCGTTGCCCGGGCGCCCGGCGACGAGGCCGACCGTCGTCGGGATCGTGAGCGTGCCTGGCTGATCCACTTCCTGGTCCGGAATCACCTGCGAGAGCGTCATGCCCGCCGCCGCGGCGTTGGCGACGTCGTCGTTGTCGGTGAGGCCGAACCAGTAGTTGCCGGCCCCGACCTGCTGCGCCGACTGGCTGTTGCTGCCGACCAGCGTCACCTCGTTGTTTCGCAGCGCGCGGAAGAAGGCGTCCGCCTTCTCCTGGCCCCACAGCACGTAGAGGGCGGCCACGTGGCTACCGGTCGTTCCGGCGGTGGGGCGGGCCATCGCCACGCGGCCGCGCAGTGCCGGGTCGGCCAGATCCTCCAGGCTCTGGATGCGGGCGCCGGCATCGGCTGACACCGCGATCACTCGGGCGCGCAGCCCGTTGCCGGCCCAGAGATCGCTCGAATCCTTGAAGTGAGGCGGGATGTCGGCAGCGGCGGGGGAGGCGTATGGAGCCAGCACGCCGTCACGCGCCAGGCCGATCGTGTAGAACGGCTCGTTGCCCCACCAGACATCCGCCTGCGGCCGGTCCTGCTCGGCGCGCAGGCGTTCGGCGAGTCCGACGCTCTTGGTGGCCTCGGTGTCGGTGACGACGCGGACGGCGTAGCCGCTTTCGGCTTCGAACGCCTGGATGATCTGCCGCGCCACGGGCTCGTCGATGCTGGTGTAGATCACCACGTCGGCGGCGGAAGATTCGTGCTCCCCGTGATCGCAGCCGACTGCCAGGGGCGCGGCCAACAGGAGCAACGGCAGGAAAAATGCAGCGCGCATGGGCATCACGATAAGAGGTTCCTCAGTAATCAAAAAAGGGCCGCCGGAGCGGCCCTCTTTCCTGTGGGAGCTACTCACTTCTTCGGCGGCTGGCTGGACGAGCCCGACGCGGCCCCGGCGGCTGCGGCGGCGTCCTCGGCCATCGACTGGAAGTATTCACGCACCGACTTCTGAGCACGGCGGGGCACGCGCTGCTGATCCACCTCGTCAGTCGCTTCCTTTGTCTCAGACTCGACGATCTGCTGGATCGTGGCCTTGCTCTCACCCTTGAGGGCGTCGGCCTTGATCAGCGTGCTGGCGACGACGCGCCCGCCCTCGTCATCGTGGCTCTTGCTGACCTCCGGGGTGAACGAGTGCGGCGCCGGGGCGACGGGCGCCTGCCCGCCGCGACCCTGGCCGGGCCCGCCCATTCCGCCGGCCTGCTGCCCCGGGTTCCACTGTCCCTGCTGGTTGCCACCCTGACCCCCTTGGCCAGCGCCCTGCCCCTGCTGACCCTGGCCGCCTCCCTGGCACATGCCCTGCGCCGCCTGCATCTGCTGGGCGTTCTGCTGCACGGCCTGCATCTGCGAGAGCATCTCCTGCATCTGCTGGCCTGCGTTCTGCATGCCCTGCGAGCCACTGCCGGGCGATCCGCCGGAGTTGCCGCTGGGAGACTGTCCCTGGCCCTGCCCGTTGGCCTGTGCCTGCTGCTGGCCCTGACCCTGTCCTTGCTGCTGACCCTGCTGGGCCGCCTGCTGCATGGCCTGGGCCATCTGCTGGGCCATCTGCTGCATCTGCTGGGCCTGTGCCTGGCTGCCCGCCTGCTGCTGCAGATTGTTCATCATCTGCTGCATCTGCTGCTGTTGCTGCTGGGTGGGGCCCTGGCCGTTATTCATCTGCTGCATGGCCTGTTCGGCCATGTTCTGGAGCTGCTGCTGGGCCTGCGGATCGCCGCCGGCGGCCTGCTCCATGAGCTCGCGCGCCTGCTGGGCCTGCTCCTGATCCATCCCCATCTGCTGGAGCTGCTGCTCCATCTGCTTCTGCTGCTGCTCGTTGTTGGCCATCTGCTCGAGCGCCTGGGCCAACCGCTTCATCTGCTCGGCCTGCTCCTGCTGCTCCTGCTCGGTCATCTTGTCGAAGTTGCTGACCGCCTCCTCGAGTTCCTCGATCGCCGTCTGGAAATCCGCGTTCGACATCGCACGGTGCGCGTCGGCCACTGGCCCCGTCTCGTCCGCGGGCGGGGTGAGGTTGCGGAAGCTCTTGGCGTTCTCCTTGGCCTGGGCATAGGTCTCGCCGCGCTCGATCTGGTTCTTCAACGCGTCAGCAAGCTGCTGCTGCGCTTCACGCGCCGTCTGCCGGGCGCCCGTCGGATCGCGCGTCACCGCTTCGCGCGCCTGGGCGAGCCGGTCCTTGGCCAGCCTGAACTCCTCACGCTCAGCGACCTCCTGCGGGAGAACCGCCAACGCGTTGGCCGTCTGCTCGATGATCCGCTCCGCCTCAGCCTGCGCCTGCTCGTCCACCTGCTGGTCATCCTGCGGGTCGGCTTCGGCCGTGCGCGACAGCTCCAGCGACGGCACCAGCCACAGCGTCAACAGGATCAGCAGCGCCCACGCCGGCACGCCGTAGTACGTCTTCGGCCAGCTCAGCGGGAACTTGCGCCGCAGATCGACCCGGCCGGCGGTGCGCGTCGCGTCCGCCACAGCCAGCTGCGCGAAAGGATCGGCCTCACCGGCGATCACCAACGCGGTCGAAAACTTCTCCTTCAGCCCCAGCCGCTCGTCGATCGCAACCGCCGCCTCGTGCGCGGTCGGGGCATGACGCCACGCCCAGGCCAGGGCAGCCAGTACCGCGACCCCCGCACCGGCGACCAGCCACGCGATTCCGCCGCCCGGGAGTTGAAGCGAGAAGAGCCGAAGCACCAGCGCAGTCATCCAGGCGACGCCGCCCAGCGCCAGCAGGGCAATCGCCAGGCTCCGGACGAACTGCTGAAGGATCATCTTCCGCCGGACGGCGGCAACGTGATGCTCGATGGGGCTGATCTGGCTCATGGGGTCTGCTCCCTGCGGGGACCGCCTCGCACCGGAGAGGGAACGAAGCCAACCTGCTGTATATTACAGACTTTACGTACCGGGGGGTTGCATTGTTTTTCGGCCCCTGACCCCGCGGAGAAATGCATGCCTCGCGCCCGCAGATGCGGGTCCGGCAACATGGGGCCGGCAAAGCGTTGCCCCGCACCCGCTTATCGAACCCCGCCCGCGGCCGAATCCGTCGCCGCGGGCGTAGGATGGACTTCCTCCGATTCATGTCCAACGGCCTGCTCAACATCGTCGAACGCCTGGCCGACCGTCGGGTCGTCGTGCTGGGCGACTTCATGCTCGACCGCTACCTCTACGGCAACGCGGACCGGCTCAGCCCGGAGGCCCCGGTTCCCGTGCTCCATTTCCAGCACGAGGAGACCCGGCTCGGCGGGGCGGGACATGTCGCTGCCGACCTGGCCGTCCTGGGGCTGGAAGTCGCCGCCGTCGGCGCGATCGGTCGCGACGAACTGGCAGGGCAGATGCAGGCCACGCTCGCGGGTGAGGGGATCGACGCTACCGGTCTGGTCGCGGTGGAGGGGCGACCCACCACGAGCAAGGTCCGCCTCGTGGGGCTGGCGCAGCACCGCACGCCGCAGCAGATGATCCGCCTCGACTACGAGAACCCCGCGCCGCTGGACGCCGCGGGCTGCGACGCGATCGTCGAGGCCTTCGCCAGGGCGCTCGATGGCGCGCAGATCGCCTGCATCGAGGATTACAACAAGGGCGTGGCCTGCGACGACGTCTGCCGGCGCGTCATCCAACTCTGCCGCGACCGGAGCGTGCCCGTCCTCGTCGATCCGCCGAGCATCAGCGACTACGGCCGGTTCCACGGCGCGACCTGCCTGAAGCTGAATCGCCGGGAGACCTGCGCCGCCACCGGCCTGCCGTGCGACACGCCAGCTCAGGTGGAGCAGGCGGCGGTGAAGCTGCTGGGCGAGCTGGGGCTGGAGGCGGTGGTGGTCACGCTGGACAAGGACGGCGCGTTCCTGGCCACCCGGGAGGGGGAGCGGCGCGTGCTCAAGACACGCGCCCGCAGCGTGGCGGACGTGACGGGCGCGGGGGACATGTTCCTAGCGATGCTCGCCGCCGCCCGCGCCGCGGGGGCCAATTGGTCCGACGCGACGGCGCTGGCCAACGTCGCCAGCGGCCTTGAGGTCGAGCGGTTCGGCGCCCAGCCGGTGCGCCGGGAGGAGATCGTGGCGGAGCTGATCAGCGACATGCGTGCCGCCGACGGCAAGCGCCGCGCGCTTGGCGACCTGCTCCCCGAGCTCCAGCGACACCGGGCCGCCGGGAAGCGGATCGTCTTCACCAACGGCTGCTTCGACCTGATCCACCTGGGCCACGTGACCTACTTCCGCTTCGCGAAGCGGCAGGGGGATCTGCTGGTGGTGGGGGTAAACACCGACACGAGCATCCAGCGCCTGAAGGGCCCGAAGCGCCCGATCATCGCGCTGGAGGATCGGCTGGGCGTGCTCGAGGAGCTGGAGAGCATCGACTACCTCGTGACCTTCGACGAGGACACGCCCCTGCAACTGATCGAGTCGATCCGGCCGGACGTGCTGGTCAAGGGCGCCGACTACGCGAAGGAGGAGGTCGTCGGCTGGGAACTCGTCGAAGCCGCCGGCGGACGCATCGCACTGGCTCCGCTGGTGGACGGCCGCAGCACGAGCAACGTGATCAAACGCATCGTGAACGCCTACGCCGAGTAGGAAGGTCGTGCAGCGGAGCCGGCGCTAGGATGCGCCGCCGTGCGACCGCGCCTCCACAACACGCCCATCCCTGCCACGACGCAGCCGCAGACCGAACCGGCGACGGGACCCGCGACCGACGCGACGACGCAGCCGGTCGATGAGGCGACCACGCAGCCGGCCGACGGCGCGCCCACCGAGGGCCTGCTCGTTGGCGACCCGATCGACCAGGCGAAGGGGGTCTTCGAGGCGATGCTCGACGCCGACGCCTGGGCGATCATCGGCCAGCGATTCCTGCTGATCGGCGTGCTCGTCGTCGCGACCGTGCTCGTCCTGGCGCTGGGCCGCCGACTGCTGCTGAAGCTTCAGCGCGCCCGCAACCTTCCGGACACGGCCATGCTGCCGATCCGCAGGACGCTGCGGGCCCTGATCATCCTGCTGGCGATCATCGTCGGCCTCCAGTTCGCCGGTTTCTCGATGGCGACGATCTGGGCGGCCCTCGGGACGGGGCTGGCGCTGCTGGGCGTGGCATTCATCGCCGTCTGGTCGGTGCTGTCGAACATCGCGTGCAGCCTCATGCTGATGATCTTCAAGCCGTTCCGCATCGGCGACGAGGTGGAGATCGTGGACAACGCCGCCGGCCCCAACGTCGGCGGGCGCGTCATCGACGTCACGCTCATGTACGTCGTCCTGCGCGAGGACACCCCCGACGGGCCGGCCCTGGTGCAGATCCCCAACAACCTCTTCTTCCAGAAGACCGTCCGCCGCCGGGCAGGACGCAGGGCGGTGCCGATCGAGCAGCACGTCGAAAAGCACGGCCTCACCGGCCGCGAGCAAAAGCCCCCGCCGGCATGACCTCCGCGCCCGGCGCCCTGGTGCCGCACTCCGGGCAGATTCCCGACTCGTTGCCGGTCAGGTCGTAGCCGCACGAGTGGCACAGGAGGCCATCCCCGCCGAACACGGACGACCGCGCGTACCGCTTCCAGATCACGCGCGTGTTCGCGAAGCGATCCCCGATGCGGTACCCCTTGCTCATCTGAATCGCGATCGTGATCAGGATGACCAGCGACGCCAGCCCGCCGACGATCGGAATGGCGCCGACGAGCAACACGGCGTTTCGCTTGAACGAAGCCCCGAACGAGATCGGGCGGCCGGTCGCTCCGTCCAGTACCTGCACGTCGGTCAGCCACTTGCCCGGCGACTGCCCGTTGAATCCATCCTTCATGATGAACACGCAGTTGAGCAGCAGGGCGACCGGCGCAATCGCCAGCTCCATCGCCAAGTCGGTCGTCACCCACCGTTCGAGCTGCATCCCGATCAGGAATCCGATTGGGGAGGCGACGGCGAGCCAGAGCAGGGAGTCCACGATGAACGCCAACTGCCGGCGGTTGACGAACCTGTAGTAGCACTTCTTGCAGACGGGATACCCGTAGAGCGGTTTCTTCCACGCCGGACGCTGATGGCACAACTCGCATTCGCCGGACTGCGGCGAGGCGTAGGAAATCGTCGGGACCGCCTGAGACATGCGAACCTCCCCCTGGAAGAACTGACGGACGTTTCGAGACCGGCGCTTGCCGGACCGGTCAGGGCGAAGTCTAACCCGGCGCCTCCGCCTCGCTGAACGCGTGGCGCGGGTGTGTCTCCGCGCCATCTCACGCGGCGAACGCTTCGACCACGCTCACGGGCGACGCCGTCGGCACGATCCGCTCCAGCCGCAGGCCGGCCCTGGCGAGAAGGGCGGCATATTCCTCGGCCGTCCGCTCGCGGCCGCCGGGGACTGTGAGCATGACCAGGTCCAGCAGCTTCGCCGGGTGCGGCTCGTTCGGCCCCGGCACGACCATCTCGACGATCAGGACGCGTCCGCCCGGCTTCATTGCGCGCCGGCACCGCTCCAGGATCGAGACGCACCGGGCCTCGTCCCAGTCGTGGATAATGTGGGAAAGGACGTACGCGTCCGCCCCATCCGGCACCGACTCGAAGAAGTCACCTGCAACCGCGGAGCAGCGGCTGGACAGGCCCGCCGCCTCGATGCGCTCCCGCGCCGCCTCCGCCGCGGGGGGGAGATCAAAGACGATCCCCCTCGGGTCCGGATGGCGCTGGAGGATGTTGATCATCATGTTCCCGGAGCCGCCGCCGACGTCCACTACCGTCTCCAGGCCGCTGAAGTCATACGCCTCCGCGACGGCAGGCGGCTCGGCGCCGTGGATGCCGATCATCGCGTCGTTGAAGAGCGCGCCTTCCTCCGGATGGTCGGGGAAGTAATCGAAGATCGGCTTTCCATGGGTGATCGTCCAGGCCGTCTCACCCGTGCGAACCGCCTCCCCGAACTGGCCCAGCGCTCGCCAGAAGGAACCGGAGGAGAGAAGCCGGACGGCGGCCCGCATGCGGCCCGGATGATCCGACCGCAGCGTCTCGCTCATCGGCGTCTGAACGAACGACTGGTCCCCGGCTTCCCGGAAGATCCCGAGCATCGTGAGGAACCGCATCATGCGGTAGAGCGCATCGGGATTGGCGTGCACCTTCGCCGCAAGCTCGGCGGCCGATGCAGGCTGGTCGCTGACGTGATCGGCGATGCCCAGTTCCGCCGCCGTCCATAGCGCCTGCACGGCGATGGCGGAGCTTGCGATCTGGAAAACGGCAACGCCGGGCGGCAGGGCGGGAGGCTGGTTCATCTCGCCGTATCGTGCCCGGAGCGACGCCGATTTACCAGTACTTCTCGAGGTGGACGTTTCCGTCCGGGTGCTCGCGGTCCTTGGGCGTGAAGCCGCGGGCGACGAGGTCGGCCGTCACCTCGTCGATCATCGCCGGGTTGCCGCACAGGAAAACATGGCAGGTATCCGGGGAGAGATCCACCCCCGCAAGCTCGCGGAAGGCGTTCTGCTCGATGGCGACGTTCACGCGACCACGCAGGCCATACCAGTCCTCGGCGCGGCCGGTGGGCGTCGGCTCCCGGCTGCACGTGGGGATGTATATGAGCGACTCGTCGCGCGCCGCCAGTTCCTCCAGCTCGGCGCGGAAGCCCAGGTCCGGGCAGTAGCGCGCGCCGTGCACGAGGACGAACCGTCGCCATCGCCCCGTGTCGCGGTACGTCTTGTACATCGAGACGAAGGGCGCCAGCCCCGTGCCGGTGGCGATCATGACGAGGTCACGGTCCGGCGGAACCTCGTCCAGCACAAACTTCCCCTTGCACTTGGGCGCCATGTAGAGGCGCTCCCCCTCGCGAAGGTCCCAGATCTTCGGCGTGAACTGCCCCTGCGGCACCAGCGCCAGGTAAAACTCCAGCGTCTCCTTCTCCAGCGCGCTGGAGCTGATGGAGTATGGCCGGAGCACCAGCTTCGCCAGACCCTTCTTGCGGGCCTGCTCGCTCTCCGGGTCGGGGAGCACCCCGAGCGTCGCGTACTGACCGGGCTTGAAGTCCGGGGTGCCCGCGTCCGGCGCCACCCGGACGATCGCCAGCTCCGGCGTCAGATCCACGCGCATCGCCAGCGTCGCGTTCAGCAGCTTCGCATCCTCGGGAGGAACGACGGCGGCCGCATCCTTGGGCGTCTCGGCGGTGGGGGACTCGGGCATGGGCGGGGCCGGATTGTTCAGAGGCACGAACGCAGCGTCAACCACCTTGCCGCATCGTCGCATGGGGCATCGTCCGCGGCCCGCGGCGACGTGCTGCGGCTACGATTGGAGGATGAGCCCGACCGAGGCAACACCGCAGGCGCTGAAAGTACCCGTTTCAAGGGAAGATAACGTTTTCGGTGACTTCGACGCGCCGCTGACGCTCCTGGAGTACGGCGACTACGAGTGCCCGGACTGCATGGCCTCCTTCCCGATCGTCAACCGGCTCACGGAACGCTTCGGCGACCACCTCCGCTTCGTTTTCCGGCACTTTCCGCTTACCAGCGTCCACGCCCACGCCAGCGCCGCCGCGCAGGCCGCGGAGGCGGCAGGGGCGCAGGGTAAGTTCTGGGAGATGCACAACCTGCTCTACGAAAGCCGCGGCGGGCTGGATCCGGCCGACCTCGACCGCATGGCGATGCGCCTGAACCTCGACATTTACCGCTTCCAGAGCGATCTCACGACCGGGCGATGGATTCGCAAGATCCAGCGCCATGCCGCCGGCGGACGCGAGAGCGGCGTGACGGGAACGCCCACCTTCTTCGTAAACGGCATGCGCGCCGTGCGCGGCTACGAGGAGCTCCTCGCCGCCCTGGAGAAAGCGCGAGCCGCCTGAGCCGCAGCGGTGGTCGCCGCGGACGGGGGATGGCCAAACGCAAAGCCGCCCCCGGATCGCGGGAGCGGCTTGTCTCGATTTCGGTCGTGGCACGGATCAGTCGTGGAGCTGCTGCCAGTACTCGGCCGGCATGTCCAGCGCGAGCTGGAGCGCCCCGTTGGCGCCGGCGTAGATCGGCTCTTCGACGACGGTCACCTTGCCGCCGCCGACACGCTCCAGGCCGTCCTCGATGCGCTTGTTGAGGCCGCGCATCAGGCTGCCGCCGCCGCCGAGGATGATGTTGTTCCGGATCTTCTCCTGGAACTCGGGGTTGAAGGTGGCGACGAGCTTGTGAATGCCCTCCAGGATCGGCTCGACGATGATCTCGCAGGCCTCCTTCATCTCAGCGGTGACGTCGAACTCCGTGGGCTTGCCCTGCACCGGAAGCTGCACGATGATCTTGTCCTTCGTGTCGCTGACGTAGCCGTAGTTCTCCTTGAAGCGGCGGCACATGTTCACGGTCACCGACGCTTCGGGGTACTTCTGCGTCAGGATCTCGTGGAGCCGGCGGTCGATGGCGTCGCCGGCGATCTGGAAGGAGAGCTCGTCGTCGGGGCTGGGGACGGTGCCGTGCATGCGCGACAGGTCGGTCGTGCCGGCGCCGATGTCCACGACGAGGACGTCGCTGAGTCGGTCCATGCCGTAAGCGACGGTGAACGGCTCGCTCACGATCATCACCGCGTCGAAGACGCCGCGCGCCGAGTCGAGAATGCCCTGCTTGTTCTTGTCGCTGGCCTGGGCCGGCACGCCGATGACGCCGTAAAGCTTCTCGTCGCGGCCGGGCTTCACCAGCTCGACGAGCCGGTGGATCAGCAGCTTGGCCGCCTCGAGGTTCTTCTCGATCTCCTCGGTGTTATCGTCGAGCGTGCCCTTGATCACGCCCTTCTCCAGCGGGCGGTAGAGGTTCACCGAGAGCTGGTTCTCCAGGGCGTCGCGCCCGTAGAGGATGTCGGCGCCCAGGTGCTTGCGGGAGACGGCGTCCTTGGCGAAGCCGACGTAGCTCTCGACGGTCTTTCGGACGCCGTTCATCGCGGCGATGGACGAACGGCTGGTGCCCAGGTCGATCCCCATGACCATCGCCTGCACGTCGCGGCCGCTGTCGTCGCCCTGGTCAAGGATGGTGCGGGTCTTGGTAGCTGCCATGTACTTCGCTCCGGGTTCTGCTTCTTGCTTGCGGTATCGTTCTCGTTGGCGGGCATGAGGCTCAACATCGTCCGACGGCCGGCCGGGAAGGTTGGCGGCCGCGATGTTGCACGCCCGGTGTAACTGATTTCACGTCATCCCGTGGACTGTGCCGGCTCCGGCGCCGAGGCGGCGGATGCCGATTCCTCCTCCAGCAGGCCAGGCGGGGCGGCGTAAGTCTCCCCGCGCGACTTGGCGATGTTCTGCCGCAGCTTGACGTTGCTCTTGAAGATCTCCAGCAGAACCTCGTTCTGCTCCTCGCTGCGCGGCTTGGGGATGTGGCTCATCCGGCGCGGGGCGAAGCCGCCTCCGCCGCCGGCGGCGATCCGCTTGGCCGCGACCTGCAACTGCGTCAGCACCGTCTCGGCCCGCATCAGGAACTGCTCGATGCGGTCTATCTGCGCTTCGAGCTGAGGGCTGCTCCCGACGACGCCGGCCGCGGGGGCGCCGGCGCGCGCTGCCTGGGCCTGCTCGGGCGTCTGCTGAGAGGCGATGTTCCGGTTGTCCTTGAACATCTCCTTCAGGGCGACGGCCACCGTCTCGCGAACCGCGTCGCCGTCGTACTGGTTCTGCTGCTTGGCCTCGACTTCCTTGAGCGCCTGGTCGACGATCGTCGCGACCTGCCGGCGGATCTTGTCCCGATCGATCACCCACACGCTCTTGCCGCGGTAGCGCTGGGCGACCGCGTCGAAGCTCACCGCCTGGCTGGCGGCGGCGAAGGCGCGCTCCACCGGGTCGGCGCTGTTGAGGCCGGGATGGGCAATGTTCTCCGCCGGCACGAGGTCCGATCCCTCGAACCCGGGCGGGAGCGGGGGGGCGCCGGCGCTGCCGGCGGTGCGGGGGGCGTAGCCGGCGCGCGCCGAAGGCGTGAGCGACGAGATGGGCATCGGCGCCGGCGTCAGATCTTCGGTGACGATCCCGTTTGACGAGAGCGCGTTGAGCGCGTCCTCGGGCGTTTCAGCCTCGACCGCTCCCTCGACGGTCTTGCCGGTCTCGCGTACAAGGCCTCGGAACAGGTATCGCAAAGGAGGCGTTTCCTTGGGGACTAAGACGGGTTGCGGCGACTGGATGGCTTCGCCCGACGCTCTTTCCCGCCGGCGAAGGGGGGCCGCTTACTGTACGGCTCTTCGCGGCTGGACGAAACGGCAGGTCCCCGGACTTGGTCGGCCTATAACGCGGGAGGTTCCCCGCTCGTGCCCGCCGAGGTGGCAACCGTCGTGTCCGACGGCCCACGGCGGCACGCCGGCCAGCCGGCGAAGACGCCCTGGGAACGGCTTCGCGACCGGGATACTAGCGGCGCCGCCCGAAAGCGGTCAACGTGCTCCTTGAGGAGCAGGTCACACCAAAATCTGCCATTCCATGGCTTCAATGCAAAGACCGCCGGCATGAACTGCCGGCGGCCAGCATAGATTGCCCCGCTTCACCCTCTCAGGCGACCGCCTGTCCGGGCGTCTCGCATGCCAGCGTCCGCGGGAACAGGATGTTGTTCTCCTTGTGAACGTGCTGGTGCATGTCGTGCTCCAGCTCCGCCAAACCGTCCAGCGTGGCGCGGAAGGTGTTGCAGGCGCCCGGCGGGGGCGTGAAATCGGACGTGAGCTGGCGCATCCGCGCCAGGGCTGCCCCTGCATCGTCGTGATCGTGCTCGAGCATGCGGACGGCATCGCTCATGTCCCGGGCCGCGACGTCGCCACTCTCACAGCTCCGGATGAACGGGAAGAGCACCTGCTCCTCCTTCTCCATGTGAGCCACCAGCTCGGACATGAACGGCTCGTACGTCTCCAGCACCTCGACGATCCATGGGAACCGCTCGCCATGGGCACGCACGACGCGCTGGATCATCGCGTGCAGCCGCGGGAGTTCCGTCTTCAGGTAAGCGTGGTGGGTGCGCTCGATGGTGTCGCAAAGCTCGGCCAGGCCGAGCGTCGCGGGATCGGGTCCTTCGGCTTCGGTCGGGCCGGCCTTCTCGCTGGCCAGCAGGACGGTGAGGACGGTCTTCGGGTCGAGGTTCTGTTTCCGGGCCGCTTCCTCGAGCGAAAGCTTTCCGCCGCAGCAGAAGTCGATGCCGAGCATCTGGAAGACGCGTGAGCGGCGTGGGCGCTGGACGACGAGTTCTCCGACGGTGGAGCTGAGCGTGGGTTCGGACATGGCGGGACCTCCCTTTCGCGGCGATAGATGATAACTGGACATTTATGTCTACAATAGGCGGTCGCGCCGCCGCGTCAAGGGTGGGCGTGCTTCATCCGGGCCTAAGGTCCGCAGTCCAGACCAAGGAGGTACAGATGCAACCCGCTCCCCACACCGGCAGCACACCGCCCCTGAAGCGGCACGCCGCGCTCGTCCCACTCTCGCGGGATCACTACGTCGGCCTCGTCCAGGCCCAGCACCTGATCCGCTCCGCCGACGCCGACGAGGTGCAGCGCCGAAAGGTCATTCGCGAGTTCCTCGACGCCTGGGACTCCGACATCAGTGTCCACTTCAAGGACGAGGAACGCCTGCTCGCCGCCCTCATGGACGAGCCGGACCGGGAACGGATGTTCCAGGAGCACAAGACTCTGCGCCGCATCGCGACCGAGGCCAGGGAGCGGCACCGCCAGGTCGATCCCGGGGCCGACTGGGTGCGCAAGGCGGGGGAGTTGCTGCGGGATCACATCCGCTGGGAGGAGCGCGTGGCCTTCGGGCACATCGAGCAGACGGTCGATCCGATGATGCTGGCGATGCTGGAGGAGCAGACGGCGATGGTCGAGCAGTCGCGCTCGCGCGGTCGCGGCCGGCGCAGACCGTCACCGACCGACGATTGAAGATCTCTCCGGAACCTCCCGCCGCGTGCGATCCGGCGGCGAGGACTGGAGGGGTTAGGGAAAGCGGGTGAAGGGAATCGAACCCTCGTAGCTGGCTTGGGAAGCCAGTGCATTACCACTATGCTACACCCGCATCGCTTGAACGCTGCAAGGGGGACGATAGCCGGGGGTTGGGTGGTGTCAAGCGTCTGTTCGGCCGCGCACACGGGCCCTCGGAACCGCCTGCCGCGCGGGTCGTACAAGGGTCGGGGGCAATGCCGCTTCGCGTACCGCGGATTGACGCCGCCGCTTGTTACGGAGCATAATCCGGGTAGATGGCTGCCTTCCGGCTCGACAGCCTCGCCTCACTGGCCTCGCAGATGGGCTTTGCCCCGCGCTCCAAGCGCCTGGCGCAGCTCGCCGCTGCCGAGGACCTGTTGCTTCGCCTCGATGCGGAGCGTGCCTACCCGATCGGCTACGTTATCCACGCGATCACCGGCTACCGCCCGAAGGCGGCGGACGTGGAGGATGCCGAGCTCCTGGCCGGCCTGGCGCTGCAGCATGACCTCGGCGTGCTGATCGAGGCGGTCAGCGATGGGCTGGGCCTCGACTCGCTCGAGGCCGAGGAGCCGGTGCTGTCGATCGGCGATGTGTGCGACCGCTTCGGCGTGACGAGCAAGACGATCCAGCGCTGGCGCCGCAAGGGGCTGCCGGCACGCCGGTTCGTCTTCGAGGATGGCAAGAAGCGCGTCGGCTTCCTCCTGAGCTGCGTCGAGCGCTTCATCGCCCGGCAGGACGGCGCGGCCTCGCGCCCGGCCGGCATCGAGCCGATGGACAAAGCCGACCAGGAAGCCTGCATCCGCCGGGCCCGCCGGCTCGCGCTGGCGGGCCATTGCCGCCACGAGATCATCGGCCGCACCGCGCGTCGCCTGGGGCGAAGCTCGCTGGCCGTGCTCCACACGCTGGAGCATCATGACCGGCTGAACCCGGACGAGGTCGTGCTGCCGCTGGCGGCCGAGCCGATGTCGCCCGCGGAGTCGGAACGCGTGCTGGCCCTCCACGAGTCCGGTCGCGGCGTTGCGTCCATCGCCCACCACCTCCGCCGGCCGCGCAGCGCCGTTTACCGCGTTCTCATCGACGCCCGGGCCGAGCGGCTTGCCGCGGCGCCGGTGCGTTACCACGACGACCCGCTCTACCACGACGACGACCCGGCGGAGGCCGAGCGCGTGCTGGCGCAGATGGTCCGGCAGGCGGAGGAGGCTTTGCCCGACGCGCCGGACACCGCGCAGAAGCGCATCCCGCGCAATCTCCCGCCGTACCTGGCAGACCTCTACCGCACGCCCTTGCTGAGCGCGGGGCAGGAGCGGGCCCTGTTCCTGCACTTCAACTTCCACAAGTTCCGCTTCGCGGAGCTGCGCTCGCGGCTCGATCCGCATTTGTGCGGCCGGCGCGAGCTCGATCTGCTGGAGCGGCATCTTCGCCAGGCGCGCCGGATCAAGAACCGCATCCTGACGGCCAACCTCCGCCTCGTCGTCAGCGTGGCGCGCAAGCACCTGCGCCCCGAGTTGGACCTGATGGAGCTGGTCAGCGACGGCAACATCGTCCTGATGCGCGCCGTCGAGGGATTCGATGTTCACCGCGGCTTCCGCTTCAGCACCTATGCCACGCTCGCCCTCATGAAGGGGTTTGCGCGGAGCGTGCCGCAGATGCAGGCGGCGCGGGCGGAGGCCGCCTCCGACATCACGCGCGAACTCGCGCAGCGGGACGAAGGCTTCCGCCTCGTCGGCGAGCGCGACCAGCTCGAGAACCTCCTGTCGCGTCTCGACGAGCAGGAGCGCCGCGTCGTGGCCGCCCACTACGGCCTGGCCGGCGACGGCGAGATCGCGACGATCGAGCACCTGAGCCGGTCACTCGGCGTGACGCGTCACCGCGTCCGGCAGATCGAGCAGGCGGCGCTGGGCAAGCTCCGCCGCCTCGTCGGCGCTTCCTGATGGCGTTCCACCGTCGTTGATCGCGCGGCGGCGTCCACCTACGCTGCCCCGGCGCCCATTCCCCGGAGGAGTGGCAGAGTGGTCGATTGCACCGGTCTTGAAAACCGGCGTGCCGCAAGGCACCGTGGGTTCGAATCCCACCTCCTCCGCTTCTAAATCCTCGAGTTCTTCGCTGCCAGCGTTCCCAGCATGGCCCTCCCTCGCCACAACCCGCGCGGCGCGCTGTCGCTGCTGCTCATGCTCCTCCTGTTGGCCGTGACTGGTTGCGACGCCGCCGAGACTACAGCAGCCGATGACGGCGCTTCGGACGAGGCGGCCGCCATCGAGCATCTTTCGAAGATCATCACCTGGCAGTCAGACGTTCTTGCCCACCATTCCGATCCCTTCCTGGGCCGCATACACACTGACTACCTGACTGCCTATCGGCAGGCCATGGAGGTTGACGGGCTGGACTATGTTCACGAGAGCCCGCTTGCGATACGGGCGGAGATCGTGCCATCCGGCTACGACGGCCTTCCGTTCCTGCGGGCAACCTTCGTGGGCAGCGACGCATCCCGTCCAATCTCCGCCGACCTTGCAACGCCTCGATCCGATGGCGAACCCGAGTACCTGCTCCGGATTACGTTGAATGCGGACGACGAAGTTGTGAGGCGCACGCTGCGCCGCGTCTCGTACAGCACGATCTTCCTCACATATCTCGACGCTGGACGAGCCACCGCCACCGACATGCGGGAGGTCGCGGAAGAGGGATTCCCTGTTCGGTACCTCGATCCGAGGCACTTTGGCGAGAACCTGTACATCCGGTTCCGCTGCATCGACGGAAAGCAAACGAGATGGGCGCCGGTAGCGGACCGGCGGGGCGAAGCATCGGGCCCGGAGTCAGGAGCGTGACAAATCCGATAGGGCACGCCCCGGACAGGGCGCCGGGACATAGCCCCGGGCGCGAGCCTCACCTCCCAGTTCGGGTTGTTCAACCAGCGACCGCCGCGGTACGACAAGGCCTTCTTTGACCGATTCAGCAAGGCATTCGAGGAAGCACCTGGGTTATAATGGCGCGTCCCAGATTCATATCGGTGTTTATGCTCGTTATGAGCTGTTGGGTTGCATTCGGTTGTGCCCTACTCGTACTTGGTAAGGGCGTTGGGGGCGAATGGATATGGTTAATGATGAACCAGCCGTTATCCGGGATCGCGATGACCATTACGGCGTACAAGCCGGAGATCTCTGGTGTGACCATCGTTATCATGCTTGTCCAAGGTACCCTTCTGAGCATCGCAGGATATATGATGATTACACTGGGACGCGCAGTCGGTGGTAGGTCGACACCACCTAATCGTTGTCTTCATTGTGGATACGACATCCGAGCATCGACTGATCGATGCCCTGAGTGCGGGGAGCTGATAGGGAACAACGAGGTGAGGAGATGAGTTGGAGTTGGCAGGATCCCGCCAGCCCCCTCGCCGGCGCCTCGGACATCTCCTTCGGGGGCAAAGGGTCGATCGGCACCGGGCTGAACGCGGCGCTGGCGGGGGTGGCCCGGGGCGTTGCGATCGACAACGCCGGACGGATCGCGGTCGCCGGCACCACCGCCGCGGGCGATGCGATCATGGTGCGCTACCTGACGGGCGGGAACCTCGACCAGGGCTTTGCGGGCGATGGCATTGCCCACATCGACCTGGGCTCGTCGGCCGACGCGGTGCATGAGCTGGCGCTGATGTCCGACGGCTCGCTCCTGGCGGTCGGGGAGACGGACAACGGCACGGACGCCGACCTGGCGCTGGTGCGCGCCCACGGCGACGCCGACGGCGGGGTGGTCTACGTGCTGCACGACGCGAACTTCAACGTCACGAGCCTCATCGGCGACAGCGGCACGGACTGGGAGGTGATCGAGCGCTTTGTCTATGACCCCTACGGTGAGCGGACGGTGCTGAACGCCGACTGGACGGTGGATACGGATGGGCTGAGCGATGTCGCCTTTGTACACGGGCATCAGGGAGGAAGGCACGATCTGGCGGTGGGGTTGGTGGATTTCCGCAACCGGTTCCTGGACACGAGCCTGGGACGATGGACGCGGCAGGACCCGCTGGGATATGTGGATGGACCGAATTCGTACACTGCTTTTCGTGCCGCGTCGGTACGCCGAGTCGATCCGTACGGACTTCAATCGACGGCGCCTTCGAGTCCCATCCGACCCGTTACACCTGCCGAGGTCGCCGCCGAGTTAGCGGGGCTAGATAATTGGCCGGAGATCAAGACGTCCATTGAGGAGATTGGCCTCAATCCGAACAACTTGGGAGACGGCGGCATCTTGACTGGGATCGGCAAAAGCGCCGGTGCGTTTAGGATCGTGCGGGTCCAGTGTCCGGATGGAACGAAGCTGGTACAGCGTATCGTCCGGGGAAGCTATGTCGAAGACCAACAGGGCCGTCACGACTTAGGCAGCAGCGAGTTGATTATCGAGGAGATCGCGGACGGCAGACTCGATCCGATTATGGTCGCTCGTGGGGTGAGCGAGATCGAGAACCTCTTTCGACAGGGTGCTCGCAAGTACTGCATGACCCTGAGTTGGATTGGTGTGTGCGCGAATCGCTGCAAGGACGAGGTGATCGGAAAGCCAGACGTGTCCACCAAGGACGGCGTCCGAGGTTGGTACCCGCCCAACCCCTCCTTTCCAGACGTTGTTGATTGGCCTCAGGGCGTGGACGCGGCGTACAGTTGGCAGCAGACGGTCTGTTTCACAAAAAAGGCAGATGGCACCCTCGCCGTGGATGTAACAGTAACCGATCCGAAACTTCCCCCAGGCCAATGAACACGTCGAAGCGTCAGCCCCAAACACTAGGAATCGTTACCCGGCTCTTCCGGTTTCTCATCGCGATCGCGATAGGGGGATTCTGCACCATTGGATGCAAGGGCGATGCTCCGCCGAACGCGAAGGATAGGTATAACCAATATGATCTCGACGGCGTGTTGATTCTAACGGCGGGTGCTCTGTTTGAGGGGAGGGGCGAACTCCTATATGCGAAATCAACAACAGGCGAGCGCCGAGCCGTACCAACGCTGCCGACGGAAACGAAAAGAGGGACAGAGGGGAAGCCAGGAGGGCAAAAGGGAGGGAGAGCACAAGGGGACAATCAGTCAGAATGATGTCGAGCGGCCGAATATGGTAGCCAAGGGAGGTTCAGCCCGAGCCGAAGGATTCACAGGTTGCTGGTTTCGATGCAGGCGACTTCGCCTTCGCCCGCTTCACCGCCAACGGCACGGTGGACACCACCTTCGGCGCCAGCGGCAAGGTGATCCTCGACCTGGGCGGCGACGATGAGGCGGTCGCGGCCCTGCGCGTGCAGAGCGACGGCAAGATCGTCGTCGCCGGGAGCATGGAGGTCAGCGGCGACCGGGACTGGCTCCTGGCCCGCTTCACCGCCGCCGGGGCGCTGGACACGACGTTCAACAGCGTGGGGTATGTCACGACCGACCTGCTGGGTTACGATGACGAGGTGCATGCCCTGGTGATCCAGTCCGACGGCAAGATCGTGGTCGGCGGCAGCGCGCGGGCGAGTTCGTCCGGCGGCAGGAACTTCGCGCTGGCCCGCTACACCACCGGGGGCGCCCTGGACACGAGCTTCAGCGGCGATGGCATCCACACCGACAGTGGCTGGCAGGAGACGTACTACGACCTGGCCCTCCAGAGCGACGGCAAGATCGTCGCGGTGGGTCACGGCGACGGCATCACCGGCCAGGCCATCGAGGTCGATCGCTTCACGACCGGCGGCTCCCCGGACAGCCAGTTCGGCGGCAAGAAGGAGTTCGAGGTCGGCATCACGGGTCTGGCCACGGGCGTGGTGATCGATGCATCGGGCCGGATCAACGTCGCGGGCGTGAAGGTCGGCGGAGAGATCGTGATGATCCGCATCCTGGGCGGCGGCACGCTCGATCCGAGCTTTGCTGGCGACGGGATCGCGTACTTCTCCTTCGGCTCGTCGGCGGATGCGGTGCATGAGCTGGCGCTGATGTCCGACGGCTCGCTCCTGGCGGTGGGCGAGACGGACAACGGCACGGACGCCGACCTGGCGCTGGTGCGCGCCCACGGCGACGCCGACGGCGGGGTGGTCTACGTGCTGCACGACGCGAACTTCAACGTCACGAGCCTCATCGGCGACAACGGCACCGACTGGGAGGTGATCGAGCGGTTTGTCTATGACCCCTATGGCGAGCGGACGGTGCTGAACGCCGACTGGACGGTGGATACGGACGGCCTGAGCGACGTCGTGTTCGTCCACGGGCATCAGGGAGGAAGGCATGACCTGGCGGTGGGGCTGATGGACTTCCGCAACCGGTTCCTCGATACGAGCCTTGGGCGGTGGACGCGGCAAGATCCGTTGGGGTACGTGGACGGGATGAACTTGCTCTTAAGTCACTTGGCTAATCCCAGTTCCTACCTTGATCCACAGGGGCTTGCGATCAGAGTCATGCCGAGCGAAGACGCTGCCCCTGGCTATGCCGATGCGGTGCTTGCCGCTCTCTCCAACCTTTGTCCCTGCGTTGAATTCTCGCTCGAAGAACGGAGGTCGCAGCGGAAGGTAAGCGCCAAGACAAAGCCGGAATACTCCGATCTGGCCGACTACTGCAAATGCATGAACGATAACCCGGGCTGCCAGCTGCTGTACGAGGTAATGCTGCTCTCAAACACGGCAACGTTGAAGCCTACGGATGAACAAATGGGTGGGGCGCATCCTCACCAGAACAAGCAGAACCGAATGCTTCCGAATATTGGCATTAGATGGAACCCCGACTATTCGGGAAGTGATCACGGTCCAACTGCCACGCCTGTAGTTGTTTTTGCTCACGAGCTTGGTCATGCGTGGTCGTATTTCCGCGGGAAGTATCGCGGTGCCCAGCAGAACGGACTTCCGATAGCTGAGCAAGTGTCCGTCCAGATAGAGAACCAGATTGGGCGGCAGCTGTTCGGCGACCAATGGGTGGATCGAACTACCTATATGTACAATGGGCAACTATTACGTGTTGATAATCCCACGAACGAGGTGTTCACGGAATGTGATGACGACCGTTGCACTAAGATGAAGAACAGGAGTGACGGTGATGGTTGGTAGATTCATAGCCGCGGCATTTGGGGTTCTGCTACTTGCATCGGGCTGCTCATCGCAACCTGCGGATTCAGTCAACGGCGAGGATGTCGCTGTCCTATTCTCTATGTCAATCCACAGCGCCTCGTCCTCCCGATTACCAGAGTCGCGTAACAAATTAGTCGAGGCGCTCCTCCAGGCACCGGCTTCAAGTTCATTGCAGATCCAAAGGCAGGGCGGCGAGATTCATGTCCGCTACCACGCTAAGGACGACCCACTCGGTCTCTTGACGAACTATGAGGTGGCACTCAAAAACTACGGCCGATATGGCGCTGTGGCGGTTGTAAGCAACGGCGATCGGATGGCGTCGATCCGTCGCTCCTTGGGCAGAATCGATGAGGAGCTTCAAGGCGCGCCCAGCGATACGGACGTATCCGGTTGGGACTCACGTTCATTGCTTCATATAGTTGTCGTATCCAACGGACTTGGGAGGCAATACTGCTTTCTCGATCCCACGCCCACAACCACACTGACCGCCGTCGCTATGGAGCTCGCGAAGATCTTGGAGCTTTCGTTCCCGCAAGTAGACGCACCATGACCAGGGACGGATTGACACGCTCAGCGTGAGTCACGACCGACCTGCTGGGGTACGATGACGAGGTGCATGCCCTGGTGATCCAGTCCGACGGCAAGATCGTGGTCGGCGGCA
>JAEZED010000231.1 GCA_023417885.1 Planctomycetota bacterium
GGCGGTTCTCTTTTTGACGATCCAAGCTTCAATCCTGCAAAGACACGAAGCGTCCCCAGATTGTTCCACGTGGAACATTTGCACGCCTCTGGTGCGCCGGCGGATATCCTGGCGCGCACCACGTCGCGTCTAATCCCTCGCGGCGCGCCCGCAGCCCGGCTCCAACCCAATTGTTCCACGTGGAACACGCGCCCCCCTTGGTGCGCCAGCGCGCTCACCGGCGCGCACCAGCGCTCGGCCGCGGCGTGGAACAACCGCCAACGCCCCCCCCGCCCGACCACCACCGTCACTTCATCAACCGTCGCAGCACGGTCTGGAGAATCCCGCCGTTGCGGTAGTAGTCGATCTCCACCGGCGTGTCGATGCGGCAGGTGGCCTCGAAGCTCACTTCGGCCCCGCCTCCGGCCTTACGCGCCCTCACGCGGATCGCCTGGCGCGGCTTGATGTCCGCGGGCACCTCGATGTCGAACGTCTCGCTGCCGTCGAGCCCGAGCGACGCGGCGCTCTGGCCCTGCGGGAAGGTCAGCGGCAGGACCCCCATGCCCACGAGGTTCGAGCGGTGGATGCGCTCGAAGCTCTCGGCGATGACCGCCTTGATGCCCAGCAGGAACGCGCCCTTCGCCGCCCAGTCACGCGAACTGCCCATGCCGTAGTCCTTCCCCGCCAGCGCCACCAGCGGCGTGCCGTCGGGACGCGGCGTCACGTCGGCGTCGCTCGTGCTCGCCACGCCGTAGGCGCGGGCGGCATCGAAGATCGAGACAACGTTGTCCGGGAAGTCCCCGGCGGGGCAGGTCGTGTCGGCCGGCAGGGCGGAGGGGTCGCCGAAGTAGCTCGTCCAGCCTCCCTCGGTGCCGGGGGCGAGCTGGTTCTTGAGGCGGATGTTGGCGAACGTGCCGCGGGTCATGACGCGGTCGTTGCCGCGGCGCGAGCCGTAGCTGTTGAACATCGCGGGCGCCACGCCCTTGCTGATGAGATACTTGCCGGCGGGGGAGTCCTTCTTGATGCTGCCGGCGGGGCTGATGTGGTCGGTGGTGACGCTGTCCCCGACGAGAACGATGCAGCGCGCCCCGCGCACCGACTGCACGGGCGCCGGCTCCGGCCCGAGATCGGCGAAGAAGGGGGGCTCCTGGATGTAGGTGCTCTCCTCGCTCCAGTTGAACAGCTCCCCGCCCTTCACCGGCACCGCGTTCCACTCCGGGTTCCCCTCCGCCACGTTCGCGTAGCGCCGGGTGAACATCGCCGGCTCGATGCAGGCGGCCATCGTTTCGTTGATCTCGTCCAGCGTCGGCCAGATGTCGCGCAGGTAGACCGGGTTCCCCTGCTGATCCTGTCCGAGCGGGTCGGTCGAGAGGTCGATGTCGATCGTCCCCGCCAGCGCGTAGGCTACGACCAGCGGCGGGCTGGCGAGGTAGTTGGCCTTCACGTGCGGGTTGATCCGCCCCTCGAAGTTGCGGTTGCCGCTGAGCACGCTGACGGCGACCAGGTCGTTCTCCTCCACCTCGGCGGCGATGTGCTCCGGGAGCGGGCCGCTGTTGCCGATGCACGTCGTGCACCCGTAGCCCACGGTGTTGAAGCCCAGTGCGTCCAGCTCCTTCTGGAGGTCGGCCTTCTCGAAGTAGTCGGTCACCACCCGGCTGCCGGGCGCCAGGCTCGTCTTGACGTATGCCGGCGGGCGCAGGCCCTTCGCGTTGGCCTTCTTCGCCAGCAGCCCGGCGGCGACCATGACGCTCGGGTTGCTCGTGTTCGTGCAGCTGGTGATGGCGGCGATCACCACGTCGCCGTGCTGAAGGCTCATGCCGGTGCGCGGCCTTTCGAGCACGGCGGTGCCGCCGGCCGATTCGCCGATGCTGAAGGCGGGCGCCTCCCCGCTCTGTCGCGCCGCGGGCGCGACCAGATCGTCGGCCGACTTGCCGAACTCGTCGGTCAGCACGCGGCGGAACTCGCGCTTGACGTTGGGCAGGGCGACGCGGTCCTGCGGGCGCTTGGGCCCGGCGACGCTCGGCTCGATGGTCGAGAGATCCAGCTCGAGCCGGTCGGTGAACATCGGCTCGTGCCCCGCCTCCGCCCAGAGGCCGTTGGTCTTGCAGTAGCGCTCCACGAGGTCGATCTGCTTCGCGTCGCGCCCGGTGAGGCGAAGGTACTGGAGGCTCTTCTCGTCCACCGGGAAGAAGCCCATCGTCGCGCCGTACTCGGGCGCCATGTTGCCGATCGTCGCGCGGTCGGCGACGCTCATGCTCTTCATGCCGGGGCCGTAGAACTCCACGAACTTCCCGACCACGCCGTGCTTGCGGAGAATCTCGGTCACTCGCAGCACCAGGTCCGTCGCCGTCGCGCCTTCCGGAAGCTCGCCCGTCAGCTTGAAGCCGACCACCTCCGGCGTCAGGAGGTAACAGGGCTGCCCGAGCATGGCCGCCTCCGCCTCGATGCCGCCCACGCCCCAGCCCAGAACCCCCAGGCCGTTGATCATGGTCGTGTGGCTGTCGGTTCCGACGAGACTGTCGGGCATGGCCACGCCGTCATCGGTCAGCACGACGCCGGCCAGGTACTCCAGGTTCACCTGGTGGACGATGCCGATCGAGGGGGGCACCACGCTGAAGTTGCGGAAGGCCTTCTGCCCCCACTTCAGAAACTCGTACCGCTCCCGGTTGCGCTCGAACTCGATCTTCGCGTTGTTGACCAGCGCCAGCGGATTGGCGTACTCGTCCACCTGCACGCTGTGATCGATCACCAGGTCCACCGGCACCAGCGGGTTGATCTTCTGCGGATCGCCCCCGGCCCGCTTCATGGCGCTGCGCATTGCCGCCAGGTCCACCACGCACGGCACGCCGGTGAAGTCCTGGAGCACGACGCGTGCGGGCTTGAAGGGAACTTCCTCTGCCCGCGTCGAAGGCGTCCACCCCTGGAGGTGGCGCACGTTCTCCTCCGTCACCTCGAACCCGTCCATGTTGCGCAGGCAGCTCTCCAGCAGCACCTTGATCGAGAACGGGAGCCGGGAGACGTCTCCCAAGCTCGAAAGATCGAAGTAACTGAAGTCGCCGGCGGCGCTGGAGAGGGACTTGCGGCTGCCGAGCGGGTTGTGCGACGAATTCGTGTAGACGGGCATGTCGGTTCCTGTGGAGTGACGCAGGCGGGTGTCACACCACTGTATGCGCAGCCCCGAACCCCGCAACGGGCGACGCCGAACGCGCCCTGCTCCGGCCCGTTGACGCACGGCTATCGTCCGCCGCGAATGAGCCGGGATGTTCCTGTACTGCATGCCGGGCCGACCCACCGCCCCGCCCCAGCCGGGCCGCGGTCGGCGGGCATCCTCCTGCTCATCGCCGCCGGGGTCCTCTGGAGCCTCGCCGGCCTCGCCGTGAAGTGGGCGAGAACCGATCCGATCTGCTTCGCCGCCGTTCGCAGCTTCGGGGCGGCGCTCGTCATGCTTCCCCTGCTGGGCGTCGGCGCGCGGCTGACCGGGCGCGGGATGCCGGGCCCGAAGGTCATGCTCGGCGCCGCCCTGGCGCACACGGTCATGGTTGCGGCGTTCATCAGCGCAATGACCTTCGCCACCGCCGCCGAGGGCATCCTCCTTCAGCACGCGGCGCCCGCCTACGTTGCCGCCTTCGCCTGGCTGTTCCTCGGCCGACCGGTGAACCGCGCCACCGCCGTCGCCCTGGTCGTCGCGCTGCTCGGCGTCGCGGCGATGCTCGCGGGGGCCGACCACTCCGGCGGCTGGCTCGGCCGGGTGCTGGGCGTCGTCGCCGGCTTCGGCTTTGCCGCGGTGATCCTCAGCCTCGATGCCGTCGAGAGCGATTCGATCCGGCGCACGGGCCTGCCGCCCAACGTCTTCGCGGTCGTCTGCGTGAACAATCTCGTCGCAGCAGCGGCGCTGGGAATCTGGGCGGTGCCGCGCGGGCTGTTCTCGATGCCGCCGGATCTCGTGCTGAAGCTGATCGCCCTGGGGATGGTGCAGATGGCGGCGCCGTACGTCCTCTTCCAGCTCGGGTTGCGACGCGTGGGCCCGGTCGTCGCCTCGCTGCTGGCGCTGCTGGAGCCGGTGCTCAACCCGATCTGGACGTGGCTAGGGGCAGGCGAGATCCCGCCGGGCAGCGTCTACGTCGGCGGCAGCCTGATCCTCTTCGCCGTCGCCATCACGGCCCTCTTCGGCCGCCGGCGCGATGCCGACCCTCTACCGGAAGCGCCAGGCAGCACCACGCCGCCGCGCTGAAAAGCGGCCGGTGCTCGCGCAATGTCAGCAAGACTTCTCAGCCGATCTCTGCCGGCTCCAGCACGGCCCTCATGCTCCCCCGACAGGAGCTGATGCGCGGATCGAGGCCGTAGGAGATGATCTGCTCGCGCTTCAGCTCTGCCAACTCGCGGTGGCCGGTGAAGACGATCACGCGTCCCGTGGCGTCCACCTCGCGGGCCATGACGAAGGCCTTGGCCAGCCCATGCCCGAAGACGTGGCCGAGCATCTCGATCACGTACTGGTACGTATGGTCGTCGTCGTCCAGGAGGATGACGTTCCACGGGGGGAGCCTGGTGGTCTTGCGGCGGGATCGCGGGCGCGCCTTCCGCTTCGGCTTGGCGGGGGCGGTCGCGGTGGCGGCGCCTTCACCGGATCCCTCACTCTCGGGCGTCGCCGACTCCGCGGAGGCGACGATTCCCGTGATGATGTCGAGCAGCACCACCTGCTTTGGATGACTCATTTCTTGCCTCCAAGGCCTGCGCCGCCGCGTCTGGGACGCCGGGCAACGCACAATCCCGACCTTATTGCTTCTTGCCAGTTTCGTCCAGCAAAATTCCACCCGGGGCGGCACGGCATATTCGACGTAACCCAAGCCGGAGCACCGTGTTCAGTCACGCCGGAACACCTCGTCGATCGTGCTGGTGATCGTCGGAAGGGTGCTGCCGGAGACCTCCGGGCTCTGAAGCGTCCCGCGGACGTGGATCCGCAGGAGTTCGTTACGCGCCAGGCCCACCAGGTCGCCCACCAGCGGAACCTGCGCCCAGCCGTGGTTGCTGGTCGTGAAGGAGAGATTCACCTTCTGCGTCTCGAAGCTCAGCGTCCCCTGGCCGTTCATCTCCATGTCCGCCGCACGCAGCGCGATCTGGTCGAAGACGATCTCCTGCCCGTCCACCGTGAAGGCCGCCGTCGCCTCGCGGAACGGCTCGGCCACGGGCATCGCCAGGTTCGTCACCTGCAACAGCCCCAGCACCAGTGGCAGGTCGTAGAGCTTCTCGCCTGAGACGATCACCTCGCCCCGTCCGCGACGGCTGGCGGCCTCGCCGAACGTCCCCTCGATGTCCAGCCGCGCCGTCAGGTTCCCGGAGAAGTCCGCCGAGCGCCCCGCCTGCTCGCCGACGAGTTGCCGGACGTTTGCCTCGCGCACCGCCAACTCCAGCTCGTAACGCGTCGGATCCGTCTCCGCCTCGCCGAACGTGAGGGTCACGTTGCCTCCGAGGCGTCCGCCGGCAACCGCGGCCGACAGGTTGGAGACGCTCAGCGTCCGGCCATCCTCCGGCAGGTGAATCGTCCCGTGCAGCTCGCTTCCCTTGCGCCCGCGTACCGAGAACTGGTCACCCAGGAAGGTGCCCGCAAGGCTGCGAAGCCGGCCGTCGCGGTACGAGCCCGAGAGATCGATCCGGCCATGCAGTTCCGACAGGGGCACGCCCACGTCGGCCGACGCGCCTGCCGCTGTCACGCGGACCGAAAAGTCGACATCGACGGGCGCCTCGGCGGCCGCGACCGGCGCGGCCTCCTGTGTCGTCGGCGCCGGCGGCGCTACCCCGGCCAGCGGGTGTGTCGTGATCGTGAGCTTCTCGAAAGCGGCCGTGACGACGCCGGTGGCCTTCAGCGAGGACAGCGTCTCCGCGAGGCCGTCCGGCAGCGCCGTCATCAACGACTCGTCCAGCGGGGCGCCGGCGATCTGCGGCGACAACTCCCAGATATCCCCACCATCCTCGGCAGCGCCCAGCCTGCCGACGCCGGAGACGGCGAGCGTGGCGGGCGCTTCGCCCTCCGCCAGCGCGTGGTCGGCGGTGACGTTGAAGAGCTCGATGCGTCCGGGCACGATCTTCAGCGTGCCGTGCAGGTTGTCCAGGGCGTAGGGAAAGCTCGCGGGCGTCGCCGACGCGCCCTGCGGCCGGAGGATCACCTCGTACTCCGGCTCCACGCCCGCCGCCGCGGCAGCGCGCTGCTCGGCGTCGCCGAAGAAGAGGCCCGTCGGTCCGCGGTAGGTGACGAGGGCGTCGGTGGCGCCGGCGGGGCGCAGCCAGTCCCACGCGTCGCGCGCCGGCTGCGGGAGCAGGTCGTAGATGGCGGTGTCGAGCGTGAGGTTCTGCGCCGAGAGCGTCGCTTCCGTGAGGCCGCCTTCGCCCATGCCGATGGTGCCGTCGACGGTGATCGTCCCCGCGCCGCGCCGGCCGGTCAGGTGGCTCAGCTCCACGCGATCCGGCAGCACGCGCACGCGACCGGCTGCGCTGGCAAGACTGAAGGCGCCTGTCTCGGGCCAGAACCGGCCGTCCGTTACGTCGAGCGTCACGTCCCAGGTCAACTCGTCCTGCGCGTCGGTGAAGACGCGTGCCTCGACATCGGCCCGCCCGCCCAGGCCCAGCGCCGAAAGCTGCGCCACCGCATCGGGCGGCAGCGCGCCCATCAGCGCCGCATCCGTCGGCAGGTTGCGGCCGGAGACAGTAAGATCCACGCGCAGCGGCGGCCTGGAGTCGCCGGGCTCGTCCTCCTCACGACGCCCCCAGTCGACGCGCCCGCGGAACCCAACCTCGGCCATGCCGGCGGTGGCGCTGGCGCCGTTGTCGATGGGCGTTGCGTTGTGTGTGACGGCGCGGCGCATCTGGGCGCGGGCGATCTCCACGTGATCGGGGAAGACGCGCACCTCGGCGCTGGCGTTCTCCAGCGGGTAAGGAAAGCCGACGAAGGCGCCGCTCATCTCCCGCAGATAGAGATCGACGCGGAAATCCCATTTCTGGCGCGGCCCCGGCGGACGCTTCACCTCCGCGAGGAAGTCACCCGCGAACGACATGGGCGGGGGTGGCCCGCCGTCACCGCCGGCGCCACGACCGTGGTGGACCGGATCGAAGTTGGCGATCGCCTCCTGGGCCGGCGGGGGAAGTGCGGCGATGATGGCCGGCTCGTCGCTGACGTTGCGTCCGCTGACGCTGATGTCGAAGCCGGCGACGCTGGTGAGGGGGCCGACGACGCCGTCGATGCTGATGCGTGCGTTCTCGTTCGGCCCGCCCGCGAGGCCGAAGCCGCGCAGGTTCTCGATGATGAGCTGGTCCTGCTGTGTCTGCCGGTCGTAGCGCAGGAGCAGCCGACCCTGCGCGTTGCGCACCGGGTACGGAAAGCGATCGAGCGTGAAGGTGCCGTCCTGCACGTCGACATAACCGGTGACGATCGGACGCACCGGCTCCCCATCCGGCGCGGCGGCGGGGCGGTGAAGCTCGAGGCGCAGGCGACAGCGGCCCTGCGGCAGGAAGCGGTGGTACACCTCGCGCACCTGCCGTGGCAGCGAACTGATGTAGGGGACGTTGTCGGGCACCTCCAGTGCGTCGTCGGCGTTCTGCACGACCATCGAGATCGCCGCGTCGGCCGAGTAGCCATCGATAACGCCGTCCACGCGCAGCCGGTTGCCTTCGAAGTCCCCCTTCAGCCCGTTGACGTGGAGTCCGCGGTGGGTGAAGACGAAGCCGCCGCTGACGTTGCGGAGGCGCAGGGGGCGCATCTGGGTCTGGTCGGCCATCCGCGCGAGAATGTTCCTGAGGCGCGGGCTCCGGGCGCTCTCACTGGCGCTGGCCAGCCACTGCGTCATCTCGCGGCGGATGTCCACCTCCTCGCGCGGGAGCCACTCCTCGGGAAGCCCCTGGAGCTGCGCCTCGTCGAGGCGGACCTCGACGCGGAAGGACGGCACGCGCTCCAGAGCGCCGTCCGGGCCGGCCATCATCACCGGGTTCTCCCAGTCCAGCCGGATCTGCGGCACGTCGAGCCGGCCGCTGATGCCGTGCTGGCGCCACCACTCAGCCGCCGCGCGGGGGAGGATGTCCCGGAGGGCGGCGAAGTCAACGTCGTCCAGCCGGGCGGTGAGGTTGCCGGCGTGGAGGTCGATCACGCCCTGCGCCTGGGGGCCGGCCATCCCCTGCACACCGGCGAGGCCGCGCGTCTGGACGGCGAAGCGATAGGCGCCGTGATCCTCCTGCGGCGTTCCCTCCTGCGCAATGGCGGGGCGGAGCTGCGCCTCGATCCCGACGCTGCCCCGCGGCACGAGTTGGCCGTCGACGATGCGCGCGTAGTCCACCTGTGCGTTCCGGAGAAGGATCTCCGGGAGCTCGTCGGGCGGATCGAAGCGCTCGTCCCCCTGCTCTGCCTGCTCGCGGCGTCGGCGCTGGAGGCGCTGGAAGTTCCAGGTCTCGCTGTCGACGTCCTCGGTGAGGCGCACGTGCGGATCGACGGCGATCACGCGGGTGGCCGAGATCTTGCCGAGCAGCAGGTCCAGCGGGTTGTAGTCGATGCGCACGGACCGTGCCGTGAAGAGCACGGCGTCCGGCGGTGTGTGCCCCTCGGAAGCCTCCTCCGGGCCGGTGGGCACGCTGACGGTCACGCCCTCCAGGCGCAGGCCCTCGAACAGGCTCAGGCTCGCCGCCTGCACCTCGGCTGGCCCGCCGACCAGGCGCGAAAGGTATGCCTCAGCCTGGTGGCGCACGCGCTCCGAGTCGGTGACGACCGCGTACCCGACGATCGTCATGCAGAGCACGGCCAGGAGAGCCAGCCCAGACCACCGGCGCAGCGCGGAGTGCCGCGGACGGATGGGGCATGTGCTGCGCCACGTCCGCTCAAACAGCCTGTGGCTCGTCGGTGGGAGGGGCAAGGGGATCGATGGGTGAGGAAAGTCGTCTCGAGCCGGACGGGCCCGGTTCACCCGTCACTCGACGGCCTGATCCGGCCTGATGACCTCGAAACCGCGACCCGCGGCCGAGTCGTTCTCTGTTTCGTCGTCGGTTCTATCGCGAAGTTGCCGCCACTCCCGGTAACCCACGCCGATCGCCCATATTCCGCCTGCGGCCAGCACGGCCAGTGCGGGTTCGGCCGGCAGACGATATCGGACCGATCCAACACTGAGCATATGTATCAGCGTCAGATACACCGCCGGGGTCAGCAATAGCCACTTCCCCGGCCGCGGCAGCCCGCTCAGCAGCAACCCGACTGCCGCAAGCACGAACAGCGGCACCGAATAGACCAGGCCCGCCAGCAGGTAGGCCGGGCGATCGGCCTGTGACAGCGGAACCGGGCTCCACGTCCGGCCCGCCTTCCGCACCGCCAGGGCGGCGGAACGCAGCGGGCGCTCCCGCACCGCCTCCATCGCCTTTCCCTTGAGGTACGTATCCCGCTCCGTCTCGTTCATCAGCCCCAGTTGCGGCATCCGGGCCACGAAGGACTGGTCGCTCCCCCCGGTGGTGTTGTCCACGTGCCACCCGTCGTAGAGCGTAATCCCGTTGTTCGTCGTCGTCGGGACCAGCTCGTCCAGGAGGAGCCAATTCCGCAACGTCCACGGCGCCAGAGCGACCAACAGCAGCAGGAGCGTCGTCAGCCCGACCGGCAGCGGCCAACGGCTGTGCACCGCGAACGGGTGGCGATCCGGCAGGAAGGCGCTGGCGATGCCCAGGGCGATGGCCATCCCCGCTCCGCTGGGGCGGACATACACACCCAGCACGAGCAGGGTCATTCCGAGCCACCAGAGTCGCCCCCGGACGCCCGGACGCGCCAGGCAGACCATGCCCCACGCCAGCATCGCCGTGTAGAGCGACTCGCTCAGCACCAGGTTCGAGAAGTAGACAAGGAACGGGTTCACCGCCACCAGCGCCGCGGCGACGAGGCTCGGGCCGACGCGCAGCCACCGTCGCGCGAGCAGGAACGTCGCCAGCACCGTCGAGGCCTCGATCAACGCCTGCACGATCCGCACTGCATGAACGGAGGCGCCGCACGCCGCCACGAGCAGCGGGTACCCTGGCATTCGCTGCGCCAGAAGTGTCTGGGGCGTCGGATAGCGCTCGTCCACGAGGACGAAGCCGTTGCCCTGGAGCACCGATCCGGCGAGCTGCAGATATTCCGTCTGGTCGGGCAACTGGGCGATGAACGCCTCGTCGGCGGGGAGCCAGAGGCCCAGGCCCACGCGCAGCAGCAGGGCAAATCCCAGCAGCACGCCCAGCCGCTTCAGCGGCCAGCGCTCCTGATCTTCGGCGGGACGGAACATCATCTGATCAACCGGCGGTCTGGCCCGCGATTATGCCCCGGTCGGGCCGGGTTCGCGACCATCGCCCTGCTCCGCCTCCTCCAGCCGCAGCCGGCGGCGCGGGAAGTCGAGCGTTATCCGGAACCGCTTCAGCAGGTCCGTGCCGATCGCGGCACGGCCAGGGCGGCCCGAGGCGTTGCCCATGAACACCGAGGCCCTCGGCCGCTGGATCCGGTGCTCGCCGAGCAGCAGATCGGCCTGCACCTCGACGACGGCGAAATCGCGCTCCTCGTGGGCAGTGGCGCTGCTCCCGGAGCGCGTCGCCGGCGCTTCGCCGGCCAGGGCCCGCGCCGCCTTGCCCGGCAGGTGGATCGCGCCGCTGAAGCCCGTGTCCACCACGAACACCTCCGGCGCCCCGTCAAGTTCCGGTTCGAACACCGCACGCGCTGTCACGAGGCCGCCCGGCCCGGAGCGCAGCGGCAGGATTCGCTCCCCATCCGTCGCGGGCAGGTCGTCCCCGCCGATCTCCAGCCGGCCCGCGGGGAAGTCGAAGGTCACGACCTCCCGCCGGAGCAGGGGCAGGCCGAGAATGCCATCCACCCCCGCACGCTCCACGAGGGGGGAGTCCATCACCACGACATGGAAGTCGCTCATGGTGATCACGCCGTCGCCATCCGCCGGCAGCTCCAGCGTTTCGACGTGTGCCGCCTCCACGGTCTTCTGCTCGCCGGCGGCGTCGCGCGCGGTGAGATCGCCCGCCGGCTGGGTGGCGAGGCCCGCGGCGCGGGCGGCCTCGGGCGTCAGCATCGACCAGGTGGCGCCGGTATCGACGATGAGCCGGAGCGTCTTTCCGCCAATGCGCCCCTCGATGACCGGCACGCCCGGCCCGAGGGTCATCTCGAGCGCGGCGGGCGTTCCCGTCACCGCTAGCGGCGCTGCGCGAAGACGCTCCTGATCCGCTGCGCCTGCTCCCGGCAGGAGCAGGGCCGCCAGCAGGCACGTCGCCAGCGCTGTCGGCCGGCGTGGCGAACGAAGCACGCGGGCGGTGCGGATCATCGGGCGATTGTAAGGAAGACCCGCCGGCGCGCCCCCGGAGAATGTGAAGAACCCCGGCCCGCCCCCGCTGGGGGGGCGGGGGTCAGGGGGGAACGGGGAGGGT
>JAEZED010000238.1 GCA_023417885.1 Planctomycetota bacterium
GGCAAACGTTTGGACGAACGGGCTCCACGCTCAGAGAAGCTGCTGATCGGCGACGGTTTCGAGCTACGCCACCATCCCCGCCAGCGCCTCCGCCACCGCAACGGCAGCGTCCGGACGCGCGCGCGACAGCGCCGCGTCCGACATCTGCTGACGCCGGCCCGCATCGTAAAGAAGCGGCTCCAGCACCGGCCGAAGCCCGTCGGCATTGCTGCGACGCTCCTTCGTATCCTCCACCACGACGGCGGCGCCTGCCTTCTCGAGCTCCGCCGCGTTGGCGTGCTGGTGGCGATCCTTGTGAAACGGGTAGGGCATCAGAACCCCCGGCACGCCGCACGCCAGCAGCTCGTGACAACTGCTCGCCCCGCTGCGGCTGACCGCGATGTCCGCCACGGCCCACACGTCCGCCATGTCCGGCGTGAAGTCGATCGTCTTGCTCCGGTTGCCCAGCCCCAGCTCCCGGTACTCCGCCCGCACGGCGTCGGCGTGATCCTGGCCGGCCAGGTGCAGCACCTGCCACCCCTGGAGCTTGTGCCCGGCCGCCTGCCCGGATGGCCCGCCCCCGCGCGTCGCATCCTTCAGGATGCGCGCCAGCGTCTCCAGCACCGCGTCGTTCACCGTCTTGGCGCCCTGGCTCGCGCCGGTGACGACGAGCGTGTTGAGGATCGGATCCAGCCCAAGCCGGGCCGCCGCATCCTCGCGCCGCGGGAGCGGGCGGAGATCCGTCCGCAGCGGGCACCCCACGACACGGCACTTCTCGATGTGCTCCTTAGGCACGTGCCCGAGCGTCGCCTCGAACCCGCAGAAGACCGTCCGGCAATGGCGCATGAGGTAGAGATTCGCCTTGCCCGGAACGACGTCCGGATTCAATATCGCCGCCGGCAGCCCCTGCGCCGCCCCAAGCTTCACCGCGACACCGGCGGCATATCCGCCCAGCCCCAGGACGGCGGCGGGGTAGCGGTCGATCAGCACGCCACGCACCAGGTCGTTGGTCGCCCGCCACTTCGACCAGAACCGGAGCAGCCCGCCGACGCTCTTGCGCGGCGGAACGATCGGCTGCGGCATGAACTCGAACCCCGTCGGCTCGAGAATGGCGCGGTCAATGTCGCGCTCGGTGCAGAGGAACAGCGGCGTGAGATCAGGACGCAGCCGGCGCAGTTCCTGCGCGACGGCGATGCCGGGATAAAGGTGCCCGCCGCTTCCGCCGCCGGCGAGCAGGATCGTTCGTGATGTGCCGCTGGAGTCGCTCAACCGGTCACAGGTGAACAGAGGCGGGGGCGAACGTCAACCGGACACTATTTCGCCCCGCCCACCCTACGCCGCCCGGCGGTCGTCGTCTTCCATCTCCAGGCCATCCTCGTCGTCCTCATCCTCCTCCTCTTCCTCCTCCTCATACTGCTCTTCCTCCTCGTCCACGAGGTACTCCTCCGGCTCCTCGTCGTCGGCGTCGTCTTCGTCGTCGTCCACCAGTTCGGCCTCGACCTCGTCATCCTCCTGCCGGCCGGTCACGCGGGTGAAGATCTGGGTGGCAAAGTCGTCCGTCTCCGACTCCGCCAGCCGGCTCCCCTCGCCGCGGCAGACGCTGTAGACGAATCCGAGCATGATCGCCGTCAGGATCAGCCCGCTCCCCCCGGCGCTGACCAGCGGAAGGCTCATCCCCTTGGTCGGCACGCTCGCCGTCGCAACGGCGATGTTCAGCGTCGCCTGGAGCCCCAGCATCGCCACCGTGCCGAAGCAGAGCAGGCGCCCGAACCCCTCCGGCGCGCGCCGCGAAGCGCTGTAGCCGACGCCCAGGATCGTCACGTAAAGCACCGCCACCAGCCCCGCCCCGAAGAGGCCCAGCTCCTCGCAGATGACGGCGAAGATGAAGTCGGTCGTGTCCTCCGGCAGGTAGCCCAGCTTCTGCACCCCGTTGCCCAGCCCGCGCCCGGTGATGCCGCCCGTCGCAAAGCTGTAGAGGCTCTGGATCATGTGGTATCCGTCCGTCTCCGGAGCGGCCCACGGATCCAGGAAGGCCGTCATCCGCCTCCACCGGTACGGCTCGATCGCCACGAACGCCACCGCGGCGGCGAGGGCGGGCGGGACGGAGATCGCCAGGTGCCACCACTTCGTCGGCCCCGCCAGCAGCATCACGAACGCCGCCAGCCCGATCAGGGCGGCGGTGCCGAAGTCCTCAATCACCACCAGCAGGCAGAGCGCGCCGACAACCGCGCACGTCGGCAAATAACCCTTCAGAAACGATCCCATCCCCGGCCGGGAAAGGCGCCAGGCCAGGAAGAGAACCGTCCCCCACTTCGCCACCTCGCTCGGCTGGATGCGCACCGGCCCCAGCGCGATCCACCGCCGTGCGCCGTTGACTTCCGTCCCCACCCCGGGCAGCAGCACGGCGGTGCACAGCGCCATGGCAATGCCCATCCCCCACACCGCCGGCGCCGCCGTCCAGTGACCGGCGGTGAGCTTGCGGTAATCCAGCCGGCTGACGGTGACGAAGGTCAGCAGGGCGAGGATGGCGAAGAGGGCATGCTTGGTGCCGCGATCGCTCCAGTACCAGAGGGCCTGGTTGCCGACGTTCATGGCGGCCGACTGGACCATGACCACGCCCAGGGCGAGCAAGGCCAGCACGCAGAGCGTCAGGAGGTCGCGGTCGCGCAGGCGATAAATGGAGTCGTCCACGACATGATTATCGGGCGAGCGGCGTCCGCGGCTTCAAGAGAGACCCCCGCCAGGGCAGTTAGGACCCCTTCAGGAGAGGGCGAGCACGGAGGCCGAGCGATCAGCCCCGAAAGCCCTTACGTCTTCCGCTCGCGTGCGGAGAAGCGCTGCAATGACGGATGTCGATGCATTCCCGACACGCAGCCACACCACCTTCGGCGGATGCCCGTAGAGCAACGCCCGCTGTTGAAAGTCGGCATCCTTCGAAACGATCGCGAATCCCTCGGCGGCTGCGTAGTCCCATACCTCGGCGTCCAAGGCCGAGGCCAGGCCCACATCGCGTACATGCGCAGAGGCTGGAAACTCGGTGGCCAGATCGTCGACCAGCCGGTGCGAGAGGTTCTGGTCGAACAGGAGCTTCATGCGGCGGGAACCACCCAGAGCCGCCGCTCGCGGTCGGCGGCGAAGGCGAGGCAGGCGCGGACATCCTCTTCCGTCAGGTCAGGAAAATCCGCCAGTATCTCCTGAATGGTCATTCCACCGGCGAGATACTCCAGCACGTCACGCACGGTAATGCGCAGCCCGCGAATGCACGGCTGGCCACCGCGCTTCCCGGGTTCGATCGTGATCAGGCGGGCGTAGTCCACTCACAGAAAGCTATCCACCGGTTAGACTGGCGTCAACGCAGCTTCACCGTCGCCAGCGCCATGGCCGCCAGCATGGCGCCGATCAGCCAGAAGCGGACGGTTGCCTGCGTCTCGCTCCATCCCTTCTTCTGAAAGTGGTGGTGCAGCGGGGCCATCAGGAAGATGCGGCGGCCTTCCCCGTAGCGCTTCCGCGTGTACTTGAACCAGCCGACCTGGAGCATGACCGAGAGCGCCTCGGCCACGAAGATCCCGCCGACGAGCACGAGCATCAGCTCCTGCCGGATGACCAGCGCCACGTAGCCGATCAGCCCGCCCAGCGCGAGGCTCCCAGTGTCGCCCATGAAGACGCGGGCCGGGTGGCAGTTGAACCACAGAAATCCCAGGCACGCCCCCATCATCGCGCCACAGAAGACGACCATCTGGTCGACCTGCCGGATGTGGTGAAACAACAGGAACCCCGACAGCCGCGCGTCGGAGATGATCAGCGTCAGCAGAAGGAACGTGAAGGCGACCAGCGCCATGCATCCCGCCGCCAGGCCGTCGAGGCCGTCGGTGAGGTTCACCGCGTTGCTGCTTCCCACGATCACCAGCACCGCGATCAGGATGAACCCCCACAGCGGCAGTTGCAGGGCGACGTTCTTGAAAAACGGCACGTAAAGCGTCGTCGTCGCCGGGACCGCGTTGCCGTGCCGGTAGGCGAAGAAACCGAGCATCACCGCCAGCCCGACCTGGAACAGCAGCTTCTCCCGGCTGGTCAGCCCCTGCCGGCCGGCGCTGCGGCGCGCGGCGGTCAGCTTCAGCCAGTCGTCCGCCGCGCCCACGGCGCCGAGCCAGACGAGGCAGACCAGGCCCATCTGCACGTAGAAGTTGCGAAGGTCCGCCAGGAGAAAGGCGACGGCGGCGATCGCGGAGACGATAAGCAGGCCGCCCATCGTGGGGGTTCCGGCCTTGCTGCTCATCGTCGCGTTGAACTCGGCGTTGTCGAAGTCGGGGTTGTCGCCGATCTTCTGCCGGCGCAGCCAGCCGATCGTGCGCTCCCCGAGCAGCAGGACGGCGAGGAACGCCAGGAGCGTCGCGAGCACCGCCTGGAACTCGACGAACGTGATTACCCGCAGGAAGCCAAAAGGCGTCTGCTCGAGTGCTTCGAGATTGGACTGGATCAGCCAGTAGAGCATCCATGCTCCCCAGAAAGACATGCCGCCTGCGGATCCTTCCGGCCCCACCGCGCGCCCGGTCGGCAACCGGGCCCGCCGCCCCGGGCTCAGCCCTGCGGGGGCTCCCGGTCCTTCACCGGGAAGTACATGTGGATGTACGCCTCGTCGGCCTGCCAGCCCATCCGCGTGTAGAAGTCGATCGCGACCCGATTGTCACGCGCGGTGGCGAGCGTCATGTGGGCCGCGCCCGTCTCCTCGGCCATCCGGTGGGCGTGGTCGAGCAGGGCGGCGCCCACGCCGCGGACGCGCGACTCGGGACTCACGAACAGGTCGTTCAGCACCCAGATCGGGCCCATCGAGAGGCTCGAGATCGAGGGATAAAGCTGGACGAAGCCGGCGATCCCCTCTTCAGCCTCGGCCACGAAGATCGCGGAGTCGCCCTTGGCGACGCGGTCGCCGATGAACGCCTCCGCCTGCCGCCGGCGCGAGGGCTGGCCGTAGAACATGCAGTACTGATCGAAAAGCTCCGCCACGCGCGGCACATCCTCGGTGCGCGCGGGTCGGACATGGACTTTGAGCGAGGTCGGGGCGGTGGCTTCGTTCACGGGGGTTAGCTTAGCCTGCGGCACAGGTGGGAGGAAATGACGGCTGGCTGTCGCGTTCATGCCGCCGCGACGGTCGCCCGGGCCTGCCGCACCGGGGCGGCGGGGGGCGCCGGCTGCAAGGCCTCGAGGATGCGCTCCAGCTCCATGCCGCGGCTGCCTTTGAGCAGCACGAGATCCCCGGGACGCAGCAGCTCGCGCACCGGCCAGCCGGCACGGCGCGCGCTTTCGAAGCAATGCACCGCTTCGCTGCTCATCCCCTCCGCCACGGCGGCGGCGGCCATCAGCGAGCCGCCGGGTCCGATGCAGATGAGCGAGTGAATCCCTGCCCGCGCCGCCTGGCGCCCCGCTTCGCGGTGGTAGTCGTCGCTGGCCGAGCCGAGCTCCAGCATGTCACCGAGCACGGCGATGCGCCGCCCGCCCGGATGCGGCAGGTCGCGCAGCGTCTCGAGCGCCACCGCCACGCTGGCGGGGTTGGCGTTGTAGGCGTCGTTCAGGATGAGCAGCCCCGCCATCGACTGCGGCTGCATGCGCATGATGGGGCCCTGTGCCTGGGCGAGCCCGTCCATGACGGCGTTGTCCGGAACGCCCATCCGCCGCGCGACGGCGATCGCGGCCAGCGCGTTGGCGGCGATGTGACGCCCGATCAGCGGCACGAACACCTGCTGCCGGCTGCCGTTGAGCTGGAAGCGCAGGCCGGTGAAGTCGGACCGGATGTCCGCCGCCCAGAGGTTGCTTCCCTTGCCGAGGCCGAAGGTCACCTTTCTTCCCGCGAACCCGCCGCACGCGGCGACGAGGGCGCGGTCGTCGCCGTTGACTACGAGGCATCCCTCCGGCCTCATCCCCGCGGTGATGGCGGCGTTCTCCTTGCGGACGCCGGCAAGGTCGCCGAGGCCCTCGAGGTGCTCCGGTCCGGCGTTGGTGATGACGGCGATGTCCGGCTCTGCGATGCGCGAGAGGTACTCGATCTCGCCCGGGTGGTTCGTGCCGCACTCGACGATGACGTAGTCCTGCCTCGGGCTGACGGGCAGGAGCGTCAGTGGGACGCCGATGTCGTTGTTGAAGCTCTTCGGGCTGATCGTCCCCTTCAGGTGCAGGGAAAGCGCCGCGTGGATCAGGTGCTTCGTGCCCGTCTTCCCGTTGCTGCCGGCGACGGCGATCACCTTCGTGTGCTTGAGCTGCCGGCGGAGGTGGTTCGCCAGCCGGCCCAGGGCCTTGCGCGTGTCCGGCACCTCGATGAGCGGCAACTCGGCGGGGGCGCTGGCGACCTTTCGATCGACGATCGCGCCCACCGCTCCGGCGGCGGCGGCCTGGGCGAGGAAGCCATGGCCGTCGAAGCGGTCGCCCCGGAGGGCGACGAAAAGACTCCCGGGCACAATGGTGCGCGTGTCGGTCGAGACGTGAAGGACGGGCACGTCGGGCAGGCGGCGCGTCGTCGTGCCGTCGAAGAAGGGGCTGGTCCGGCCGACGACGGCGGAGCGGACCTGGGGCAATGTCAGTGGGACCATGGGAGCCATCCTTGTCTTGGTCGCGGCCGGGCATGCCTGCCCGGACGCCGCTCGCGGCGTGTGTCAGGCGTCGATGCCGGCGAGGGCCTTGCGCGCCTCTTCGACGTCGTCGAACGGGTGCTTCACATCACCGATGATCTGGTAGTTCTCGTGCCCCTTGCCGGCGATGAGCACGACATCCCGCTCGCGCGCGTCGCTGATGGCCCGGTGAATCGCCACGCGACGATCCGTCTCCACCAGCGACGGACGCTTGCTGCGGAAGCCCGTCACGATCTGCTCGAGAATCGCCTCCGGCCGCTCCGTGCGCGGGTTGTCGCTCGTCACGTAGATCTCGTCCGCCCACTGTTCCGCAACCGCCGCCATCCTCGGGCGCTTGGTCGGGTCGCGATCTCCGCCGCAGCCGAAGACGACACGCAGCCGTCCCTGCGTGATCGGGCGCAGCGCCGAGAGAACATTCGCCAGCGCGTCGTCCGTGTGGGCGTAGTCCACGAGCACGCCGAACTTCTGTCCCGCCTCCACGCGCTGGAGCCGCCCGGGCGCGGCCTGGGCGTCGGCAAGACCCGCAGCGATCTCATGCACCGGCATGCCGAACGCCTCTCCCGCGATGCTCGCGGCACACAGCGCGTTCTGGATGTTGTGCCGCCCGACGAGGCCCATGCTCACCGCCGCCTCCCCGCCGGGCGAGCGCAGGAGAAACCTGCTGCCCGCCGCACTGATCTCCGCATCCACCGCCGCCCAGTCGGCCCTCTCCCCGCCGCGGCAGGGGCCTTCGGCGCTGAAGCGAACCGCCCGGCCCGCGCAGTGCTTCAGCAGGCGATCGCTCCACGGATCGCAGCAGTTGACCGCCGCCGCGGCGCCGGCCGGCAGATGCATGAACAGCCGTGCCTTGGCCGCGGCGTAGTCGTCCATCGTCCGGTGATAGTCGAGGTGATCACCCGTGAGATTCGTGAAGCCGGCGGCGGCGCAGGTGACGCCGGCGACCCGGCCCTGATCCAGCGCGTGGCTGCTCGTCTCCATCGCGACGGCTTCGCAGCCGTTCTCGCGCATCGCCGCGAGGATCTCCGCCAGGGTGACGGGCCCGGGCGTGGTCATGGCCGCCGGGAGCGACCGCCGGCCGTCGTCGATCTCGCAGGTGCCGATGAGCCCGCAGGCGATGCCCGCCCGACGGAGCAGGTGCCGCAGGATGAAGGTGGTGGTCGTCTTCCCGTTCGTGCCGGTGATCCCGACGACCTTCATATAATGTGAGGGATCCCCGAGCACGGCATTGGCGAGGATGCTGGCAGCCGAGGCGGCGTCGCGGACGACGATCACGGGCAGGGGTGCCTCCTCGACGGCGGCGTCGCTGACGACGGCCACCGCGCCCGCGGCGCTTGCGGCGTGGATGAATCGCTTGCCATCGACGCCGACACCCCGGCGGGCGATGAAGAGATCGCCCGGCCGGATGAGCCGCGAATCCTCCTGTACGCCGACCACCTCCACATCCGGCAGGGGCGGGGTGTGGATCGGCTGGGGAAGACGGGCGATGAGTTCATGCAACCGCATGACGGCCTCCTGCGGCGGTTCGGCCGGCCATCCATGGCCGGGCTGCTGATAAAGGTATCAACGCATCGAGGGTTCATCAATGTGTCCAGGTGTCCGAGGGCCAGCCGCGCCAGCGGACGAGGCATCGCCGGCACGATCCGGCCACCTTGTGCGCCACCGCGAAGGCCGCTGCCCCGGCAACGCGTGCCGCTGCCCCGGCAGCGAGTGCCGCGGCCCCCGCAACGAATGCCGCTGTCCCGGCAACGCGTGCCGCTGCCC
>JAEZED010000034.1 GCA_023417885.1 Planctomycetota bacterium
GGTGACGCCCTGCGCGCACCGCCGGGGTACGCGGAGGGGGCGCAAGGGGCTCTCCGTCGCTCAGTGAACGATCCCGCCTCAATTGTTCCACGTGGAACATTCACCGGGCTGGTGCGCTCGCGGCCACGGCATCAGGCTCGATCGAGGCGGCCGAAGGCGGCTCCGCCTCGTCGCCGGGGGCGCCCAGGGCGTCGCGCCAGAGCAGGATCGTCAGCACGAGCCACGGGATGAACACGCCAACCAGGTAAGGCCACATCCGCAGCACCAGGAGCATCGGCAGAAGGAAGGTCATCACCTGCCACAGCAGCGCCACCACGAGGCGCACGATGTCGCGGCGGTGCTCGGCGCCGTGCGGGCTCTTCCACTCGCGGGGCCAGATGCCAAACGGCCGGATGCGCGTGTGGTACCCTCCGAGGATGGCGTAGTCGATCGCGAACATGGATGCACCCTAAGCAATGAGTGCCGTCGGGCAAGGCCGAATCGCCAGTGCCGCGCCAGCGGGGGGAGTCGGCGGCCTGACGAGTCACAGGCTTAGAAAGGGCTGGCGACTGTCGCATTTCATCCCGTTCCCGCGCCTTTCCAGTTGTGGGCGGAGGCGTTCCCCGATGCCGCCGACATCTTCCGGCGTAATCGCGTGATTTGCGGTGGAAGGCGGGAGGGTCGGCACGTCCGCGGCGTGTCGCGCGGTGATATGATCTTGCGGCAGGCCCCGGAAGGGTCGTCCGCGCGGGGGCTGGGGCGGGGGCATGGCGAAGTGGAAGGCAGCGATGGAAGAACGAGAACAGACGCCCCCCGGGGGCGATAGCGCGGAAGGTGCCCCCCACCGCACGGCGGAGCCGGGCCGAGCCTCGGCGTCGCCGGCCGGTTCCGGCTGCGCCCCGGCCGGTGATCCGTGCGCCTGCGCGCCGGTCCCGGAGGGGCCCTGGCTGGAAGAACCCGGGGCGGTGATCGGGCGTTACAAGCTGCTCCAGCGCATCGGCGACGGCGGGTTCGGCGTGGTGTACATGGCGGAACAGCGCGAGCCGGTGCGCCGGAAGGTGGCGCTGAAGCTGATCAAGCCGGGGATGGACACGGAGCAGGTGATTGCTCGCTTCGAGGCGGAGCGGCAGGCCCTGGCGATGATGGATCACTCGAACATCGCCAAGGTGTTCGACGCGGGCACGACGCGGCAGGGACGGCCGTACTTCGTGATGGAGTTGGTCAAGGGCGTTCCGATCACGACCTACTGCGACACGGAGAACCTGACGACGCGCCAGCGCCTGGAGCTGTTCATCGACGTCTGCCGCGCGGTGCAGCACGCCCACCAGAAGGGGATCATCCACCGCGATCTGAAGCCGAGCAACGTGCTGGTCACGCTGCACGACGGCCGGCCCGTGCCGAAGGTGATCGACTTCGGAATCGCCAAGGCGACGAACGCCGAGCTGACGGAGCGCACGCTCTTCACGGAGTTCCGGCAGTTCATCGGAACGCCGGAGTACATGTCGCCCGAGCAGGCGGAGATGAGCGGGCTCGACATCGACACGCGCAGCGACATCTACAGCCTGGGCGTCCTGCTCTACGAGCTTCTCACCGGCACGACGCCCTTCGAAGGGCAGCGCCTGCGCAGCGCGGCGCTCGACGAGATCCAGCGCATCATCCGCGAGGAGGAGCCACCGCGTCCCAGCACGCGCATCAGCAGCCTCATCGAGATGCCGTCGCGAACCGGCGAGGAACGCTGGCTCGGAGCGTCCACGAGTGCAAAGGCCTCCGCCGAAGACATCGCGCGGCACCGCCGAACCGATCCACGCCATCTTAGCCGCCAGCTTCGGGGCGACCTGGACTGGATCATCATGAAGACGCTGGAGAAGGACCGCACGCGCCGGTACGAGACGGCCTCGTCTCTCGCCGACGACGTGGAGCGCCACCTCGGCCAGCAGCCCGTCCTGGCCGGCCCGCCCAGCGCCGGTTACCGGCTGTCGAAGTTCTACCGGCGCAACCGCGGGCGCGTCGTCGCCGCCGCCGCGGTCGCGGCCATGTTCCTGCTCGGCCTCGCCGGCACGACCGCCGGCATGCTCGAGGCCTGGACCAAGGCGCGCGAAGCGGACAACGAGCGCAAGCGCACCGCGGCGGCCCTCGCGGCCGAGGAGGAGGCGCGGCAGGAGACGGAGGCGGCGCTGACGGATGCGACGGAGGCGGCCGAGATCGCGGAGGCGGTGAACGACTTCCTGAACGAGGATCTGCTCGCCGCCGTCTCCCCGGAGGAGATGGGGCGCGACGTGACGGTGCTCGAGGCGCTGGAGCGTGCGGCGTCGGTGATCGAAGCGCGTTTCGCGGATCAGCCGCCGGTGCTGGCGACGCTCCATCACACGATCGGCAAGTCATACACGGCGCTTGGGCGCTACGAGGAGGCGCGCCGGCACATCGAGCGATCGCTCCAGCTCCGGCAGGAACACCTGGCCTCGGACCGGCAGGAACTGATCGCCGTTCGCGGCACGCTCGGTGCGCTGCATCTCTATCTCGGCCGCTACGCCGACGCCGAGCGCGTCTACGTGCCGCTCCTTTCCGACGCGCGGCAGTCCCTGGGCGAGGACGCGGCCACCACGCTCGGCATCGCCAACAACCTCTGCGTCGCGTACATGGGCCAGGGGAAGCATGCCGCCGCCGATGCGTTGCTGCGGCAGAGCCTGGAGACGGCGGAGCGCTCGCTCGGGAAGGACCACCTTCACACGATCAGCGTGCTGGGGAGCCTGGCGAACCTCCAGCACACGATGGGGCGATACGACGAAGCGCAGGGCCTGTTCGAGGAGACGCTCTCTCGCCAGGAGCGGACCCTGGGAACGGACCATGTCAGCACTCTTCTGACCCACGCGAACCTCGCCATGATCTACCGGGCAACCGGCCAGCCCGACCTGGCGGAGAAGACGCTGCTCCATGTCCTGGACCAGCGCCGCCGACTGCTCGGTGACCAGCACCAGGACACGATCGCCACCCTGACGAACCTCGGCGTTGTCTACCGCGCCACCGGCCGTCTCGCTGACGCCGAGGCGGTGCTGCGCGAGGCAGTCGATTCCGGCCGCCGCTCCCTCGGGTCGGACCATCCGGACCTGCTCATCGCGATGGCGTACCTCGGCGATGTCTATCGGCGCATGCCCAATCCGGAGGCCGGCGAGCCGCTGCTGAAGGAGGCGCTTGCGGGGCTTGAGCGGGCGCTCGGCCCCGCCCACACGGAGACGCTGAGCGCGCGCTCCAATCTCGTGGAGTTCTACCGTGAGCAGGGGCGCAACGACGAGATTGAACGCGTTGCCACGGAGCAGATTCGACTGCTGAAGCTGGCCGCCGCCAGCCCCGAGGCGACGGCGGACACGCTGAACAACGCCGCGCACGAGTTGATCTACGTCGAGCCGACGCGACTGCGCGACCCATCGCTCGCGGTGGAGCTTGCCCGTCGTGCCTGCAACCTCACCGGCGGGCGGGAGCCTTACTACCTCGACACCCTCGCCTGCGCCCTTGCGGCGGCCGGCGATGCGAAGCAGGCGATGGAAGTGATCGACCAGGCCCTTGCGATCACCCCATCCTCGGACGCCGGGAGGGTAGAGATGCTGGCCCACCGGACCCAGTTCGGAACGGCCCTCGGGGAGCTGCCGGCGACACCCGAAGGGGGCCCGACCACGCGTCCGGTCGCCACGCCGGGCCAGTGACGCCGCGAAGCGAGAACGCATATCTTGCCCAGGCTACCGCCGGGTGAGCCTGCGGCCCGCTCGGCACTGCCAGAAAGTCGCAGGCCGCGTATGTCGATGATTTCGAAGCCGAGGTGTCTATCGCTACTGGAACGCGGCTTGTTGCCCCGTTCTGCCGATTGTCGGTTGCCCGATAACCATGTCCACGAAAATGCTTACTGGCAGGCCGAGTTCGCCACCCGCCGCACCCGCGGCGGATGAAGCGGTGGAGGCGTTGGAGTTCTCCATTGTCATGCCGTGCCTGAACGAGGCGCGGACGCTGGGCACGTGCGTGACGAAGGCGATGACTTTCCTTCGCGAGAACGGCATCGCGGGCGAGGTGATCGTGGCGGACAACGGCAGCACCGACGGCTCGCAGTCGCTGGCGCGCGAGTTGGGGGCGCGCGTGGTGCCGGTGGCCGGCCGGGGTTACGGCGCAGCGCTGGCCGGCGGCTTCGCGGCGGCGCGGGGCACGTACATCATCATGGGCGACAGCGACGACAGCTACGACTTTGCGCACATGATGCCGATTGTCGCGAAGCTGCGCGAAGGATTCGACGTCGTCCTCGGCAACCGCTTCCGCGGCGGGATCGACCCCGGCGCCATGCCGCCGCTGCACCGTTACTTCGGCAACCCGGGCCTGACGCTCATCGGCCGGACCTTCTTCCGCAGCCCCGCGGGCGACTTCTACTGCGGACAGCGCGGCTTCCGGCGTGACGCGGTTGGCGCGATGGACCTGCGCGCCACGGGGATGGAGTTCGCTCTGGAGATGGTCGTCAAGGCGACCATGATGGGAATGAAGGTGACGGAGGTGCCGGTGAGGCTGGCAAAGGACGGGAGAGACCGTCCGCCGCACCTCCGGAGCTGGCGCGACGGGTGGCGCAGCCTGCGCTTCTTCCTGCTCTACAGCCCGCGGTGGCTCTTCCTCTACCCCGGCCTGATCCTCATGGCGCTCGGGACGGCGGCGGGTGCGTGGATCCTCCCCGGGCCGCGGCAGTTTGCCGGCGCCACGCTGGACGTGCACACGCTGCTCTACTGTGCGGGGGCCATCATCGTCGGGTTTCAGCTCGTGGTCTTCTCGCTGATCGCCAAGGCGATCGCGGTGGCCACCGGGCTCCACCCGCCCAGCCCGCGGCTCCAGCGCCTGCTCGACCACGCGCCGCTGGAAGCGGGCCTCATCGCCGGAGCGCTGCTGACGCTCACCGGCCTGGCCCTCTCCGGCTGGGCGACGCTGCGCTGGGCCGACGAGGGGTTCGGCGACCTGGATCCATTCCGCGTCATGCGCGTGGGCATTCCCGCCGTGCTGATGCTGGTGCTCGGGCTCCAGACCGTTTTCTCCAGCTTTATCCTCAGCCTGCTCCAGATTCCGCACCACAAGTCCGCACCCCCGCCCAATCGTGCCTGAAGTGATCACAGCACACACCGATCCCGGCTCGCCTGACCCGGCTCCCGACGCGAAGGCGCCCGTGGTGCGGCCCGCGATCGTGACGCCGAACTGCTCCCTGCGCATGGGGGGCGAGGCCGCCCTGCCGTTTCACTTCTTCCGCGTCCTGCGCGCCCGCGGCGTGGATGTTCAGCTCGTCACCCACGCGCGAAACCGCGCCGAGCTCGAAAAGGCGTGGCCGGACGAAGCGGGTCGCATTCACTACGCCGCCGATGGCTGGCTGCACCGCCTGCTCTATCGCCTCTGCACCGCGCTGCCGGAGCGCGTGGCGCGGGCCAGCTTCGGGATCGCCGCGGAGTTTCACACGGAGCGGCAGCAGCGCCGCATCCTGCGCCAGCTCGTGCGCGAGGGGCGCATCAACCTGATTCACCGGCCGATTCCCGTCTCTCCCGTGCAGCCATCGCTCATCCACGGGCTCGGCGTGCCCGTGATCTTCGGACCGCTGAACGGCGGGATGGATTACCCGCCCGGCTTCCGGCGCAACGAGAACCCGCTGGAGCGACTGGTGGTCCGCCTCGGGCGGACGTTCGGCGGGATCGCGAACTTCATCTTCCCGGGCAAGCGGAAGGCGGCGGCCATTCTCGTCGCCAACCGGCGCAGCCGAGATGTGCTGCCTCGCGCGGTCCGCACGGGTCGCAGCGTGATCGAGCTCCCGGAGAACGGGGTGGATCTTCCCCTGTGGCAGTCTCACGCCGGCGCTGCGGGCGGCGCTGCGGACGGCCCGGTGCGCTTCGTCTTTCTAGGTCGCCTCGTCGACTGGAAGGCCGTGGACCTGCTGCTGGACGCCTGGGCCACTGCGCGTCAGCGCGGGCTGCGCGACGCGGTGCTCGAGATCATCGGCGATGGGCCGATGATGCCTTCGCTAAAACAGAAGTGCGCCGCCCTGGGCCTTGGCGACGACGTCGAGTTCGCCGGCTGGCAGCCACAGGCGGAGGCGGCGCGAAGGCTGGCGCGAGCCGGCGCGCTCGTGCTGCCGAGCCTGCTGGAGTGCGGCGGCGCCGTCGTGCTGGAGGCGATGGCGGCGGGCCTCCCGGTAATCGCCGCGAAATGGGGCGGGCCGACGGACTACCTGACGGACGAGTCCGGGATCCTCATCGACCCGCTCGACCAGGAGTCGTTCGTGAACGCGTTTGCCGACGCGATCTTGCGCCTGGCCGGCTCGCCGGAGCTGCGCCAGCGCATGGGCGCCGCCGGTCGCGAACGCGTCGCCCGGTTCTACGACTGGGACCGCAAGGGGGAGTTGATGCTCGAGATCTACGCCGGCGCCCTCCACGGCGCACCGGAAGGCGCCGCGCCGCTCGGCCGCGGGCGTGATTCGGGAGTGCCCGTCGCGGCCGTCGCCGGGGCGGCGAGAGGGGCAAAGGTGGACTGAATGGTCATGAGCCCCGTCCATCCTCGCTACCGCGTCGGCTTCATGATGGAGCAGGCGCTGGGGCACATCACCCATCACCGTGCGCTGGAGGCACAGGTGGCGGCTGATGCTTCCCTCCGCGCCACGTGGATCACCCTTCCGCACCAGGCAGACGACACGTGGCAGCGTCTCCCGGGCTTCAGCCGGCAGATGTCGCTTCTGCTGAGCCTGCGCGCCCGCAGCGGGCTGCGCGCCCACGGCCGCGCGGAGGACCGGTTCGACGGCCTCTTCTTCCACACGCAGGTGAGCGCCCTCCTCGCCCACAGGCTGATGCGGCGCATTCCGACGGTGCTCTCGCTCGACGCAACGCCCCTCAACGCCGACCCCTCGCCTCCCGCCCAGCCCAACTCATTCACGCGGCGGCCGAGCGGCGAACACCCCCTGGAGCGGGCCAAGTACGCCTGGACACGGCGCACCTTCGATCTCGCCGCCGGCCTCGTCGCCTGGAGCGAATGGGCGCGGCGCAGCCTGCTCTCCGACTACGGCATACCGGACCACAAGATCGCGGTGATCCCGCCCGGCGTCGATCTCGTTGCGTGGCAGCCCAACCCGCAGCCGCGCGTCGGAAAGCCGCGGATCCTCTTCGTCGGGGCGCACTTCGAACGCAAGGGCGGGCAGATGCTGCTGGAGGCCGTTAAGGGGTTGGGGCGCCGTGCCGACCTCCACCTGGTGACGCCCGAGAGGAGCGTGGCTTCCGACCCCGGGCGCGGCATCCACGTGCACCACGAGATGCGCATCAACAGCCCGGCGCTGCGCGACCTTTACGCCCAGGCAAGCCTCTTCGTGCTCCCGAGCCTGAACGACTGCATGCCCATGGCGGTGCTCGAAGCGATGGCAAGCGGCCTGCCGGTGATCGCCTCCGACGTTGGCGCCGTGCGCGAGCAGGTCAAGGACGGGGTCACCGGGCTGCTCGTCAGGCCCGGCGACCCGGGGGCGCTGACCGGGGCCATCAACGCCCTGCTCGACAATCCGCCGCGCTGCCGGGCGATGGGAATCGCCGGACGCCAGCGGGCCGAGGAGCGGTTCAGCGCCCGGAGCAACTACCCCCGCGTCCTCGGGCTCATCAAGCGATGCATTGACGAATCACGCGCCGGCCGCGCGCGCGCCGCCGGCCGCTTCGACGCGTCCGATGAAGACCTGGACCTCCAGCCCGCGCACCACGCATGGCCAAGCGAGTGCTGACAGCCCTCCACTGGAGCTGGCTGGCGGCAATGCTCGCCACCGGGGTCGCGCTGCGCGCCGCCAACCTGCACTACCCGGCGCTGTTCATCGACGAGGCGGAGTCGGCCATCAACGCGATGACGATCCTCCAGCACGGGTACCCGACCGACGAGTACCTGGGCCAGCCGATCTTCGAGAACACGCTCGTCCGCCCATGGCCGGGCGAGCACCCTGAGTACGAGTTCCGCGACGTCAGCTACTCCGATCGCGGCATTGCGATCTACCACGGCTGGCTCCCGCTGTACGCCCTGGCAGCGTCCTACGCGGCCCATGGCATCACGCCCGATGGGCCGAGCGATCCCCCGCGCGTCCAGACGACGCCCGCGGAAATGCACCGCCGCACCGTCGCGGCTCGCGTGCCTTCAGTCGTGGCGGGATGCCTGCTGATCCTCGCCGCCTACGCGGGCGCGCGGCTCATGGCCTCGCGCTGGAACGACGACGCCGCCCGCCACGCGGGCCTGGCCGCGGCGACCATCGCGGCGATGGCGCCGCCGACGGTGCGGATTGCGCGCGAGGCGCGCTACTACGCCGCCACCCATCTCCTGAGCCTGCTGGCCTGCGTGAGCATCTGGATGATGCTCCGCCGCGGGCGATGGCTCGACTACCTCCTGGGCGCCGTCGTCTTCGCCCTGCTGTTTCACACGCATGCCCTGAGCTTCGCCATCGCCTGCCTGGTGTTCGCTGCTGCTTCCCCGTTCATGCGCCGCCACGACCGGTTCTACCGCAAGCTCGGGGCGTTCCTTGCGATCGTCGGGCTCGCGGTCATCCCGTGGGCACTGGTCACCGGCTTCCCCGGCGCCGCCGCGGAGCTTCCGGCGGCGCGGTCGCTCCTGGCGTTCCCCGAGGATTACCTCGCCTATCCGTTGCGGCATTGGAAGCTTGCGCTCGTGCTCGCCGTCGGCATCGGATGGCTGGCGCTGCTCGTGCTGATGTCGAAGCGGATGCCCGCGCGGCTCTCCGAGCCCTTCGATCCATCGCGCAGCGCGATGATGTTCCTCGCCGCCTGGCTGCTGATCGGCTACGTCGCATTCCTCCTGCTTGCACCGGCGCCCAGCGCCTTCATGTGGCGACTGACGCTGCCCGTACACGGGCCGGGGATAGTCTTCGTCGCCATCCTGATCACGGCCGCCGCGCGCGTGGCAGGGCCGAGGCTCGCCGCGGCCCTGCCTGTCGTCATGGGCCTGTCGATGTTGGCGCTGCCGCAGGTGCGCCGACCACTTGCGGCGCCGCCGGAGTGGAACCAGCCGATCTACGGCGCCATCGATTACCTTGCGGCGTGCGAGCTGGCTCCCGGCACGCGCGTCTACGCGACGCCGCTGTCGCACCTGACGCTCACCCTGCTCGCGGGCATGCCTGTCCAGAGCACCGCGCCGGTGCACAGGCGGTTCTTCGAAGAGCACCCCGGGCCCATCGTGATCCTGGAGACTGCCCACCGCGGCCGAGACATCTCGTCGGAACAGGTGCTGCAAGCCGCTGAGAAGGCGGGGCAGGCGATTACACCGGAAGCAGCCACCGGGTGGGCGTGGCGGCTCTCTACCCGGCCGCTGCGGATGGAGCTGGCCGATCGCGGCGCCCTGCCGGAGCCGCCTGTAGCGCCGGTGCCCACTTTCCTCGCGCCGCTTGCGGAGCGCGTCATGGCCGAGTCTCCGCGGCGCGATGATCAGGACGGCCGGTGGGACAACCCCGCGATGTTCCGCGGCCACGAGGTCGCAGACACCTGGGGCTTCTGGCAGGTCTTCTTCTATCGCTTCGTCGATCCGGCGGCGCGGACGGGCGAAAATCTCAACTACGCCACCCGGATCAGGGGCGCGCGGGCGACGGTGCTGGCATCGAGCTGGGTCGTGATTCACGCCGACCCCCCTGTCAACCGCGACCCGGGAGCCGTTGGATTGCCGGACGCGACGCGGGGAGCAAAGTCGCCCGCCGATCCGGACGAAATTCCGGGGGGAGGTGGGCCATGAAGGTGTTCGTGACAGGCTCGAGCGGACTGATCGGCTCGGAAATCGTCGCCCACTTCGATGCACTCGGCGCCCGCGTTGTCGGCATCGATAACAACATGCGGGCCGACTTCTTCGGCCGCGAGGGGGACACCACCTGGAACCTTCGCCGCCTCGAGCATGGCACTCGGCGCTTCCGGCACCACTTCGTCGACATCCGCGACCGCCCCGCCATCACGCGGCTCTTCGAAACCGAGGGGCCGTTCGACCTCATCGTCCATGCCGCCGCGCAGCCCAGCCATGACCTGGCGGCGAGCCGGCCGCTGGATGATTTCGACGTCAACGCGACCGGCACCCTGAACATGCTGGAGGCAACGCGCCGGCAGTCACCGGAGGCGGTCTTCGTCCACCTCTCGACGAACAAGGTGTACGGCGACGCACCCAACGAGCTTCCGCTCAAGGAGCTGGAGACGCGCTGGGAGTACGCCCGGGCGGAGGACTTCAACGGCATCCGCGAGGACATGCGCATCGACCGCTCCCTGCACAGCGTTTTCGGCGCAGGGAAGGTGGCGGCGGATGTGATGGTGCAGGAGTATGGCAGGTACTTCGGCCTCCGCACCGTCGCGCTGCGCGGCGGGTGCCTGACTGGCCCGAACCATTCCGGCGTCGAATTGCACGGGTTCCTTTCGTACCTCGTCCGCTGCCAGCTCAGCGGGCGGCCGTACCGCATCTTCGGGCACAAGGGGAAGCAGGTTCGCGACAACATTCACAGCCACGACGTCTCGCGCACCGTCGAGGCGATCTGGCGCAACCCGCGCGCTGGCGGCGAGGTCTACAACCTCGGCGGCGGGCGCGAGAATGCCTGCTCCATTCTCGAGGCGTTCGCGAGGATGAAGGATCTCTCCGGCCGGGAGATGACCCACACCTACGTGGACGAGGCGCGCAAGGGTGACCACATCTGCTACATCAGCGACCTGACGAAGTTGCGCACCCACTACCCCGAACTGGCACGGTGGGAGAAGTCGCTTGACGACATCTTCGAGGAGATCACCCGCTCCTGGCACGAGCGCCTTGAGGTGGAGCCGAAGGCGATCGTGACCGGCGCCGATCACGCCCAATCAAGCGCCGCCGAGGAGAGCCCTGAAGCCCCGGCACTCGCCGAAGCGGGCGCGTCCGACGCACCCACGACGACCCTCGCCCAACGCGAGCGGTTCCGCGACGACTACCAGCGCCGCAAAGACCCGATCCGGGACGCCCGCCTCCTCTGGCGGGCCCAGGCTTTCCGGCACCTCTGCCACATCCTGCCGGGGCAGACCATCCTCGAACTCGGCTGCGGCGAGGGACGCTTCACGCGCCAGCTTCACGCCGTCACCCGCGGGGCGAATCCGATCACCGCCGTCAGCTTCGATGCCGGCAGGACGGGCGCGCCCGAGCTTCCGGAGTCGGTAGAGTTCGTTCCGGCCGGCTCGCTGCAGGACGCCCTGCGCGGCCGGCGCTTCGACTTCATCGTCGCGCACGATCTGCTCGACGCGCGCAACTGCGCCTGGCTTGCCCAGGGGGTGGCGGAGGCGCTCAACCCCGGCGGAGAGGTCGTCTTCTGGGAAAGCAATCCATGGAACCCGGTGCTGCGGGTGAACCGCTGGATCGGCTCGCTCTTCTCCCGAAAGGATCCACGGCGACTATTGTCGCGCCCGCAGCTGTACGAGCTGCTTTCAGAGATCGGCTTCGTGCGCGTCTTCGCGGCGAGCAATGACTTCGTCTACCGCCCGCTGCCGAAGCAGGCGATGTGGCTGCTGCGCAACGCCTCGATCCTCCTCGAGAACGCCCCGCTCCTGCGCCACCTGGCTGGGTCGATCCTCCTGCACGGCCAGAAGCCCCCGCGCCACGTCCCGCGCCCGGCCGTATCCCTTGCGGAGCATCTGAGCCTCAAGAAGTCGGTCTCCGTAGTGGTTCCATGCCACAACGAGGAGATGAACATCGGCCCGCTGATCACGCGCCTGCGCGAGCTGTTCGACGACTACATCCACGAGATCATCCCGGTCGATGACAACTCCACCGACGGCACGCGCGAGGTCATCCGCCAGCTGGCCGCGCGCGATCCGCGCATCAAGCCCGTCTTTCGCTCGCCCCCCAACGGCGTTGGGCGCGCGCTTCGCGACGGCATCGCCGCCGCCACCGGGGAGTGGATCCTCTCGATGGATTGCGACTTCCAGCACCTGCTGCCGGAAGTGCGCGACCTTTTCGACGCGGCCGCGGAGGGCAGCTACGACGTCGTCGTCGGCAGCCGCTTCTCGCGCCACAGCGTCCTGCTGAACTACCCGTTCATGAAGATCCTGGCCAACCGCGGCTTTCATGCCCTCGCGCAGCTCGTGCTCATGCGACGGTTTCGCGACCTCACCAACAACCTCAAGCTCATGCGCCGGGATGTGGCCCGGCAACTGCGGATCGAGCGGCCGCACTTCGCCGCCAATGCCGAGACGGGACTTCAGCCCCTCATCATGGGGTACGCGATCAAGGAAGTCCCCATCTCCTGGATCAACCGCACGCCCGACATGGGCGCCAGCAGCTTCCGCCTCGTGAAGGTTGGCGGCGGGTATGGACGCGTGCTCTGGGACCTGTGGGTGCGCACGTTCGGCCTCGGCCCGTACCGGGACCTCGTCGTGCATGGCGAGAACCGCAAGACCTGGCGCCAGAACGGCGCCGCACAACGGACGGCCGGCGCCCATCGCTGACACACCCTCGGCCGCGACGGATATCCTCAGACGATGAGCCAGGACGAATCCGTCAGGTCGCACGCGCCGGCCC
>JAEZED010000038.1 GCA_023417885.1 Planctomycetota bacterium
GGTCGACCGCCTGCAGGTTGTCGAACTGGAACGGCAGGTCGAGGTCCACGGCCCGCCGGGGGAGGCGGCAACGCAGGCGGTGCGGGCGCATCGCCTCGTCGGCCGGGCCGATGAACTCCACGCGGCAGGTGAGCCGGCCGTCCTGCCCGGTGTTGTTGTGGACGGCGCCGCGGCGGAACCGGTCGCCGACAGCGTCGGTCAACTCCGCGCGCCCCACGCTCGTGACGATCAGGTCGTTGATCTCCGGACCGACGGCGCGGGCACTCTGAACATAGAGCAACCACCGCCCCGCCGCTGCCGAGGGCTCCAGCCGCGCCGAGACGCGCTCGCCGGCAATGTGCCAGGTCATCGCCTCGCCCATGGCGATCTCTTCGGCGTCGATGTCGTACAGGTCGGCCCCGACGAGCCCGCGAAGACGGCCCGAGAGCGACATCCGCCGACCCGCGGCGGAGGGGTATTCCAGGTCCACTTCGAAGCGCAGGCGCCCGCCTGAGACGGTGGCCTCGCTGACGCTGGCGGCCATGAGGTCGTCCAGCTGGAGGCGCGCCCCCGGGGCCAGGAGATCGCGCCGCAGGTCAGCGCCGTCGGCCGCCCCGCCGGCCAGGAGCATATTCCCGGCGTCGTCGCGCGCGCCAGTGAGGACGATGGAGAAGCGGCGTGAGCCGACGACGAAGCGTGGCTCGAGCATCGCCTCGAGTTCGTAGCGGAAGCGGGCCTCGATCGCGCCCCCCGGCTCGCCGGACGTGCTGCCGGTCCCGGTGAGCGCGGCGCGGTCGATCGTGACCCGCCGCTCATAGCGCGCTCCGCGCGCGAGGATGACGACCGGGCCGCTCGTGGCGATGGGGCCGGCCAGCGTCGGCATCGCCCCTTCGGTGGCGCGGGTGATCCGCAGCGAGGTCTCCATCGGCCGGGCGTCCAGGTCATGCTCGGCACAAAGGGCGGAGAGGGCCTCCCACCAGGTGCGGCCCTCGATCCGGCCGTTGATCGTCACGCCTTGGAGGCGGCGCTCGTCCACCTGGAGCTGCGGGAGCTCGAGGCGGGCCTGCCGGGCGATCTCGCGAATGGCATCGACGGCGTCGGCCTCGTGGAACTCTGCGTGGACGGGGTAGCCCCGCTGCGCGAGGTCTTCGGAGATCTGCTGCTCGATGAGGTCGAAGGTGGCGTGCGTGTGCGGGTCGTCGAGGTCGCGGCGCGCGCGGGCCAGGTGGGGCAGCGCGTCGGGCCCGAGGGCGGCCAGGCGCTGCTGGGCGTCGTAGCGGACGTTCCAGTCGGCGTCGGAAAGGCTCGCGACCAGGGCCGCGACCTGCCGGGCATCGACGTCGTGCGGCAGCCGCGTGATACCGGGCGCGGGGGGCGGAAGCTGCGCCTCGGGCGGTCCGGCCAGGGCCGGGCAGGCCGCAAGGGCAAGCAGCCCGAGCACCGCCAGCCGCAGCGGGCGCGCGTGCCGAACGGGACGGTTCATCGCGGCCTCCTTCTTCAAGGGACAGCGCGGATCGCCCGCGCCGCCACTTGACTCCTATCGGCTATTTCCGGGGCCGCTTTAGAAGTGCCCGCCTGCCGGCACATTCGAATGCCCTGCCGGGTGGATGCCGATATCAGACAACCGCCCCCTGCCGTAGTCCCTGTTCGGGCGGGCCATCGGAGTTCGCAAAAGATGATCTCAAGCCTGATCCTGAGCTGTCTGCTCTGGCTGCCCTGCCCCGGCGGGCCCGCCAGCCTCGCCATGTTCCCCGCCCTGATGCCCGGGGCGGGGCAGGAATCGAAGCAGCCCGAGCCGCCGACAACGCAGCCGGCGGAGACGGCGGAGACGGCGCTGCAAGGCGCCGCCGAGGAGGCTCGGATCGACCTGATGAAGGTCTTTCGCGGCGAGCAGAAGCTGACGGCGGAGCAGCTGATCGAGTTCGGCCCGTGGGTGAACGCGATCACCTCGATCGCGTTCGCGATCCTGGCGTTCATCCCGCGGCTGTTCGTGGCGGCGTTCCTGCTGGCGATCTTCTACCTGATCTACCGGACTGCTCGCCGGATGATCGTGGGGGCGATGCGCAAGGCGAAGGTGGACGACTCGATCTGCGACATGCTTCAGAGCATGATCAAGTGGGGGATCCTGGGGTTCGGCGTGATCGTGGCATGCAACCAGCTCGGCATCCCGATCGTGGCGATGCTGACGGGGGTCTCGATCATCGGCCTGGCGGTCGGTTTCGCGGCGCAGGAGACGCTGGCGAACTTCATCGCGGGGATCGTGATTTTCTGGGACAAGCCGTTCAAGGCGGGGGACTGGATCGAGATCGAGGGTCACCTCGCGATGGTGAAGCGCGTGACGTTCCGCTCGACGCGTCTCGAGGACCTGGACGGGGACATCGTGGTCTATCCGAACACGGCGATGCTAAGCACGAAGGTGGTGAACAAGAGCTACAACGACATCACGCGCTGCAACGTGCACATCGGCATCGCGTACAAGGAGTCGATCGCCCGTGCGCGCGAGGCGCTGCTGTCGACGATCGAGGGGGATCCGCGGATCGCCAAGCCGGAGGAGGCGGAGGTCGTGGTCACGGCGTGCAGCGCCAGCAGCGTGGACCTGCTGCTGCGCTTCTGGATCCGCGAGGAGCGTTACGAGGACGAGATCATGCACCAGTACCTGGAGAAGGCGAAGAACGCCCTCGACGCCGCCGGCATCGAGATTCCGTTCCCGCACGTGCAGGTGCTGATGGAGGAGACGCCGGCCCTGGCGGCCCTGGCCCCCCTCCACCGCTCCGGCCGCGACGCGGCGTAGACAGTCGGTGGGCAATCCATGGGTCGCCACGCCGTAACCGGCAGGGCAAAGCACGGTCACCGCCGGCGCGGGGCGTGCAGGCCGAAGGGGATGTCCGGCGGCTTCGGGAAGCCGCGCAGGGCGCGGTCGTGGCTGGTGTGCACCATCTCCACCGCCTTGAGCACGTCGTCCGGGACGCGCTCCTGTCGTCCCTGCTCAATCGCCAGCAGGCCGCTCAGCCGCAGGATCTCGCGCAGGTGGGCGAAGCTGAGCGTGTCGGTCTTCTCGACGGCCCGGCGGCGTGTGGCGGCGTCCACCTCCGGCAGGTTGCGCTCGAAGAACCGCTCGCGCAGCTCGGCGCTGGGGTTCGAGAGCTCGATGCTCACGTCGAAGCGTCCGGGCCGGTTGTTCACGGCGGGATCGAGCTTCTCCGGGTGGTTGGTGGTTGCCAGCAGGAGCAGCCCTTTCACGCTCGGCCGCTCGATGCCGTCGATCAGGTTCAGGAACTGGCTGACGTCCACCTGCTCCAGGAGCCAGTTGAGGTCTTCGATCACGAGCACCGCGGGCGACTGCTTCTGCCAGCGGTCGATGATGATGCGCAGCGCGCCGGCGTCGATGCGCCGATCGGGGCGCACGATCAGGAACGGGAGCCGCGGCAGCCGCGCGCCGATCATGCGGATGACGCTCGTCTTGCCGTTGCCGGGCGGGCCGTGGAGCAGGACGCCGCGCCGGTAGGGCACGTCGAGCTTGCGGTAGAGCCTGCGGACCTCCGGGCGGAAGAAGCCCAGGATATCGCGGTCGATCTGCTCGTGGAGCGACTGGGGGACGACCAACTCGCTGCCTGCGTTGCGCCGGCGCGCGATGCGCGGGCCGTCGAGGCCGGCATGGCCGCGCACGATCTGCCACGTCGCCCGGTTGCCACCGTGGCGCAGCTTCGTGATGCGCTCGCGCAGCTTCGCGTAGTCCTCCTCGGAGCGGGCGGCGACGAGCCGGAGCGACTCGCCCGAGTTGTATTCCGGATCCACCCAGAACCAGCGGGCCAGCGCCACGCCCCACTCGCGCAGCATCAGGAAGCCGGGCCGCTCCGTCGCCTCGTCGTCGTCCCGATCCTCGTCCTCGCTGCGCAGGGCAAGCGTTCCGCCGGCGCGCACGCCGGTCATGCTGGGCGGGGCTTCCCAGCGGGCGGCGTCGTCGAGCTTGCGCAGGAAGCGATCGACGTCGTAGATCTCGTCGTCGGCGGTGTGGAAAACCGTCCAGCCGGCGCACCCCTCGGCCTCGAGAAACGTCCGCATCTCGGCGACGGCGCGTTCGGAGAGGACGAGGTTGGGCGGGAGCGTCGAGGAGTCGGCGGGGACCAGCCCCGACGCCGGCTGCGGCAGGCGACCCAGGACGTCGGAACCCAAGCTTCTCACTGAACTTGCGGCACTGTTCTCAGCCATCGTCAATCACCGTCTCACCCGCTGCGAAACCCGGACCAGGCGTAAGGGCAACCATAGGAACCGCCCCCGGTCGATCAACCGCGCTGCCTTGGGCGTCTTCGAAGGGGGTGCTTGACCAAGTGCGCTCCACGCGGCACGCTTCGATCCGTGCAGCCCGAAGCCGAAGCACGACTCCCCGCCGAAGCGCCCGCTGCGCGCCGCGCCTTCGCGCCCGGCGTCGTAGCGGCGATCGTCTGTGCCGTCGCGTTCATCGCGATGGCGTTGGTGACGTGGCAGACGTGGAGCGAGCCGCTGAGCGATTTCGGGCGCGAGCTCTACGTCCCGTGGCAGCTCGGGGAAGGGAAGGTGCTCTACCGCGACGTGCTCTACTTCAACGGGCCCGTCTCCCCCTGGATCAACGCGCTGGTCATGCGCCTCTTCGGGCCTTCCTTCCGCGCGATCATCCTCGCCAACCTGCTCATCCATGCCGTCGCGCTTGTGCTGCTCTGGAACATCCTGCGGCGCGTGTCGGATGCCCTGATCACAACGGCGGCGGTGCTGGCGGTGATCCTCACCGTCAGCTTCGGCTCGCTGATGCCGGGCGGAAACCTGAACCACGTCGCCCCCTACTCGCACGAGATGACCCACGGCTTCCTGCTCCAGCTTGCGGGGGTGTGGGGGATGATCATGCTGCTTGGAAGCGATCATCCGCCCCGGCGGCAGGCAGTGCTGGCGGCGCTGGCGGGGGCGGCGGCGGGGTTGCTGGCGCTGCTGAAAATCGAGCTCTTCCTCGCCGCCTTCGCTGCGCAAATCTTCCTGCTCGCGATGTCCCTCCGGGGAGCGCGCGCGGGCCGAGCGCGCGTCGCGGGCGCGTTCCTCGCGGGGCTGATCGCACCGCCCATCGTCGCGGTGGCGATCCTGTCGCTGTGGATGCCGGTGGGAACGGCGCTGCGCGGCGCGTTCGGGTCGTTCGTCTACACCTTCACGACCGACGTCTCGCAGGAGCCCTTTTATCGCTGGATGACCGGCCTCGACCGGCCGCGGGAGAACCTCTTCGCCTCCGCCAAGTACGCCCTCTTCATCCTGGTCATCGTCGGCGGCCTCGTCGCGACGGCGGGCGCGGTGGGCTGGCTGTCGCGCCGCTCGGCGTCCCTCGCGCGCCGGCTGGAGCAGGCGGGATCATTCCCCCTGCGTCCCGTGGCGAGCGCGGCGATCATGCTGGTGGCGGGCGCGGCGCTCTACGTCGTGGTGCCGCGGCGCATCTGGGTCTTCCTGCCGCAGGCGATGAACCTTCTGATCCTGCTACTCGGCATTGCGCTAGCCGTTGCGCTGCTGCGCGGATGGCGCGATGCGGATCGCCGGCGCGAAGGGGCGATGCGGCTGGCGCTGGTGCTTTTCGCAGGGCTGATGCTCGCGAAGATGGCGCTTCGGCCGGGGCTGGCGCATGTCGGCTTCGTGCTGGGGATGCCGGCCTTTGTGATGTTGATTGTCGCGGGCGCGGCGTGGCTTCCGTCGGCGCTGGATCGGGCGCGCCTGCCCGGCTGGATCGTGCGCGGCGGCGTGCTCGGGCTCGTGGCGATCATCGTGATCGCCCACCTCCAGCTCACGCTCGGCCACAACCGGCAGAAGACCGCGCGCCTCCAGATCGGGGGTGCGTCGCTGCGCGTCTACGAGCCGGTGGCGCGCGACTTCCGAACCCTCGCGAGCGCCGTCGAGTCGCTCGGGCCGGAGGCGACGGTGGTCATGCTGCCCGAGGGGGCGATGCTCAACTTCGCGACCGGCCGCGAGAACCCGGCCGGGCTGATCGTCGCCATGCCCGCGGAGATCGCCATGTTCGGCGAGGCGGCGCTGCTGGAGCGGCTGGAGGCGCATCCGCCCACGATGATCATCACCTCCGCCGAGACACTCGGATCGCACGGCGTTGAGCACATCGCCGACTACATGCCGCGGATCGCGTCGTGGATCGAATCCAACTACGAGCCGCGACCCATCACCGCCCCGCTCTCCCCGACGATCCGCGTGCATAGCGCAGGTAGTCCGGCAGCGCCACTGGCGGCGCTGGAATCCGCCGCCGCTGCGGCTCGCGGTCGCGGTGGCGTCGGACCCCGCCCGAATCACACCCCCGATGGCGGCCCCTGATGCTAAACGCTGTTGGCATCTCACGACGAAAAGAGTAGTCTCCCTCTTATCCAATCCTTGCCGACGCCAATCACATCCCCCCCCGCTCCCCCCAGATGTCGAGCATGCAAATCGTGCCACTCGATCGACCGATCACATTTGTTGGCGGCGTTTTAATCCTCGCAGGGCTTTACAAGATCATAGCGCCAGCTCAGCTGGCGGACGTTCTATCGGTAGTCTGCTGGGCCCCGTTTGATTCGAACGAGGTTTAAATGATGACATTTCGCCAACGCCTTGTCATCCTTGTTGGATTGACCCTCCTCGCTGGTGCCGGCGGGCTTGCCTTTCTTCGCGCCGCCGCTGTTCGCCAGCTTCCGGATGACAATACTACGACTAACGAGATCGGCGGGCCGCCCGTTAATCGGGAAGCTCATAGATTCGATCGCCACCAGCGCCGCGAGGCGCTGGAAACCATTCGTCGCAGCATGCCCGCCGAGGCGACTGCCGCCGATGAGGTGCGAGAGTTCCTCGTTGAGGCCGAAACCATCATCAACATCTACCACTCCGGAACGCTGGAACAATATCTCGAGCACCATCGAAACACCCACGGCATTGATGATCGCGCGTGGTGGGCAGATAAGAATCCGCGGCTTTGGGAGGGGATGACGGCGCTTGTGAGAAACGCTCGCCTCCGGGTGGGCGAAGCATCCTTTCGGCCGCTGGTACTTGCCGGCGTTATGATGCCCAGCGGCGAGGCGAGTGATGAGGCTAAACTTGTTCCGGTCCTGTCGGCCCGGCTGAGCTCGACCCAGTATAGCGAGTACGATCCTCTGCGAACAAGGGCAGATGTTCTGCAAGTAAGGGTGCCTGCGACGATACATCCTCCAGGCGCCAATTCCTTCGAGGGTGCCTTCGTGTTCTCATTCATGAGGCGGCCGGGCGATAACGCATGGCTGCTGGTGGAGGCGGGTACCGAGCAGTTTCCTCGCGGCGTTCCTATACCGGTTCTGCCGGTGCCGACGCCTGCGGTCGGAGAATAATAAATGGCTCCTCCTTTCAGGCCAATCGAAGAGCGTCCCGGAGTGACGCTGGTGGAACTGCTTGTTGTGATCGGTGCGGTGGGGCTGCTGCTGGCGCTCCTGCTGCCGGCTCTTGCCTGGGCGCGATCAGCGTCGCGGCAAAGCGACTGTCTCAACAACCTGCGGCAGCAAACATCAGTTGCGATGTCACGCTCGAATGACTCGAATGGATTTCTGCCGCTTGCGGGCGCAATACAGATGCAGTCGCCGCGCGGATTTCCGTCGATGTCGGTGCTCGTCGGCGATTCGTTGCAGAGAAGGTACGAGTATGCCCCACTGGACTTCAATTCCCCACGTTTCCTGACCCGGGACGTGCTTCTGCCCTACTCCGTGACACTCGAGGAGTTCATCGTCGGCGGGGAGCAGTCCGTCGCGAGCGAGTCGGATTTGTGGACGTACTCGGATCGCTACGGGCATCGTGCGCGCGCAATGTTTGAATGCCCCTCCGAAGCACGGCAGTCGCGCGTTCCGCAGTTGCAGTTCAACTTTCCAGCTGTCGCCCAGCTCCCCTACTGGAAGATTCGTAATGATTATGGCCTGAACGGAGCGGTGCTGGGCTTCGAAGCAGGTCGCCCCGCCTCGCCGCGACGGCTGCGCGGGAACTTGGCACGAGTGCGTGGGACGAGCATGACGATGCTGGCAGCAGATGCGGACTTGGCAACATATTCAGACACGGTCTGCTGGACGCCATCCCCCGATGGTCTCGATCGCGCGACCATGCTGGACGTGCTGCTGCGGAGTGGCGATGTCACTGGGCCGCGCATCTCGGGAGTTCGACATCAGGGACGGGCGATGGTCGCATTTCTTGATGGGCACGCTGAAGCGGTCGAGGTTCGTGAGGCCACGCTGGACGAAGTCGTGATCGCGCAGTAGCGGCACTCACACCCCCACGAGCTGGCGGTCGTAGAGCTGGCGGTAGAGGTCGCTCTTCTCGAGCAGCTCCTCGTGCGTGCCGACCGCCTCGAGCCGCCCCGCTTCCATCAGCGCGATCCGGTCGCAGTCGAGGATCGTGCTGAAGCGGTGTGCGATCACGAAGACCGTCCGACCCTGCATCAGCCGGCGGATCGCCTGCTGGATCAGGTGCTCGCTCTCGGCGTCCACCTGGCTCGTCGCCTCGTCGAGGATCAGGATCGGCGGATCGCGCAGGATCGCCCGCGCGATGTTCAGCCGCTGCCGCTGCCCGCCCGAAAGCTGGCCCCCCAGGCCCGTCAGCGGCGTGTCGTAACCCTGCGGCTTGGCCATGATGAACTCGTGCGCCTCTGCCTGGCGCGCCGCAGACTCCACCTGCTCCTGCGTCGCGTCCGGCACGGCATAGGCGATGTTGTCGGCGATGGTGCCGGGGAAGACGACCGCCTCCTGCGTCACGACGCCGATCTGCCGGCGAAGGCTCTGGAGCGCGACGTCGCGAATGTCGACGCCGTCGATGCGGATCGCCCCCTCGTCCGGGTCGAAGAAGCGCGGCAGGAGGGAGAGCAGCGTCGTCTTCCCGCTGCCGTTGCGCCCGACGATCGCGACGCTCTCCCCCTTGCGGACCGTGAGCGACACGCCCTGGATGGCGGGTGGAAGATCTGGCGAATAGCGGAAGCCGATGTTGTCGAAGACGATCTCGCGATCGAAGGGCCGGAGATCGCCAAGACGCAAAGGCGCAAAGCCTGACGCAAAGCCTGCGGAGGAAGGAGCCTGTTCGGAGGTGGCGCCCTCTGCACCAACTCCTTCCTCCGTCTTTGCGTCTCTCTTTGCGCCTTCGCGTCTTTGCGATCGCGGGCTCTGGCTTTCCGACGGCAGGTCGATCGTCTCGAAGATCCGCTCCGCCGCGACGTTGCTCTTCTGGAGCACGACGTTCAGCTTGGAGACGCGGCGCAGCGCGTCGGCCATCTGTGCGAGGCAGCCGAAGATCAGCAGCGCTCCCGCCACGCTGAGCGAGCCCTGCTGGCGCACAAGGTAGACCATGACGATGACGATCACGCCCACACCGGCGACCGCCATCGTCTCCATCGTCGGGCTGCTGGCGGCGTCGTACTTCTGGAGCTTCACCTGGTAGCGCAGCACGCCGTCGAGGATGCGGCGCAGGCGGTTGCTCTCGTGGGTCTCGGCGACGTTGGCCTTCACGACGCGGATGCCGGCAAGGGTCGATTCGATCTGCCCGAGCAGCTCGGCGTTGTTCAGCAGCGCCTCGCGCCCGGCGCGGCGGGTTTTCTTGCCGAACTTCCGCAGCACCACCGCCATCAACGGCGCGAAGAGGACGATGAGCAGCGTGAGCCGCCAGTCGATGATCATGGCGACGATGAAGGCGAAGCCCGCAAGGATCGGCTGCTGGACGGCGGGGCCGAGCAGCGTGGTGAACCCCTGCTGAAGCTGCATGGCATCGCCGACGATGCGGCTGGTGACGTCGCCTGTGCCGGCGCGGCCGAAGTAGCTCATCGGCACGCGCAGCACGTGGTCGTACAGGTCGCGGCGGATGTCGTTGATGGCGAAGAGCGCCGCCTTGCCGGAGAGGTACTCCTGGGCAAAGCGAATGAGGCCGGAGACCGTCGCCAGCACCAGCAGCAGCCCCATGATGGCGGCGATGGCGCCGACGGGGTTGGAGGGAAGGAGATAGACGACGCGCCGGAGGGCGCGGAGGTACAGGGGCGTCGGTTGAGCCGGAACGTTCGCAAGCCCGGTGAAGACCTGGGTCGCCGGCGCATCGTGAAAGCCGCGTGTGTCGGCGGCGGCCAGCAGTGCATCGAGCTGCGCCCGGGGTGCGGCGTCCCGGAGTGGCCCATCCGGCTCCCCCACCAGGTCAAAGGAAGGTGCCTCGAGAAACACGGCGCCGCGGTGGCTCAGGATGCGCACCTCGTCCGGATCATCCGCCAGATCAATCCCCCACCGCCGCTCCGCGATGATCCGGTCCACCCACATCTGCGGCGTGTCGCCGTTGAGGAGGGTCTGGAGGACGGGGAGGACGGCGGTGATGCTCCCCGCCAGGACGCCGCCGGCCAGCAGGGCGAAGAGGACCGAGGCGACGACCAGCTTCCGGTAGGGCCGCAGGTACGCCGTGGCCCGCCAGAAGTGGGTCTTGCGCTTCTCGCGCCGGCGCTTCGGCTGGTACTCGAGTGTGGCGGACTGGGACATCGCTGTAGAGCAGGGTTCGGCGTTCGTGGCAGCGGCGACCCCGCCGCCCCCCGGGCCGCCCCGGGGTTTTAGGGGCCGCGGCGGGTCGCCGCCGGGACGAGCGGCGTGCGCC
>JAEZED010000014.1 GCA_023417885.1 Planctomycetota bacterium
GCGCGATCCGGGGTGGCCATGGTGCCTGGTGTCGCCATTCGGCCGTTGCCCGCCCCTGCCGGGCGTGGCCAAGGTCACGTTAAGGCCCACCCGCCTATCACGGAACGGACAACCGCCCGACGGGACGCGAGGTGCCCGGATCAGTCGTACGGCAGCGGCAGCCACGCTCTCGGGGGGCGAACGACCGATACGTCCTCCAGCCCCGGAACGACGATGATCGCGTTCGGCTGGTCGCGCACCTCCACCCGCCGGATCTCCTCGTCCGTGATCTCGTACAGGCGCCAGTCGGTGTCGGCCGGCATCTCCCCGTCCGCCGCCGCCGGGGGCTCGGCCCAGGGCACGCGGCGCAGGTGCAGGAAGCGCTCCTGCATCGGCATGATGATGTACCAGCGCGCCTCGCGATCGCGCAGCCACTCGACGAGCCGCGGGCTGAGTTCCTGCCCCTGCGGCCAGGTCGGCGCCCACGGCGGACGCATTTTCCAGTGGAGCGGATCCCAGCCCGGCTCGTGCGAGAGGCTGTACGGGACATCGATCGCGTTGCGGTCGGTCACCCAGACGGCGTTGCGCCGCTCCCCCAGCGTCTCGAGGCGCGTGCCGTTGATCGGGCGGACGCTGGCGACGGCTATCTCGCCCGGGTAGATCCTCGCGTCGTTCTGACGCAGGTAGTGGCCGATCGAGTTGAGCGCCCGCTGGGCCCCCGCCTCGTACCGCGCCACCGGATCGCGCGAGACCCAAACCTCCAGCGCGTACATCGAGAGGTTATAAGCCAGCGACACCGCCAGCGCCGGCGCGACCAGCAGCAGCGGCGCACGCCGCAGCAGGTAAGGCAGTCGTCGCCCCTCCCCCGCGGGCTCACGCGCCACGCGCCGCAGCGCCGTCACAAGCAGCAGCGCCAGCACAACGCCCGCGAAGCTCCAGGCGAGAACGGGGCCGGTCAGCCAGTCCGGCGTGCCGCGCGGCTCGTGCCAGACCACCTTCATGAACAGCTCGTTGATCACCCGCGGCCCGGTGTTGGTCGCCGCCGACCAGAAGAGCCCGCCGATCGTCGCCGCCAGCGCCCATGTCACCAGCATCATCCCCGCGAGCATGACGACGTAGCCGCGGCTTGAGGCGATGGGCCGATCCAGCCGACGGCAGAGCCAGGCGGCGCCGAGGATCGTGCCCAGCACCAGCACCGGCGCCACCGGAAGCGTGTATCGATCAATCGCGTGGGGCCACGTCACCATGACCGGAACCCACGCCATCGCGGCCCCCAGCCAGATCCATTGCCGCCGCGCGATGCCCACGGCGCCGGCCACCAGCAGCGGGATCGTAGTGAGGGCGGCGAGGAAGAAGACCTCGATCCGCGCCGTACCGGTGCGGGCCGCCATGTTCCAGTAGACCACGCCCAGCCACTGCGGCCCGTTCAGGAACCGCTGGACGTGCGTCCCCACCGTCGGCCGGCCGTGCGGATTCACCAGCTCGTAGCCCCCCGCCACGAACGTGCTGTAGCGCGGGTCGAGGTCGGCCGGGTCCACCTTGATCCACCAGCGCAGCCCGAAGAAGGCCGCGCCCGCCACCACCAGGCAGAGCACGGCGCCCACCCACATCGCGTCGATCCGTCTCGGCCAGAGCCGCAACTGGAGACGCGCCCCCGGCAGCCACCGCGCAAAACGCCGCCCCTCCAGCAGCGCAAGCCCCATGATCGGCCACCAGAGAATGCCCGTCCAGCGGATCGAGATCGTCGCCGCCAGCAGCGCCAGCGCCGCCGTGAGCCGCAACGCGCCCGAGCGCACGCGGCCCTGCTCCCACTGCTCCCGCGCCTGGACGGCCATCAGGAGCGCCGCCCAGCTCGTCGCGAGGAACGGGCCGTCGGAGAAGAACCAGATCGAGAGCTGCCACGTCGGCTGCAGAACTCCCACGATCGCCACCGCGGCGGCGCAGACCCACGGGGAGGCGAAGCGCGACAGCACCGCGAACGCGCAGCCGAGGTAGACGAGCACGCTGGCGATCAGCAGGAGCTTCAGGATGCCGATGATGCTGGTGAACCACATCCCCGCTGCCAGCAGCAGCGACCAGCCGGGCGGGACGAGGCCGACGGGCTGCCCGTTGTAGTGATACCCCTCGCCGCGCACGAGGTTGCGCGCGATGGCAAGGTAGAGCTCCGAGTCGCCGCCGCGCACCCAGTAGGGGTGAAGCAGCGCCAGGTAGAAGAGCGCCAGGCCGCTCATCGTGACGAACAGCGCCTGGCGCCCCGACCAGCAACGCGGATGCTGCGCGTACGGCCCGAGCAGGCGATGAAGCCACCCCGAGTCCGTCGCAGCGCGTTCCGTCGCCTGCTGGACGCGCGCGTGCGGCGCCGCCGTCACCCGCGCGAACGCGGGGGCACTGGGGCGAAGGATGGAGGTGTCGGATTCCATTCAGGAGGCGGTAACGGGCACCTTATGTTGAGGCGCCCGGGCGTTCAACCGGTTCCGGCTCTGCCGCAACCATCTCTGGCGCTGACAGTTGCGTCACCTGTCCACGTGCGGGACCCGGCGCGTCGCCGCCTCCAGCGCCTCGCCCCGCAGCACGGGCACCGGCTGGTACTTAAGCGATTCCAGATCCGGGTTCTTCGGAATCGGATCCGGCTGCATCGTAAACAGCTCGAACTGCGGCCGCGCGCGCGCGGGGGGCCAGCCGGTGATGCGCTCCTCCAGCCAGTCGGGGACGCGGAAGTGCCAGATGCGTCCCGGCATGGTCGGGTTCTGCTGCACGTAGTAGAGGGCATCCGTCTCCCGCGCCCACGACTGGGCCTTGCGGATGCCCCAGCCCGTGAGCGGCGTCGGCACCGACCTGACATGATGGCCCGTCATCAGCACCAGCGCCCGGGGCGAGAGCGGATACTCCCAGCGCTCGTTGAGGTTCTGGTAGCGCTCGCTCGCGACGATCTGGCCGTCCTCGACCCCCTCCAGCGAGTCCAGGTGCACGCCGATCTCGATGAGCGACGGGTAAATCCCCGCTTCCCATCGCGCGTAGAAGTCCTCCGCGCTCCCCGCACGACACAGCACCACGTCAACGCTCCAAAGCGCCCCATTGATCACCACCACCGCAACCACAAAGCTCACCTCGAGCCCGCGGGCAACGCCCGCGCGGAGCCAACCAAAACGGGGACCACCAGCCCCGACTCCCGTGACCCCCAGCCGCACCACCCCCGTCAATATCCCCGCGATCAGGAACGGCGCAATCGGCACGAGGTAGCGGTTGTTCACGTGCGGCCAGTTCATCCCCAGCGCCATGACATAGACCAGCACGCCGAGCCACAGGTAGTGCGGCCGGCGCCCTTCCTCGTCAGTTCGCCGCATTGCGTTCACCGCCGCGATCGCCAGCATCGCCATCGCGAGCAGCCCCACGCCGCGATCAAGCCAGATGCCCCACGGGTCGAACCCGTCCACAACGCGCAGCGGTGCGAAGAGCGTCCAGCTCACCCATTGCGGGATTGAGAGCGCCCGGCGCGTCGTCTCCTGGAGCGGCGTCAGATCCGGATCCTCACGCCCGATGAACAGGTCCGGTGCGACCACCTCCTCCGGCAGCTCGATCACCGCCAGCGGCAAGCCGATGCGGGCGAGCATGCTCACCGCACCGTCCGGCGCAGGCTCGGTATCGCGCAGCGCCGGTTTCGTCGCGGCCTGGAGGTGATGATCCATCGCTTGCTTCGTCACGACGAACGTCCCGAACGTCGCCACGAAGACCGCAATCACGCCCGCCGCCTGGCGAAGCGTCAGGTAGGGCCACCAGCCGAGGCGGCCGAGCGATTCCCGCCCGCTCCCGCAGATCATCGCCGCCAGCACGAATGCCTGCGCCAGGGCCGCCCACCGCACCACCACGCCGGCGGCGCATCCGAGCACGATCACGAGCAGCCAGCCCCGCCCCAGTCGGCCGTCTCCCCATGTCACCGCCGCGAGGCCCGTCAGACCGGCGATCGCGCAGAAGAACGCGTCGCTGTGCAGCCACATCGTCAGCGGATAGAGCGGCCAGAGCAGGCCCGCCAGCCCGCACGCCACCGCTGCACGCGGAGCGGGAACGAATCGCAGCAGGATCGCGTAGGCCGACAGCAAGTAGACCAGCATGTTGGCGATCTGCACCGCCTTCAGCCACAGGTACTGGTCCGTCAGCGACAGCAGCCCCGCGAGCACGATCGGCCACCCCGGCGGCACGAACGCCACCGGCAGGCCGTTGAACTCCAGCCCCTGGCCGTGCAGCAGGTTGCGCGCGACGACGACGAAGAGCTCCGCGTCGCCGCTGGGCATCCACCAGGGATTCCAGACGAGCCCGAAGACCAGCAGGAGCCACGCCGCGAGCACCACGCCGAGCGGGCGCGGGCGCTGGTGCCACGGCGCCGGCGACTCGGTCGGCTTGGCTGTCTGGCTGGCCATTCTTCGATTGCTCGCTCCGACTCCGCGCGCCCCTGCGCAGGCTAGTCCGCCTGGCCGGGCCCCGGAAGCATCGTGTGATCGACTGCCCATGTGGTGAAGTACCACTTCCTCCCGTCAAACTCACCGGCGGAGATGACGGTGGAGTCGTCCTCGTTCGTCGGAACGAGAATCCCCTCGCGGCCGAGCCGGTCGATCGGGCTGTCCTTGTGCCCGTAGACGTCGGTCGGGAAGACCATCCAGTCGGCGCCCGTCGCCTCCACCGCCAGCGCCTGATCGCGCGAGCTCGACTCGTATCCCGTCAGGATGTGGCGCCTGCCGAGCACGCGCCGGTGGCTGAGGTAGGTCATCTCCGGGCCGAACGGGCCGATGATCACGTCGCCCGGTGCCGTGTGCTCCCGCAGCGTCTGCGCCATCGCGACCACCGGCACGTACAGGCCGTCCTTGTACGACTCGATGAAGGGCGTCCCCCGCTGCTCGACCACGAACTTCGCGTCGTGTGCCACATTGCACAGGAGCACGCCGCCCAGCGTCGCCAGCAGGAACGCCCCGCGCGGCCAGTCGCGCCGGAAGAGACGGCTGGCCGACATCATCACCGTCGCCCAGCCGAGCCAGAGCACCGGCAGCACCATCATGTAGTACCGCGGCGTGCTGCTGGCGAAGAAGACGACCACGAGCAATACGCCCACGAGCCCGCCCCAGAGCGGCCGCCGGCGCGCCACGAGCACGACGCCGACCAGCAGCGTCGCCACGAGCAGCAGGTTGAGGAACTCGACGCGCTCGGCGAAGAAGAGGGCCTCCAGGTGGTCCTCCAGCATCTCCCAGAGCTTGTCCGGCGTCTCGCGAATGCGATCCTCGACGCGCAGCACACGCTCCGCCACCTCCGACTCGTACCCCCCTTCCAGGAGGTCGAGCGTGCGGGTGCGCGGATCGACCACGGCAAACAGCAGCCCGACCACGAAGACGACCGAAAGGCACGTCGCGTAGAATCGCCACGACCGCGCTTGGTCCCGGCCGCTCGTCCAGGCGCGCGGCGCAAAGCGCGGAAACAGCCCCACGAGCAATCCACCGACGCACACCGCGCCCAGCGCCAGCGCCAGCACCCAGAAGGTCGGGCGCATGCTCGCCGCCAGCGCCAGGCCCGCGGCGAGGCACAGACCGCTCCGAAGCCGGCGCGCCAACCCCGGGTCCGTCAGCGTCTCCCACCCCCACAGCGCCATCACGACGCCAAGCAGGAACGGGATGTCCGTCATCAGCTCATGGCTGAGCGAGACGAAGAACTCGTTGAACCCCACCCCCGCCGTCACCACCGTCGCCACCCATGCCGGGGCGATGCGGCGGATCAGGTGGTACGTGAACCAGAGCACGCCCGCCGACGCCGCCAGCGTCACCAGCACGCCGGGCCATGCCGCCGGGCCGAACAGGCGCTCGAGCCCCGCCAGCAGGAAGGGCAGCCCGGGATATACCTGTGTCTGCGGCTCGCCGAGGATCGCATATCCCTCCCCCGCCGCCAACGAGCGCGCGACCGAGCGGAACGTGGCGGAGTCGGCCCCGATGCGCCACTGGCCGTTGAAGGCCGCCACGTGCATGCCGAGCCATAGCACGACGAGCACCCAGCGATACTTCACGAGCGGCTGGGCCCACTTGGGCGTCCACCAGAAGCCATCCACCACCTCACCCGGCCGCGGCAGATCGTCGTCGCGCGCCGGCGCCAAAGGTGCTGCCGGCGCCGGCTCGAGCTGGCGCGCGGGCGGCTTCGGCGCCTCGATGCGAGCGCCGTCCTTCAGATTCGCGGGTGCGGGGGCGGGGTCGCCCCGCTGCCCTCGCGCGTCGGGAGTCGCCTGCGAAGGGAAGGAGGGTACGGCAGTACTCATAAGGCAAAGCCGGCGCGTCCCTGCGGCCGCGGCGAGGGGGATTGCAGGCGGAGTCTCTTCGGCCAGATCGATGCCTGCTCACAACCCTAACCGACGCCCGGCACCCCCGAACACGGCTGAAGATCGGCTGCGAAAGGCACCTGTCTCGGGACCGGGCCGGCGCTTCCAAAGCAGACAATGGATGCGGCTCACCCCCGGGCGGGCGCGATTGTATGCCCCGCCCCCACCCTGGCCGCCGCACCGACCGCTGGCGTGGCAGGACAGCGGGAGCCGATAAAAGAGGGTGTCTTGCAACCGCTGCGGCCGCGCCTCCTCCTCGTCCGTGGCCTTTGCCCGTACGACAGGCGGATTCCGATCCCTCTCGCGCGCCGCGGCCAAGTACGCCCGGGCGCGGTGGCGCGATTCCGGACATCTTGTCGTCGCCCCGGACTGGCGTCGTCGCCTCGAAGCCTGCCGCGAATGCCCGCTTCGGGTGATCGTCGATGGCGAGAGCTACTGCGGCCGCCCGATCTGGCAGCGCGGGGCGGAGCCGGAGGCGGGGTGCGGATGCCCGATAACGGCCAAGGCGCGAGATCCGCTGGAGCACTGTCCGCTGGTTGATCCAGGTGAGAAGATGGGCGACTGCGGTTGCCGGTGGTGCGCGATGTCGCGGAAGGTCGAGGCGGGCGACGGGTAATTACCGGACGTGCTGTTTGTACTGGTAACGCGGATTCTTCGGTTCGCGCGGTGGTTTACCTGGGGATAAAGTGCCCGCGTGTCTGGCCGTTTGGGCCTACCGCCCGTGGTAGTGCCCGTTATAGTGGCGAACCGCGAGTCGTTCTTCCGATAGCAGGATCGAACGGCGAGCGATCGGCGGAGTGCGAGACTCGGCCACGCCTCCGTCAGTAAGCCCCCCCGGCCGTCGGCCGGAAGATCGACATGCAGGGCACAGTCGTTGCGGGGCCGATGTGGCGAGGCCCGGAAGCGCGGACGCAAGTTGCGTCCCTATGGTTTCCGGAACCTCGGCCCTGGTTGAGAGTGTTTGTTCTTACTTTTGAGCCCATCTCACACTTCACTGTCTTCTTGAAGGAGGACCTCGTGCTCCAAATGTTTCGCAACCTTCCGTCGCTGAAGCGGACCGGTATCGCGGCTGCGGCCATCGCCGCCGTCGCTGCGCTGGGCCTTTCGGCCAGCCCTGCCCAGGCAGAGTTTGAGGAGGGGGACTGGGAACTGCGCCTGAGCGGCTTCGCCGAGAATGACGTCAACTTCGACGGTGTCATCGCCTCCGTGAACGCTACGGGCGGCTACTTCTTCACCGATCAGTTCGAGGCCGGCGTCCGGCAGTCCTTCGTCTACTCCGACATTGCCGGCAGCAACCTGTCGGGCCAGACCAACATCTTCATCAACTACCACTTTGGTGGTGAGGATTCGGCCCTTCAGCCCTTCATTGGCGCCAGCGTCGGCTACCAGTACGGCGATGCCGTCCCCGACCTGTTCCTCGGCGGCCCCGAGGCCGGTATCAAGTACTTCTTCGACGAGAGCTGGTTCCTCTTCGCTGAAGTCCAGTACCTGTTCTACTTCGAGGACGTCGACGCCGCCGACGAGTCGTTCGACGACGGCGAGTTCAACTGGGGCCTGGGCCTGGGTGTCGTCATCGACCCCGACGCCTGAGCTTCACGCGAACACGGCTTGAACCCCGGAGCCCGGCCCCTGCGGCCGGGCTCCTTCGCTTCACTCCGCTCGGCCCGGGGCATCGCCCGCCTCCGCGGCGTCCGCCTGCGGCGTCGCCGGATCCGGAGAGTCCTGCGCCGCGGGCTCGACCGCGCGGCTGAACACCCCCAGCGCCGCCGCCAGGATCACCGTCACGATCGCCGGCAACATCGCGTAAGCCGCGGACCGGGCCGGGCTTCCCATTCCCGCGAAGACCATGTAGCCCGCGACGTAGATCAGGACGAACGCGAAGAGCATCCGCATCAGCCCCTGCGGGAGCCAGTTGGCGATCCATGCCCCGAAATAGCTTCCCACCAGCATGAACGGCATCACCTTCAGCACGAACCACCAGTCGACGTTCCCCGCCTGGTGGTAGCGCCAGATCGCCGGGGCCGCCGACGGCGAGAGAATCACCGCCAGGCTCGTCCCCTGTGCCCCCCGCTGCGTGAAGTCGAAGGCGAGCACCATCACCGGCACCAGCACCGCACCCCCGCCGAGGCCGAACAGGCCCGCAAAGACGCCGATGAACAGGCCGAACAGGGACAGGGCCCACCAATTGGTCGCGATGAACTGGGGCATCCATGCTTGATAGCCGAAACCCGCGCGACGTGGAAATGCCCGCTTCGGCAGCGCCCGTCTCAAGAATGGCCCACCCACGGAATCGGCCGATGCGTGACTCGGGCCGCCGAACCTGCAACCATGTCACACATGGCGGTGACGTTCGACACGGAGGTGCGATCCCGGGGCGGCCAGGGCGGGCCGGAGGCGACTTGGCCCCGCCGGCGCTGGCGCGTTCCCACCCCTGACCGCGACGCGGCGGGGGAACTGGCCCGGGCGCTGGGCGTTTCCCACACGGCCGGGCAGATCCTGCTCAACCGGGGCTTCGGCCCCGGCGACCTCGACGCGGCGCGCTCCTTCTTCCGCCCGCAGCTCGCCGAGCTCATCGAACCGGAGCGCCTCCCGGGCGCCAGCCGGGCGGCGGAACGGCTGGCGCGCGCGATCCGCGACGGGGAGCGCATCGTCATCTACGGCGACTACGACGTCGACGGCATCACCGCGACCGCCATCCTCTGGCACACCTTCATCCTGCTCGGCGCCGATCCGCAGGACGTCCGCACCTACGTCCCGCACCGCGTCGACGAGGGGTATGGCCTCAACTCCGACGCGCTGCGCAAGCTCGCCAGCGACGGGAACAACGTCGTCGTCAGCGTCGACTGCGGCATCACCGCCATCGAGCAGGCGATCGTCGCGCAGGAGGCGGGGATCGACCTCGTCATCACCGACCACCACGAGTGGCGCGCCATGCCCGGTACGCAGGAGCCGGATCTGCCCGACGCCTACGCCCTCGTGCACCCGCGCCTTCCGGGCAGTGCCTATGCGAACCCGCACCTCACCGGCGCCGGCGTCGCCTTCAAGCTGGCGTGGGAGACGGGCAAGCAGCTCACCGGCCAGCCGAAGGTGAGCCCGGAGATGCGCGCGTTCCTCGTCGAGGCGCTGGCCCTGGCGGCGCTGGGCACCATCGCGGACGTCGCCCCCCTCGTCGGGGAGAACCGGATCATCGCCCGCTACGGGCTGGGCGGGCTCACGAAGACGAAGCTGCGCGGCCTGCGCGCCCTCATCGACTCCGCGGGCCTCGGCGGGCAGGACCTGGACAGCTACCACGTCGGCTTCCTCCTCGGCCCGCGCCTCAACGCCTGCGGGCGCATGGGGCATGCCGAGCAGGCGGTCAACATGCTCACCACCGCCACCACCGGCGAGGCGCGCGACATCGCCCTCTTCCTCGAGGAGCAGAATCGCCAGCGGCAGGCCACCGAACGCAAGATCGTCGAGGAGGCCGTCGAGCAGATCCGCGACCGCGGCTGGGACGGGAGCGACCACCCCGCCATCGTCGTCGAGGGAGAGGGATGGCACGTCGGCGTCGTGGGAATCGTCGCCTCGCGCCTCGTGGACCAGTTCCACCGCCCGGCGATTGTCCTCGCTGCCGACGAGAACGGGGGCGCCGGCGGGAGCGGACGCAGCATCGCCGGCTTCCACCTGGCCCACGCGCTGGCGGAGTGTGCCGACCTGCTCGACAACCACGGCGGGCACGCGATGGCGGCGGGCGTGCACCTGTCGCGCGACAACATCGACGCCTTCCGCGATCGATTTGTCGCGATCGCCCGGCGCGAACTCACAGCGGAGGATCTCTCCCCCACGCTCCGCGCCGATGCCGAGATCACCCTCGACTGCGTGGACCAGCCGCTCGTGGCGGAGCTGGGGAGGCTGGGCCCCTTCGGTGTCGGGAACCCCCGGCCGCTGCTGGTGCTGCGGGATCTGACGGTGCTGACGGCGCGCTGCTGCGGGAAGAGCGGCGACCACCTCCAGCTCTTCCTGGACGACATGTCCGGCTGCCGGATGAAGGCAATCGCCTTCGGCTGCGGCCCGCTCTCGCAGCGCCTGCGTGCGGGCGACCGGGTGGATCTCGTGGCGGAGCCGAGCCTGAACAAGTGGAACGGGCGGGTCAGCGTTGAACTGACCGTGAAGGACCTGCACCCCAGGGGCCGCTAGGTCGCGCGGGGAAGTCCGGCTCGGTCTGCTCTCCCATGGGCGCCAATCTTCTCCACTATCACCAAAGGAGCGCGCGTTCCAGACATGATCCGCATAACGCACCGAAGGTGCATCGCGAGCCAGAGCCCAGGGCAACGCCCTGGGTAAGAGGCCGGCGCGTTGACCGGCGCCCCGAAGGGGCAGCGCGAACTTCGGTTTCGAGCGCCCCGTTGGGGCTTGGATTCTCGCGCCGCCGCCACCCGGGGCGTTGCCCCGGGCTCTGGATCGGGCTGCTCCTTCGGAGCGACGGAGCGCGCGTTCGAAGCATGATCCGTAGGCGGCGGGTCAAATTCATGCCCCGTCGGAAGCTTTCCACGCCCCGTGGGAAGCTTCCCATGGCACGAGGGAAGCTTCCCATGGCACGAGGGAAGCTTCCCATGCCCCGAGGGAAGCTTCCCATGCCCCGAGGGAAGCTTCCCATGCCCCGAG
>JAEZED010000019.1 GCA_023417885.1 Planctomycetota bacterium
TCGCCGCGCCGCTGGCTCAGGCTTGGTGCAGCGGTCCCTGCAACGCCTGGGCCTCGCCCTCGCTCAGCTCGCGGATCAGCGCCCAGTCGCGCGCGCCGACCCTAGTCAGACCGCCGATCGATACGTCGACGAAGGCGCGGTTTGGACAGGAGCACATCCGGCTCTCGTGTATACGCTCGCACACGATTACGGCCCCGCAAGCAAGGCACTGCGCCGCCACGATCACCGGTCGTCCTCCATAGTTGGGGGCTGTATATTGAAGCGCTCACAAGGAGGTGCAATGGCCGAGGAACCGCTGTTTGTGCCGACTCCGCGCCCGGTGCGGTTCGCCCCGGACGGCACCCCGTGGCCAATCTGCCCGTGCGGCGAACACCAAGCCTCGGAGCCCAACTGGCACGGCTGGCGCGGTTGCCCCTGCGGCGGCGCCACGGGCGAGATCACGAGCCTCGGCACCGCGCATTGGATCCTGCAAGACAGGCCCCTTGTCGAGCAGCGGCGCCAGGCCCGGCACACACGCACGGAGGCTGAAATAGCAGTCCGGTTGCAGGCCAAGATCCGCTGAGGCGGACCATATACGTCAGCGAGATCACGTTCCGCTATGGGATGGGGTCGTTGTAGCGCCAGACTTCAGGGCGGCCAGGCGCAGACCGGGGCCGCCCTTTTTCTGTCCACACTCGTATACGCCGTGGGGTCCGTCGATCAGCTGAATTGTTCCTTATTCATTCCATTGGTGCGTAGGAGCACCGTAAGCGTTGCGTGACGACACATCCAACGTGATCGAGGTTCATGAAATATTCCGCTGGTCGCAGCTCAGCGGGGTAAGAGGATGTCGGGTCAGGATCTGGAGAGCTATTGGCGCGGTCATTTTGAGGCCTGGAAGGGCAGCGGGCTGACGCTGAAAGCCTACGCAGTCAAACGACATTAGGAAGGGGTTCCCTGGCGACACGAGGAATGGGCCCCCGGTTGAGCCCAGCGCCACAGCCGCTTGCAATCGATGGTGAGCAACGACTCCCGCGGGGCGGGTTCGGTCAAGCCCGAAGCCGCCGGAGGCGGAGGCCCGTAGGGCGTGGCTTGAGGGAGCCCGCCCCGCGGGAGATCATCCAGCCTGGATGCAGGCGGCGCTGGTCGGCCGGACATAGGACGGTTCCACGGCATGGTCATGCGGAGTTTTGCGCGTCGGTGGCGAACGGTATTGGCTTGATCAGACCGGAACGGCACTTTTCGCGCAGCCGATAGCTGTCGCCGCGGATGGTGATGACGTGGCTGTGGTGAAGCAGGCGGTCCAGGATCGCCGTCGCGGCCACGGGGTCCCCAAACACGCTCCCCCACTTGCTCACATTGCGGTTGCTGGTCACCAGAATACTGCCGCGTTCATAGCGGCGGCTCACCAGCATGAAGAACAGGTGCGCTGCATTGGTCTCCAGAGGCAGGTAGCCGAGTTCGTCCACAATGAGCAGCTTCGGCTTGGCGAAGTGCCCCATCCGTTCGTCCAGCCGCCCATCCGCGTGGGCTTTGGTCAGCATTGTCAGCAACGTCGCCGCCGACACGAACAGCACCGAGTAGCCGCGCCGGATGGCCTCGCGGCCAAGCCCGACAGCCAAATGCGTTTTGCCCACGCCGGGCCGCCCGAGCAACAAAAGCGCGTCGCCGTTAGCCACCCACCGGCCGGTTGCCAGATCGCGGATCTGCTTGGGGTCGAGCGACGGTTGGGCGTCGTACTCGAACTCCTCCAGCGTGCGCACAAAGGGGAACTTGGCGATGCTCATAGCCGTCTGGATGCGCCGCTCGTCCTTGCGCGCCACCTTGGCTTCGCACAGGAAGGCCAGGGCCTCGCGCAGGCTCATCTCACGCCGCGGCTTCAGCCTCTTCGCCGTCCTGGAGGCGGGCGACTTCGAGGACGTCCGGCTCGACGAGCCGTTCGACCTCCGGGACCGTGGCGCCGAGCGCTTCGTAGCCTTTGAGACTGACCGCGACTACAAGCTGACGCTGAACGACCACCAGCTTGCCTGGGGCAAGCCGGCGATCAATGGCAACACTCTTTACGCGTTGGCCAAGGTCGGCGTGGACGACGTTGTGTTCCTTGAAGTGCGTGGCGGCGAGGACCGGTTGATCGAGCCGAGCGAGCTGATCGACCTGACAGCTCCGGGGATAGAGCGGTTCATCACCGCGCCGCGGCCCGTCCCGACCTTTGAGATCATCGTCAACTCCCGCCCGCGGGTGGTGACGGGCCCCGTCTGGTCACGTTCGAGCAGATCGTGCAGCTGGCGTTCCCTGGGTCACACGAGGCCAACGTCCTCTTCTCGATGACGTTCCGCCATGCCGCCTCCAAGCCTCACGCTGGCGAACTGAGCGCCGGCGGCTCGGTCGACGTGAAGAAGGGGACCGTGTTCAATGTCACACGCACTGTTCAGTCGTAACGCCGACCTCAAGCGCCTGCGCGACGATGGCTACTTTGTGCAGGTACTGGGCGGCTTTCTGGTCATGCGCGAGGTGCCCTACGTGGATTCGCAGCGCCGGTTGCGAACGGGCACGCTCTTCTCCAGCCTCACCATGGCTGGGGAAGAGACCCGCACGCCGGATACGCACGTCGTCTACTTCAATGGCGAGTTTCCCTGCCAGCCCGACGGCAGCCCCATCCAGCAGATCGCGCACCAGAGCAGCAACTTCGATCTGGTGCACGGTCTCACGGCGAAGCATTCGATGCAGGCCGGCAGCTTATCCAAGAGCTCCTGCAGCTTCTGTCGGGAAAAGGCCCTGTTGAACAGCGTCTTGCCCGTTTCATCCGTCGCGCACACCTGAAAATGCCGCTTCCCCAGATCAATCGCCACCAGATAGGTCTCAGTCATGCCGCCCTCCTTCAGCAAGGCCAGACAAACACTGCTGTCAGGCGACATCCCTATTTCCCTGGCGACACGAGCGCTGCCCCCTCTGCCATCGTTACCGCAGCATGGGCTTCAGGTTGTCCCGGTAGTCCATAGGCTTGATCCGACGGGCAGTTTTCCAGCCCGAGGAGGATCAAGCCTGTGGGCCCACCGGGGCAACCGGGGGGCAGCCTTCGTGTCGCCAGGGCGGCAGTTCTAGGGGGCGCCTGACAACTGCATCCTGGCATACTCCGATGCCAAGGATAGGGGGCATCCACACCATCAGTTCAGTTCCTGCTGGAGCTCCATTGTCGAGGACCATCCCCGCCAACTCGCCTCACACCATAGCCGCGGCGCGTGTCGTCGGGCTGGATGCCGCTGTCCTTCGTAATGTCGTCAGCGGCCCGCTGCAGCGCCCTGTACAGCTGAGCGCGTTCGCTCCCTGAAAGATCCGGACAGGCTCGCTTCACGACGTTGCCCGTGTCGTGATGGTGCAGGAGAGCCAGTGCCCGCAGCCTCACATCCTCAGACAACAGCGGCTGATAGTGGCTGGGCGCCTTCGATGGATGCAGATGCGCACGGCTCGCCTGCCATCCCAATGCAGCAAGCAGCGACAGCGACCGGTTGATCCTCCAACAATCGTCCTCGTCCAGCAAGAGCCGGTCGAAGAAGCGGACTCGACCGGCGGCGTCGAGCCACAGAACTCCCTCACCCGCCACCTCGCGGATCCTCTTGCCCTGGCCACCCTGCGGGCCGCACACTACGCGGTTGACCAGCTCTGGAAAATCGGGGTGAACTTCATGGAACTCGCACTCCAGCACCAGCCGCGTGACGGCGGCCCGGTCGAGCCGGTTCAACACGCCATCGCTGATCACCGGCAGCATGTTTGCGCCCCAAAAACTGAAGGGCCCCAACGGCTCGTCCTCATAGGGGGAGTAGATCTCGGCCATCCGCGCGCTAAGCGCCATGGCGACCGTGCGGGCGGCGCCGGGCAGCTGAGGAACGGACCGAAGGGTGGGTGCCATGATACGGATCTCCGAGGCGGGCGGCCGATAGCGCTGTATGTGGACTCCTTGCACCGCAGGTCAATCGCGCCCGCCAAGGTGAAGCCCGACGACGGCTCCGTTGAGGCTGTTGCCGAAGCGGCTTCATCCTGCCGGAGGCAACCCCTATTGCCATCAGTCCGTTTTGGGCCAGCGGCAGATGAGCCGCTCGGTGGTGGGGCCTTTCGAATGGTCAGCATGGTGAACGTAGCGCAGGACCTGTCCGTTTCGCGGCGGGCGGTTCGGTTTCTGATCGTTTTGCGCGGCGCCTCGGCCCCGGTGATGCCGACGGCGAAGCCGCCGCGCCACCTCAAGACGCTGGTCCCACCCGCTTGGCCCCGCGTCGGTCACGCCGATCCTGCCGGCGGCTTCCGGCACCACCCACGCCACGGCCTTGCCGGACGGCCGGCCACCCATCGTCCGCCTTGCGTCAACGCCACGCTCTCCGGCGCACGCGTGTCGCCGTCCACCATCAGACAACCCACAGAGCAACCCGGCGCTGATCCGCGGCGGGTGGCGGCGTAAGTGCGGTGTTCCGGTTGGCCCTGCGCCACACCACGCTCGGCCGGCGTGCACGGACCGTCGCCTTGCTGGCGCCACAGGCCAGCGGCGGTGCAATCCGTCTGCTGGTCGACAGTACCGGATTGACGTTGTGCGGGCCCGGCGAATGAGTGATCGAAAAACACGGTACGAAGAAGCGGCGATCCTGGCGGAAACTGCATATTGGCATGGATGCGGTGACCGGCCGTATTGTCGCCGCGCCCATGACCGGCCGGGATGTCGATGACGCCGCACAGTCCGGCCCTCTGCTGGATCAGGTGGCCGACCCGGTCACCGCGTTGCTGGGCGATGGGGCCTACGACCGGAACAGCATCTACGCCGACATGAGGGCGCGCTACCCGGAAGCCGCGGTGATCGTGCCGCCGCACGCTGACGCCGCGTTCAGCGACACCGCCGAAACCGCCCCCACGCAGCGCGACCAGCACCTTCAGCAGATCGCCGAAACTGGGCGGCTGAGCTGGCGACGCGACAGAGTATATAATTTGCGCGCATTAGTGAGGCTTAGATCGGGCGCTTCAAGCGGGTAGTCGGCGATGCTGTTGCGCTCCCACAGCAATGAGGCGCAGGCCACTGAAATCTCGGTCGCCGTGGAGGTCCTTAACCGAATGTTTGACCTTGGGCGCCCGAAGTCCATCCACGTCGTATGAGCAGCGACCCGGAAAGGGATCTTCTCGGCCTGCCCAACCTTGCTGCAATATGCTGATGCATCACGACAAGCTGCTCTGCCTCAACATCGAGACGATGCCGGACCGTCAGATTCTCCCGCCGCACTGTCATCAGATCGTCGCGATCAGCTTCGTCGAGGTGGCGCTCTCAACAGGCAGATCCCGCTGCGAACAGGTTCTCACACCCATGAGCCGGTGAGGTGCGTCGGCTCATGGGGCCACCCAAATTCTGTCCCGGGACAGAATTTGCCATCAGGCCGTGTCGTTGCCTAGGCGTTCTTTCAGCTCGGCGATTTCGGCATCGATCCTGGCCCGCTGCCCGATCAGCGAAGCCAGCCGCTTCCGATCCCGCACGCGGGCGTCTGCCTCATCGTCCTGGGGACGCATCCGCTTCTTGAACTCTTCGATGGCCCGGCGAGTGACGGCGGGGGTGACGAGCCCTTCTTTCAGTGCCACTGGGCGCTCGTGCTCGTACAGCGATACCAACTGGTAGGCGACCGTGTAATTCGGCGGCAGCGCATCCGCGGGATAAACGCCATCGTCGACAGCGCGGGCGATAGCCATTAGCCGGTCGGCGATGTTGTGTGAGAAGGGCAGGCGCTGCGACGTGAGCACCATGAAGTCGCCGTGGGCCAGCTTCTCCTTGGCACGGTTCAGCGCCCGGCCCGTCTCGATGAACGCCCGGCCAGCGTCACCCCACAGCCGGCTCACTTCGCCGGAAAAGTCCTCCACCGTTTCAAGATCGCGCTCGATGTCCAACACTAGGTCGCCCGTGCCGTTGTCGATCGTTGGCGGCTGGGCGGCCTGCTTCGCAACACTCGGCAGCTTGGTGGCGAACGGGTTTATCTCGCTGCGGATCTGCTCCGGGTCGAACTCCTCGGCCTTGAAGGTGCGGCGCTTCGGCTTTTGGACCACCTCCACGCCGGCCATGGGGTTCTTACGCGGCGGCATGGCCAGCCTCCATCAAGTCGGCGATCTGGTCGGCCAGGGCAGCGATGTCTTCCTGGACCGCTTTATCGGCAATCGGCACGCCGGTATAGGACGCCTGCTGGTAGGCGGTCCGCATGGGGATGTCCACCGTCAGCATCGGCACCTTGAAGACCGTCAGCTGGTCTACCGTCTCTGCCGTCACCTGGGCGCGACGATTCACCTTGGTCAGCAGGACCGCGTGCGGGATTGACCGGCCTTTGATCTCCTGGGCCTGCTGGATGATCATCTGCGTCTTGACCGCCTCGATCACGTCGTTGCGGTCTGGGCTGCACGGGATGATGACTGCGCTAGCCGCCGCCACGGCATAGAGCATGCCGCGCGTCAGCACGCCGGCGACGTCTACCACGACGATCTCGGCCTCTGCCTGCGCCGCCTTGATGGCTGCCAATAGCCCCTCCTCCTCAACCACCTCCACCGGCACGTCTGACTTGCTAAGCCGCTTCACCAGATTCTGGTTGGGGTCGCTGTCGATTGCCTTGACGGTGTGACCCTCGCGCAAGAAGTGATGGGCGATGCAGGCCGCGGTCGTGGTTTTGCCCGGCCCTCCCTTAGTCGACGCAAATACGAATACAGCCATGGTGTCCTCGCGGTTGGGTCTCGTTTGGCGTCTGGCGACCGAAGCGCCTTTGGCATCTGGCGACCGTCATGCCGCGGTCAGCTTTGGCACTGGCGGCGGAGACGGGATCAGAACGAGACCATTGCTGTCAAGATCGACGCGCGCTTCAGGATAGGCGGCGAGTGCTGCCCGCAGGCTCTCCACGAACCGCGGCTTGAAGTGCTTCATCTGGGCGAACCCGCCGCCGAATTGCTGGTAAAGGGCCGGCCAGGAGATTGGCATGGGCTTGCTAAGGCTGTGCAGACGATAGGCGAGCCACACATAGGCGTCGAGCGCCATCGACTGCGAGCACAGTTCCTTCAGCGCGGTGTCGCGGACCGGGACGGGGTGATCGCGCAGGGCGGCGTAAAACCCCTCCGACAGGTGGACAACCTCCTCGAACAGCTTCCCCTGCCGGCCGTCAATCGCCTCGCCACCCAGATTGAAAGCGCCGTCGACGATGCCAAATTGGACATGGTCGGCGCTGTCGTTCCAGTCGAAGGTCAGAATGCAGCGACTGATCCGGCGCGCCTGATCGCGGATCGCGGTGAAGCTGGTGCCGCCTACGGATACCCCCATTCGGCCGAACCACTCATTCATCGACCTGCCAAGCACCACCTCGCGCGTGCTGCGCTTCAGGGCCTCTGATTGCAGGTAGAACAGGATCATCCGCGCCCGGGCGCCATACGGCACACCGATCGGTACGGTTTTTCCCTGGTCACGCACATGGCCGGGGGCGATCATCAGTGTCACGCGGGCGCCGGGGCGCGTCCACACCTCGTCTGGCGGACGAGGCTTGTGGGGCAAGCTGGTCAGGCAGAATCCGGCGTAGGTGATGCCTATGGCTAGCCGCTCCTCTTCCATCAGGGCGGCGGCAATGTCAACGTAGCGCCGCTGCTCGGACGGCACCATTTCGCGGGCACGCTCAGCGCCGTGATGAATGATCAGGTCGTGGATTTCAGCCATGGCTCACCTCTCGCTCCGATGGTGCACACCGGACCGGTCTTGGTCAATTTGGCATCTGGCGACCGTGTGGATTGGCATCTGGCGACCGGTCTATTGGTAGTTACTAGAGATCTCTTATTAGTATGGTCGCCAGATGCCAGTGGAAGAATCAGGATTCCGCCGAGTCGGCGGTCGCCAGATGCCAAGAACCGGACGCCAGATGCCAAGGGATAAAGGTGACGGTCGCCAGATGCCAGGGGATAAGCATCATCGGAAAGCCCGGTCGCCAGATGCCAAAGCCGAATCGGAGTCGTTCAGCCGCAGCCACTGGGTCCTGAGATTCGCAATCGGGCCCTCGACCCGCTCGGCGTGCCAGCAGCAATTGGCTGTGCCGCTGCGCGAAACTGTCCCAGAGCGCCAGCAGCAGGTCGCAACGATCCACCATCTACTCGTTCCGCACCTGCATCTTCCACGGTTCGTACCCGCCCGGCGACACCACAACGACGTTGGCTGACAGCGCCAGCAGGCGGCGGTAGTAGGCTGGGATGGTGCCAGCCAGCGGCTCTCCTGGGCATCGCACGGCACTGCGGCGGTGAACGGAACGCCAGCCAGCACCGCAGCGTGTGCAAGCGCCAGATCCCAGCCCGGCGCCATGCCGGTCACCACGCGGGTGATACCCGTGCGGCCGGTGAGCCAGCGTGATGCCAGCACCAGCAGGCGGGCTTGACGTTGGCGCATAAAGCGTCGGGGGCTGGCGGTGTGCGGCTTCTGGCGGGTATAGAGGCGTCCCGCTGAAGCCGAGAGCCCGATGCCTTACAAGGCCAACGAGAGCCGTCGTCACAAAATCCCGAAGGCGCGCTACCGGGTCGAGAACTGGTCGAACTACGATGCGGCGCTGCGTCGGCGCGGCGACCTGACGCTCTGGGTGACGCCGGAGGCGGTCGCCGCGTGGACGTCGCCCGCCACTGGGCGGCGTGGCCGACCTTCCCGCTACTCGGACTTGGCGATCGAGGCCGGGCAGATGCTGCGCCTCGCCTTTGATCGTCCGTGGCGCCAGACCGAAGGCTTACTGGGCTCGCTGATGCGCCTGCTCGGCCTGGACCTACCGGTTCCCGATCATACGACGTTCTCCCGGCGCGGCGCTGACCTGAAGGTCGCGTCGGCGCTGGCCCGGACGGGCCGGTGACGGTGGTCATCGACTCCACCGGGCTGAAGGTGTTCGGCCGGGGCGAGTGGCACCTGGAAAAGTACGGCAGCCACGCGCGCCGGACGTGGAGAATGCTGCACTTGGCCGTCGATCCGGATAGCGGTGTGATCCTCGCCTCGGCGTTGACGTCCAACGAGGAGGGGGACGCTTCGCTGGTCGGCCCACTGCTCGACCAGATCGCCCGTCAGATCGGCACGGTGCTAGCCGACGGGGCGTATGACGGTGAGCCGGTCTACCGTGCGGTCGCCGCCCACAGCCCTGCGGCGGAGGTGATCATCCCGCCGCGCTCGACGGCGGTGCCGAGCGCCACGACCGGAAATGCCTCCAGCCAACGCGACCGCCACATCCAGAGGATTGGGCTGCACAACAGCCCTCACCTCGCGCCGTCACGCTGGAACTGCCAAAGTAGTGCTAGTCCACCGCCGATCTCGTACGCGGCCTTGCGGCTTCTTTGGTCGCATCACTCGCACCTGAGGGTGGAACTGAGAAATAGTTGCGTGCCAGGTGGCCCGCGCCCGCCCACTGCGGGCTTTCGTGGGGCCGCAACCAGCATTTATGGCATCATGAGGCTGATGCTGTTATCGATGGTAATTGACGATGCGTGAGTGCGTATTTATGGTTGAGGTAATCCGCTAAAAGGTTTGGAAGTGCTGCCGGCAAAAAGGCTCGATATCGCTGTGCACGTGAGAGATTGACTGGAGACAGGATGCCGACGCCTTCACCCGATGTGGCCTTCGTTATGCTGGCGGGCGGGCTCCTGGACCTTGCGGACGTCGACCGGGCGGATGCGACGGTCCGTCAGGACCGGACGATGCCGCCGCGCCTGAGGCGGGCGCTCTCGTTACTCTCGGGCCTCTACCTGGCCGAAGGCGTCGACGATCTCGGCTGCTGCGTGCATGAGACAATGGCCATGGCGGCGCGTCCGGCGCGCGACTGGGGGCTCGCCGCCTTCCGACCGCCGTTCATCCACGCGGACGTCGTCCTGGTCGATAGCGGCCTCGGCGTGCCGACGGACGACTGCGTCGAGCTCGGTCGCGCAGGCGGCGAGACGGAAATACTGCAGGAACTGCAGCACGAGCGGCTGCGCGCGGCGGTCGCCGGGTTCCCAGCGCCGCGGCGCAAGCAAGCCTACAGCGACGTTCGCGAGTTCATCGTGCGCCGACCGGTGGTCGCGATCTCGGATCTCAAGAGGTTCTGCGCGAGCGGCGGCCGGGCCGCGGCCTCGCGGACGATTGAGGGGTTCTACCGAGACATCCCCGCCGCGGCCGTATGGCCGGACCGGTCGATCAAGCTATGCGCAGGGTGCGGCGCCCTACCAGCGGTTCGTCCGCGACGTTGTCGCCCAAGAGGCGTCGTTTGGTAACAGGCCACTGGTGCTGGTCGACGCGACATCGTCCCGCGACCTCTGGCGGTGGCTTCGGAACGACGCGGCGGGTACGCCGATGGCCTTTCCACGCCTGCCCGCCGGCGAGGTCGACGAGACGGCATGGCGGCACGTCCGGGTCGTGCGAGTCGACGGGACCTGCTACCTCGCGCGGTTTGTCCTCGACGACGAGCGCGAGGGCGATCTCGATGCGGTCGACGAGCCCAAGCCCGAGGAGGCCGCGGCGCCGGCCCGACCCGGGCGGCGCAAGGTGCCGGCGGAAGGGCCTGTCGTCGAGGAGGCCGTCGAGGAGGGGCCGGTGCCGGCCACACCGCGGCCGGCCGGGCCGAGCCTGGTTCAAGCGCGCCTGGAGCGCGCATCGTTCGGGGGAGAGGACATGGGCGGGATGGATGGTTTGGTCACCGAGATAATCCAAATGCGCGAGCCGTGCTTGGCGCTCCCGGAGTTCGTGACCCCGGAGTGGGTCCGTCGCGAGATGGCGCTCCTGAAGTGCTACGTGCGCGGCGCAACGGCCGGCCGCAAGGAGATCGCGCGGATCTCCGGCTTCAGGGGCTGGCCGGACCGGGTGCCCGAGGCGGGTGAGTGGGAGCGCCTGGTCGTCGAGGGGATGCGCTATCCGTTCTTCCTGCGGGCGTTCTACCGCGAGGCCGTTTTCCACGGCATCCCGAACCCGAGCAAGAGGCACGACTACACCGCTTTCCGAGGGCTCTACACGGCCGTGATGGGCGGGCCGCCGGCGCGCCGCGGCAAGAAGATTATGTACCACCGCTACCGCGGCCCCCAGCCTCCCAAGGAAGCTCCCAAGGCGCCGAGGGGCGGTAGGACGGCCGAACCGCCATTCGCCGAAATCCGGGCCATGCTTGACAAGGACCCCGCGAAGGCGACCGAGTTCGCCTGGGTCGCGGCGTTCGTGTACACTAAGTTCGACCATCCGGCCCTGGCCGATCTAGTTGCGGAACGGCGGGCTTGCTTCGGGGCTTCGGCGGAGTCGATTCTCGAGGCGTGCCAAGTATTGGCCGCCTATCCGCTCGACTGGAGTGCCGATGTGACAGGACACGGCGCGAGCGCATCGTGGATCCCGGAGGGCAAGCCTGAGGAGGCCGACACGGCCATGGGCGTTGAGACCTTCGACGAGTCGTGCGAAGGGACTGGGCGGGACGGCGAGGCGGACGGCGACGAGGGCAAGCGGGAGGAGGACGGCCGCGAGGTGGGGCCGGCGGTCGCCGAGGCCGTCGCAGCAGCGGCGCTCCGTCCGGGGCCCGACGTGGCGCCCGGCGCGCTGGTCGAGGGGATGAGCGAGGAGGACTTGGCGCGATCTTGGCGGCGGGAGCTTCAGGAGCTCATTGAGGCGGCCAGGGCAATGGAGGCTGGCGCGCCGGACGGCTCGGACGTGGAGAAGGTCGCCGCGAAGGTCGCGGTGCTGAAGCACTATGCCGACCTGTGGGTGGTCGTTCGCCCGCCCCTCGCAGATACGGGCGACCTGTTGCGGCGTCTGGAGATCGTCCTCGGGAGGCTCTCGGTGCTCGGCAAGGCGGAGCCCGCCGAGCTGGAGATTGGGATACTGGTCGGCGAGGCGCCTTCCTGCGTCCCGCGCGCCGCGCTCGCCGAGGCAGAGACGGTGGTGGGCCGGGCCGAGGCCAAGACAACGCTAGCGGAGGAGGTATTCCAGTCGGGCCAGGAGGCTCGGCGCACGATTGAGGACTTCGACGAGCTCGGCGCTGTCCTGACCCGCATCGGTGCCCGCCTCAAGGAGACCCGCAGCGCGGGGTACGACGCCGCGCGTGAGGCTGCGACCGTGCTGATCGATGCCGCTCCGTCGCCGCCGGACGTCGCGCCGGCCCCTCCAGTTCGGCCGGCGCCGTTTTCAGATGCGGAGAGCGTAGCCGGAGGGACAGAGGCCCCCAAGCCGAAGTCGCCGAGCAGTGACGGCATGGCCGCGCTGGGGATCAGGGTCGAGGCTCCGACAGCGCCCGCGGAGGTTCCAGAGCCCGAGCCTGCGCCGCGGAGCGCGGCGGAGGAGCCAGAGGTCGTCGAGTTCGACGACCCGGAGGAGGCGGCGCCGACCGAGGCCGGCCCGGCTGGGCAGGCGGAGCTGGACGCGACGGCGGAGGCTGTGCGCTTGGAGCGGGCCGCAGCGGAGGCGGCCATTGCCGGGGCGGCCGCTCTGGAGTCGGCCGTGCCGATGGCCGGCGATGTAGCGAGGCGCTTAGAGGAGCTGTTCGCAGCCGGCGAGTTCGGCGCGGTCTACCATCTTCGCCGGGCGGCCGGCATGTCGATGCCGGACGCCGGGATGCCGTTCACGGAAACCGAGCTCAGGCTGGCGGCTACGGCGGGCATCGGCCACGGGCTCTCCCACGTGGAGACGCAGCGCCAGATCGCCATGTTCGACGAGGCGGCGACGATAGCCCAGGAGATGACCGGCTCGCCCGCCGTGCACTCGGACCTAAGGACGGCGCGCCGCATCGCCATGCTGGCCTCCCTCATCGAGCCCGCGCTGTTCGGCGGAGCGTCGCACCGGACCCTCGTGGAGACGATCGGGACTCTCGTAAAGAGCGGGGTCGGCAACTGTTTCTTCGATCTCGCCAGGGCGGTGACGCGCAACCGCGACGAGGGCTTCCCGCTGACGGTCGCGAACCTCTATGCCGCCGCGCCGTCGAGCGACGGGCGGCACGCGGAGGAGGTGCGCCGCCATGTCGTCGAGAAGGCCAAGGTCATCGGCTCGGGAAGGTGGGACATCAAAGCCGCCACCAAGGTCCGCAACTGGCTGAGTAGCAAGGCTGGCCCGGTCGGCCGTCTAGAGGCGGCGATGCTCCGCGGCGATGGCCTATCGGAGGCGCGCGAGATAGTTGATCTCTGCCTGAGCTACGAGAAGGCGAACAACCTCATCTCGGTCGGTGAGGAGGAGTCCGGGGCGGCGGAGCTGTACGGCGACGTGCGCGAGCGGTTCATCTCAAACCTCGGCGAGCTTGCCAGCTACTGCAAGGCGTGGGTCGAGGCGGCAAGCCCGATGGACGGGCTGGGTCATCGCGAGAAGGTGGTGCGCGAGATCGGCGGCATCATCGTCGCCGGCTCCGACCGCGCCCGGCGCGAGTTGGCGGCGCTAGCGGCGGAGCGGGGAGCGGTCGTCGCGGCGGCGGTCGCCCTGGCTGATGGGGTCCTCGCCCGCCTCAAGGGCATCGCCTCGGGCGAGGAAACGCCCAAGGTCGAGCCGGTGCGTCATTTGGTCGCCCTGCATGGCCCGCTGCTGTGGATCCCCGGCCTCCTCTACGCGGGCGGCTGGACGCCGTCGCCGTACGAACCGGATGCGATCATCGGTGCCATGCTCGACGACCTCCCGCCGGCCCTGGCCGAGCGCTCCACCGAGCGGTCCGTGCGCTCGGCCATCGAAAAGCGCATGCGCGAGGGCTCGTTTATCGCCGCCCGGCTCCTGGTGTGTGCGGGCCGCTGGTACGGCCTGCCCGCCTCGTTCCTTAGAGAGATGGCGGATGACATAGACGGAGGCATGGCGGTCCGGCGGGGCGCGCTCGAGCAACGCGTAGAGGAGGCCAAGCGCGAGGTCATGCGCGCCCAGCGGTTCGGGCCGCCGGGCGCCGAGTCCCTGGATGACCTCGTACAGCGCCTCGGGGAGGTCGACATTTCACGTCTGCCGAGCGACATCGATTCGATGGCGCCCGATACCGGCGCAGCCGAGCGTCTCCTCGACTTCGCAGCAGTCGAGCGTCGCGTCGCGGACGTTAAGGACCGTGTGGCAGCGCTGCTCGCGGAGCCCCGCGAGGTACTCGGGGCGAGGCTTGCGTCGATCGCGGCGGCGCTGCCGCCGGAGCGCGCCGACGAGCTGCGGCGTGGCATCGGCAAGCTCCTCGACATGGCCGATCTAGCAACGGCGGAGGAGATGCTCGACCACGTTGAGAAGGATGGCAGCGAGGCGGCAGACGGGATGATCCGTCCCGCAGACTTCAACGAGTACTTCCCCGCAGTCCCTGACGCGCTGCCGGAGAAGGGCTACACGCTGGACGAGGTGATGGCGGCGATCGCCGAGCGGAAGGACTTCCGCGGCCTGCACTTCTCGTCCATCGAGGAGCCGGACGAGGCGAGCAAGTTGCTCCGCCACTGGCGCGACTTCCGACAAGTCGTCCGCGGCGGCGGCGGCAACGTGGCGGGCGTGCTGGCCGGTGCCACATCGATGCTGACGGCGTTCGGCTTGCGCTGCGATCTCGGCAATGAGATGGACGCCGGGCGCTCGAACCAGCGCAAGGCGATGTTCGTCGGCGACATCACGATGCGCCTCGGCGGGGAGGGGAGCCTTATGCTGCCGGACTTCGGCAGCAAGACGCAGAGCGCCTGGCGGCTGTGCGTGACGGAGCGAATCCCCGAAGTCGGCGTGCTGCTGGAGCTGTGCGGGGACGCCGGCCACGTCGGCGTGCTCTTGCTTGTCGCGGGCGCCGTGTCCTCGCGGCAGCGCGAGGAGGCGGCGCTGCGGCTCACGGCCGAGGGGCGCCGGCTGCTCATCGTCGACGAGACGCTGTTCCTCTACGCCCTGTCGAAGCGGCGCTTCCGACCGCTGACGATTATCGAAGTGGCCCAGGCGTTCAGCGCCGCCGACCCCTACGAGGACTCGGGAAACGGCGCCGTCCCGCCGGAGATGTTCGTCGGCCGCGCCGACGAGATCCGCAAGATCGTCGGCCTCGACAGCGGCTTCCTCGTCTACGGCGGGCGCCGTCTCGGCAAGACCGCGCTGCTGCGCTACGTGCAGTCGCGCGAGCACGATCCGTCCAACGAGCGGGTCTGCGTCTACGTCTCGCTCTACGAGACGGAGGCCAAGAGCATCTGGCAGCTCGCCTCCGCCCACATGACCGATATCTTCGGGCCCGGGCGCGAGGTGCACGACGGCGAGATGTTCTGTGGCCGCATCGAGCAGTGGCTGGCAAAGAATCCCAAGCGGCGCGTCCTACTGCTGGTCGATGAGGCTAACACCTTCGTCAGCGAGGACGAGCGCAAGCAGTTCGGGACCTTTCGCCAGCTGCAGGGCCTGATGACGCGCACCGGACGGCGCTTCAAGGTCGTCCTCGCCGGCCTGCAGAACATCGCCCGCATGGTCCGCAACTCCGAGAACTCGCCGGTCAGTCACGTTGATCGCGACGTCCTGCGGATCGGCCCCCTGATGGGCCGCGACGCCGCGGACGCGGAGCGTCTCGTCACCCGACCGCTCAGCGGGATGGGCGTGACCTTCGAAAACCGCGACGACGTCTGGCGCATTCTCAGCGCCTGCAACTACTACCCCGTCCTCATACAACTCTTCTGCAAGAACCTTGTGCGGACGCTGCGGGAAAGGGCGCGGACAGAGCGTCGCATTGTACGGCAGGTCGATGCGGAGACAGTGTCGAAGGTGCTTGAGGATAAGAGCACACTGCGCGACATCAAGGAGGCGTTCGACAAGACGCTCAAGCTGGACCAGGGGCGCTACGAGCTGCTGACCTACGTGGTCGCGCAGCACGTCGTCGAGCGCGGGTCGGCCGGCTTCTCCGACGAGGGGCTCACGGCGCGCGAGGTCCGGCGCTTGGCGGGCAGCTACTGGAAGGAGACGTTCGGCGACGGGGTGGTCACCGACGACGATGTTGCCGGCCTTCTAGACGAGATGGAGGGGCTAGGGCTCCTGCGGAAGGCGTCGGACCTCAGCTGGACGCTGCGGTCCCGCTCGATCCTGCGCTTTCTCGGCGGCGCCGACGGAGTCGTGGACGGCCTGCTGTCCTTCTCCGGCCGTCCGGCTCCCAAGGTGTTCGACCCACGGGTCAAGCGGCGCTTCCTAGAGCCGACGTCGAAGGACAGGGATTCCGTTCGCTCGCCGCTAACGGCGGGCCAGGAGTACGACCTCCTGCGCTCCGACGGTGAGCCGGTGCGCCTCGTCTTCGGCGTTCCACTGGCGGGACTGGACCGAGTGGCGGAGGCCCTGCGCACCGCCCCGGTAGGAATGGGCAGCAACGGCCCAGAGATCGAGCTCGCGCGCAGCCGCGGCGTAGCCGAGTTCGTCTCCGAGATCAAGTTCCTCAAAGCGACCGGCGAGCGCCGCAAGGTCCTCGTCGTCCCGCCGCAGTGCCGCTGGACCGCAGAATGGGTGCAGAAGGCAGCGGCGGCGACGTCGGTGCGCGAGGGGCGCAGTCACGTCGTCTTCATCGGCGGGCCTTCTGAGGCGTCGACCTGGGTGTCCTCGGACCTGCGGCCGCGCTTGGCGGAGATGCCGGTCCACACGCTGTTGCCGTGGCGCATTATGATGACGGAGACGCTCCTCAACCAGTCGCAGATCCTCGACGCGGCGTTCCGCGCCGCCGAGATCCACGCGACGACGGGCGGATGGAACGGGCCGATATGCGCGGTGTTCCCCGATGACGCACCCAGCAAGACGCGCCTCGAGGCGAACCTGCGCAAGGTACGCGACAGGCTCGCGACGCACGAAGGCTTGGCCGCCGAGTTGGGGCTCTCGGAGGCGCTGGGAGCGGCGCTGCGCAGCCTCGTCGCCTACCTCGGCGCGGACGGGCGCTTTACGCTGGCCGACCTCGCGGAGGAGCTCCGAGGATCCGATAGTCCTGATCCGCACCGCGTGCTCGATTACGCGCTCTGCCTTGGCCTCGTCGAGGCCGTTGCAGAGAAGGGGCGGAAGGGAGTCGACGGCCGCTGGCAGCACGAGCTCAACGCCCTCGTCCTTGAGGCGTTGCGCCGGGCCAAGGAGACCGTGGCATGAGCGGGATGGATTGGTGGTCGCTCCCGGGGCCGCGCCGCTTCCTCGACGGCGTCCTCGAGCGCCGTGCGCGGCATGGCGTGGTGGCAGTGTCCGCCCCGGCGGGGCTTGCCGGGCTGAACGATGCGCTGGCCGCGCGCCTACGCGAGGCCGACGCGATTCGGCCGGAGGTCGCCGAGGACGGCGCCGACGTCCGCTCCCCGGCGCATCTGCTCGGCGCGCGCGCCGGCGCCCGCCTCGGCATCCGCAGCGTCGAGGATCTCGTCCGGGCTCCGGAGCTCGACGGACGCACCTTCGTGGTGCACGGCATAGACCCAGCGCGATGGCGGCGGTGGCAGCTGTTCGTGTCTGAGTTCCGGCGTGCCAAGCTCGAGCCAGGCCTCGGGCCGCGGCTCCTGGTCGTGGTGCCGGGCGGCCTGCGGCCGGAGGAGACGGCGGGCGTCTTCGGCCCGGCGGCCGTTGCCAAGTCTGGGTCTTATACA
>JAEZED010000028.1 GCA_023417885.1 Planctomycetota bacterium
AAGCGCGACCCCCGCCTTTGTCTGCGCGCAGGCGGCGCCTCAACCCGGCTTGCGCAGCACGGCGACATACCCGCCGTCCCGGTAGACCGTGGGGTCGTCGCTGGCGTAGCTCGGAAGCACGGCGTGCTCCTCGACGAGCTCGGCCTCCGGATGGGCGGCCATGAACGCCCGCACGACCTGCCCGTTCTCCAGCGGGAAGACGCTGCACGTGGCATACGCCAGCAGTCCGCCGGGCGCGAGGAAGGGCCACGTGTCCCGCAGGATCGCAAGTTGCAACGGGGGAAGCGCCGCGTCCGCCTCGGCGAGGTCGATGTAGCGGGCCTCGGCGCGCCGGGCCAGCACGCCCGAGTTGGAGCAGGGGGCATCGATCAGGATCCGGTCGTATGCGTCCGGCCATTCCGCGGGGAGCTCCTTCATCCACTCGCCGCGCTTAGCGGTGATGTGGGAGAGATCCTTCCGGCGCGAGACGAGGCGGCGCAGCGTGCTGATGCGGGCACCGGCGGCATCGACCGCGAAGACCCGCCCATCGGCGCCGACCGCTTCGGCAAGCTGCTGCGTCTTCGTTCCGACGCCGCTGCATCGATCGAGCACGGTCATGCCCGGATTGACGTCGAGACGGGTGACGATCCCGGCGCTGGTGGCATCCTGCACCTGCGCGAGCCCCTTCTCCGACCAGCGCGCAAAGTCCGCCTGCTTCGCGCCGCGCACGACCACGATGCCCGGCGCCTCGTGAGGCAGCAGTTCCACCGTCGCAGTCCGCTCGTCCACCACCGAGGCATCGCCACCGGCGCCGTCTCGCCCATCCGCGGGTTCGGGCGCGGCCAGCGTCCCGGCCGGATCGCCGTCGGGAGCACCGGGTTCACCGGGAGCGCCGTCCAGATCGCGTTGCAGGTCGTCGATCGTGTGGCCGCGCGCCAGGCGCAGGAGCGTGGGCGGCGTGCGGTTGTCATGCTCGCAGAAGCGCAGGGCATCCTCCGGCCCGAGCAGCGCGGCGAGCCGCTCGAAAAGCGGCCGCGGATGGCTCAGGACAAGCTGTGCGTACCCGGCGGGGTCTTCGCTGCGCGCCGGGAGGCTGGCTGAGAGATCCGGCTCGCGAATCGCCTGGCGGAGGATGGCGTTGACGAAGCCGGCGGCGCGGGGGAGGGTGGGCTCACCGAGCCGGCGGGTCTGTGCGACGGCCTCGGTCACGATCGCATGCTCCGGGACGCGGTCGAGGAAGCGATGCTGGTAGAGGGCGACGGCGAGGATCAGCCGCGCACGGTTGTCGACCTGGTCGATCGGCCGACTGGCGAACCGGGTGATGAGCCAGGTGAGGTGGAGCCAGTTCTTGACGCAGCCGAGGGTGATCTGCTCGGCGAGCGCCCGGTCGCGCGGGTCGGCGGGGACGACGGGCGAGCGTCGCTTGAACGCCTGCCGCGGCATGCCGGGGAGGCGCTTGTCATCGAGTGCGAGAACGGCGTAGTCGCGAGGATTCATGCTTCGGCTAGATCTCCGGTTCGAGGCGCATTCCGCTTTCCCATGGCTTGCCGTTGCGGTAGGCAGGCAGCGGCATTGGGCGCTTGCCCTGCGGCTGCACCTCCAGAATCTCCACGGCCTGCGAACCATCGCCCGCGCCGACGAAGGCGGGGCGCCCGGCCACGCCGTACGGCCAGGGGAACCCGAGCCGGCCGGGTGGGACGCGCTCCAGCTCAGCGCCGTTGTGCGCCATCGTCTCCGCGGGGTAATCGAACTCGGCGACCCTGGCTCGCAGCAGCGTCAACCGATCGAGCTGCCTTCCATCGGCGTCGAGCAGGCGCACGTGGCACCCGGGCCAGGGGGAGAGGCCGTTGATCTTTGCCGCGACCTCGGCGGCGGGGCGGGTGAAGTCGATCACCGCGTCGGCGCGCGAGAGCTTGGGCGCGAGCGTGGCCTGCGCGTGGTCCTGCTCCCGCTCCACGGCGGTACCCGCGGCGAGCTCGTCCAGCACGCGCAGGACCAGCGGCGCCCCGTCCTCGGCGAGGCGGTCGTGGAGTTCGCCGGTCGTCTCGGCCGGACGGACTTCGAGGCGCGACTGGCCGAGGATGGCGCCGGCATCCATCTTCCGCGCGAGGCGAATGACGCTGTTGCCCACGGTGCGCTCGCCGTTGATGAGCGCGCGGTGGATGGGGGCGGCGCCGCGGTACTTCGGGAGGAGCGAGGCGTGGAGGTTGATCGCGCCCAGTCGCGGGTGGCGCGTGACGGCGTCGCTGATCTTCTGGCCGAAGGCGATGACGACGAGCACGTCCGCCGGCGGGAGGGTTTCGGTGTTCAGGTTGTCTGTGCGGACGAGTTCGAGGCCTCGCTCGATTGCGAAGTCGGCGATGGGGGTTGGCGTGAGCTTTCTGCCGCGCCCGGCTGGGCGGTCGGGCTGCGTATGAACGCGCACGACGTCGTGCCGGTCAACCAGCGCCGAGAGCGTCGGCCGACCAAACTCGCCGCTGCCGGCGAAGAGAACCGTGAGCCTTGCGTCAAGCAACTGGCGTTACTCCTTCCACCGTGCTGCCGGCGGCGAGGTCATGCAGACTGCGCGAGCCACCGGTCCACACGACGATACCCAGGGAGCAAAGGAGCAGGGCATACGCCGCACCTGCCGAGATCCATCCCGCCAAGCCCGGTTCGCCCGGTTGCTGCGCCAGACCGAAGAAACCCAGGTGGATCAGCTCCCACGCCGCCAGCTTCACGGCCGTACGCACCAGGGCGCTGCTCCAGCCGATGGCGCTGACGCGGATGCCCATCAGCCACTTGCCCACGGTCCGCCCCGAGCCGCTGGCGTCGGACAGCATGAAGTAGGCCCAGACGGGCAGCGAGAAGTTCACCAGGAGCACGGCATACACCTGCGGGCCTGTCTGCGGCCGAAGTCCGCTCGCCAGCAGCACGCCCAGTCCCGCCGGCCAAAGGACGAGAAAGAGCAGGGCGACGTCGATCACCATCGCGATCAATCGCCGCAGGATGAGCCGGAGCATCGACATCAGCTCACTTCCGCCGACCGAAACGCCGCTTCTTCTTCGCCTCCGCCACCTGCGGGTGCGCCTCGCGATAGGCCTCCTCAAGCTCCTTGAGCTTTCGGCGGTGGCTCATCTTCACGGTCGGCGGCATCTTGTCGAGGATGAGCACGCCGTCGAGGTGGTCGGTCTCGTGCTGCCAGACGCGGGCGACGAACCCCTCCGCCGTCTCGTCGATCTCGTTGCCCTCGAGGTCGCGGGCCCGCATGCGCAGCCGGAGCGAGCGGAGGACCGGCGTGTTGATCTCCGGGAGGCTGAGGCACCCTTCCTCGTTCTCCTCCTCACCGTCCGGGTCAGAGAGGCGGGGATTGATGTAGGCGCGGTCATCCTGCGGTTCGCCGGTGGCGTTCATGACGAACATGCGGATGCCGACGCCCACCTGCGGCGCCGCGAGGCCCACGCCCTTCTCCTGACGCATGATCTCGAACATGCGGCCGGCGAGGAGGTGGAGGCGGGTGACGGTGCCGGCATCGAACTGGCGGATCTCGATCGCCTTCCGGCGGAGGCGGGGGTCGGGATAGAGGACGAGGGAGACCTCGGCCGGCGCTTCGGGAAAGGCGGCGAGGTCGGGGCGGTCGTCCGGGTGGGGATCAGATTGGGCGGCGGTGGTCATTGCTCGAGCGCGGCTCCCGCCGGTGTCCGGGGCGGTCCGGGCAGGCGGGGCGGGTTAATACCGTCGCGACAGTCATGGGCGGCGGGGAGGATGATATCCCATAAGGTGGTCGCCCGATGCGGCGCAGCATTCCGGGGTCAGGCGACCTAACATGGCGGCATGTCGAAGTCTGACGGGGATTCGGAATTCCCAGTACTGGAAGTCTCACCGGCGGATCGGGAGCGCGCGCAGCGCCTGTTCGAGCGGGCGCGCACGGTCGCGGAGACGGGCCAGTACGACTACGCGATCGAGCTTTACCTCCAGGGCCTCGGGTACGACCCGGAGGCGGTGGAGATGCACAAGGAGCTTCGGAAGATCAGCCTGACGCGCAAGGCGACCGGGGGGAAGGCGCTGAGCGGGCTGAAGTCGATGAGCCTGAAGAAGACGAGCAAGGACGCCAAGCAGAACATGCTCAACGCGGAGAAGCTGCTGGCGTACGACCCGGGGAACATCGGCTGGATGCTGGCGGTCGCGAAGGCGGCCCACAAGGGGGGCTTCCGGGAGACGATCCTGTGGATCGGCCCGATCCTGCTCCGGGCGAATCTCGACGGGAAGCAGGACACGAACGTCTTCCTCCAGCTCAAGGAGTTCTACAACGACGTCGGCGAGTACAAGCTCGCCAGCGACGCCCTGGGCTACGCCGCCGCCAGCCGGCCGGACGATGCCGATCTCCAGCACGAGCTGCGCTCCCTCGCGGCGCGGATGACGATCCAGCAGGGCCGCTACGGCGGGGGCGGGGACTTCCGGACCAGCGTCCGCGACGCCGACAAGCAGCGGGCCCTGCTCGAAGACGAGATGGACATCCGGTCCGCGGACGCGATGGGGGGCATCATCGAGCGTGCCCGGCGGGAGTACCTCGAGAGCGGCAAGGAGAAGGGGAAGCTGGTCAAGCTGGCCGAGGTGCTGGCCAAGACCGAGGACCTCAAGCACGAGAACGAGGCGATCGAGCTGCTGGAGGAGGCGTACCGGGAGACCAACAGCTACCGGTACCACTACACGGCCGAGGAGATCAAGATCCGGCAGATGGTCCGCACCGAGCGTGCGATGCGGGAGCAGAGCGAGAAGAACCCGGACGACACCGACCTCCGCAGCACCGTCGAGGAGCTTGCGAAGGAGCGGCTGGAAACGGAGCTGAACCACTACCGGGAGGCGATGGCCGCCTACCCGACGGATCCGCGTCCCAAGTACGAGACAGGCAGGCGCCTCTTCGAGCTGGGTCGCCACCAGGATGCGATTCCGATCCTCCAGCAGGCCCAGACCGATCCGAAGTTCCGCGAGCAGGCGGGGGTGCTGCTGGGGCGTGCCTTCCTGGAGGCGGACTTCGTGGACGAGGCGGTGGATACGCTGCGGAACCGGATCGAGGCCTACCAGGTGACGGGGGACGAGAAGAGCAAGTCGATGCACTACTGGTATGGCCGGGCGCTGGAGACGAAGGGGGATATCGAGGCCGCCCTGAAGGCCTACAGCCAGATCGCCCAGTGGGACTTCGGGTACCGCGACGTGCAGGTGCGGATCAAGGAGTTGCGGAATCGCTAGCCGGCGGGGCGGGGAAAGGCGGGGCGGACGGGCCGCTTGCCTGCGCGAAAAGGGGGCCTAAACTACCGATCCCGTCGATGCGGGCCCCGGAGCGGGCGTCCGCGGCGGCGGGGTTGCCTTCACGAGTTAACAGGAACCAGAACGACCGATCATGGCTCACTCGCTCTCCGCCAAGAAGCGCATCCGGCAGAACCAGAAGCGCAATGCCCTGAACCGCTGGCGCAAGGATCGCGTCAAGGACGCCGTCAAGGAGTTTGACGCCGCCGTCGCTGCCGGCCGGTTCGACGAGGCTCAGAATCTGCTCAACAAGGCGGCCAGCGTGATCGACAAGGTCGCCGCGACGCCGGCGCTGCACAAGAACACCGCGGCCCGCCGGCGCAGCCGGCTGGCGCGCAAGCTGAACGCGGCCCGCGCGAAGACCGCCGGTTAACGCCCGACGCCCACCTGCGGGGTCGGGATGGATCCGCAGACGAACGCCGGCGCCCCGAGGGGCGTCCGTGTTCGTCTGCGTTTTCGTTGGCACGCCGCGCCTGCTCACCCTCCACACGCTCACCTTTCACGCTCCATGTCCGACAAGAACACAACCCAGCAGCCGTTCATGGAAAAGCTCGTGTCGCTCTGCAAGCGGCGCGGGTTCGTCTATCCCGCCAGCGAGATCTACGGCGGGATAAACGGGTTCTGGGATTACGGGCCGATGGGCGTGCAGCTGAAGAACAACATCCGCGACGCTTGGTGGCGCGAGATGGTGGAGAGCCCGCCGCCGGGCCCGGACGGGCGGCCGGTGACGGTGGTGGGGCTCGACTCGGCGATCATCCAGAACCCCAGGACATGGGTGGCCAGCGGGCACGTGGGGGGATTCAGCGATCCGATGGTGGACTGCCGCGAGACCAAGCAGCGGTACCGCGCCGACCACATCCGCTGCTTCCCGGTGGAGGTCAAGGCGCCCGCGGGGGCGCTGGAGAGCACGTTCTACATCGCGTCGCTGGAGGACGGGGCCGAGGCGCTTGACGGGGTCGCGAAGCGCCTGAAGAAGCTCAAGGGAAAACTCTACCCCAGCGACCGCTCGGTGCGGGTCGTGGAAGAGTCGCGGTCGTACATGGAGCTGGCCCGCGGGGAGTATGAGCGCGTGGTGGGTCCGGACACGCACACGCCGGGCACGCTCACCGAGCCGCGCGACTTCAACCTGATGTTCCAGACTTATGTCGGGGCGCTCAAGAGCGAGGATGCGATTGCCTACCTCCGCCCCGAGACCGCGCAGGGGATCTTCCTGAATTACAGGAACGTGCTCGACACGATGCGCGTGAAGGTGCCTTTCGGCATCGCGCAGGTCGGCAAGAGCTTCCGCAACGAGGTCACGCCGCGCAACTTCATCTTCCGGTCCCGCGAGTTCGAGCAGATGGAGATGGAGTGGTTCTGCCATCCCGACGAGGCGAAGAAGTGGTTCGACTACTGGGTCGAGCAGCGGATGCGCTGGTACCGCTCGCTCGGGATCAGCGAGGCCAACCTCCGCCTGCGCACCCACGATCGCGACGAGCTATCCCACTACGCGAAGGAAGGGGTCGGCACCGTCGACATCGAATACAAGTATCCCTTCACCGCGCCCGACTTCGGCGAGCTGGAGGGAATCGCCCACCGCACCGACTTCGACCTCAACGCCCACCAGGCCGCCAGCGGCCAGAAGATGGAGTACTTCGAGGAGGCGACGAAGCAGCGCTTCATCCCGCACGTGATCGAGCCGGCGGGGGGGCTGACGCGCGCGGTGCTGGTGGTCCTCTGCGAGGCCTACGCCGAGGAGGAGGTGGAGGGAGAGACGCGCACGGTGCTGCGCTTTGCCCCGCACCTGGCGCCGACGAAGGTCGCCGTCTTCCCGCTGGTGAAAAAGGACGGCATGCCGGAGAAGGCGACCGCCATCTACGACGACCTGCGCAGGGAGATGACCGCCTTCTACGACGAAGGCGGCGCGGTGGGGCGGCGATACCGCCGGCAGGACGAGGTCGGAACCCCCTTCTGCGTGACGGTGGACGGCCAGACCGCCCAGGACAACACCGTCACCGTGCGCCATCGCGACTCCATGGTGCAGGAGCGCGTGAGCGCCGACCAGCTCAGGAACTACCTGCGCGACCACCTTCGCCAGCAGGCCTGAGCCCGCGGGCGACCTCGCGGCCACGGAGGCGCACCAGGCAAAATCGCGCCCGAGCACTGACAGGCGCCCTTGCCGGGGCCCCCGGCGCGGTCGCGGTGCGCCGGCGGCCTGCCTGGTGCGCGCCGGGCTCCTGCGGCGCGCACCAGCGCGAGTGATTGCGTGGTGATGAGCGCGTGCCGCCCGAACCGGACCCGGGCGCCCCGAGGCGACCTGCGTGAGCACACGGCGTCCTACCCATGATCTGCTGAATCCACGTCGCAGCGCCGTTTCCCGTCGTCGCCGAGCCGCTGTCGCGTCGTGATCGTCGTGGTCTGTCGTCGTTTGTCGTGGCTTGACGTGGGTTGCGCCGCTCGCTGTCGTCGTTGCCGACGCGCCGGAACGGGATGGCCTCAGGTGAGCTTCGCCAGGATCGCATCCTTCGGCTGGAGTCCCACGAGCCGGTCGGCGAGCTCGCCGTTGCGGAAGATGAGCATGGTCGGGATGCTCGTGATCCGGAACCGCTCGGCCGTCTGCGGGTTGTTGTCGGTGTCGAGCTTGGCAATCACGTATCGCCCGCGCGCCTCGGCAGCGAGCTGGTCGATCGTCGGCGCCAGCATGCGGCAGGGGGGACACCAGGTCGCCCAGCAATCGACGAGCACCGGCTTGTCCCCGGCCGAGGCGAGCAGGCCGGCGAGCGTGTCGTCGGTGATCTCCATCGGCTTTGCCCCGGCGTCCGGGCCGGGGAGGGGTTCGCCGCAGCGACCGCAGACGGGGCGCCGCCGCCGTGCGGTGTCGGGGTCGACGCGGTTCTTCGCGGCACACTTCGGGCAGGTCACGATCATCGCGGGTTCTCCGGGGGGCATTGTGCCCCGGCGGGGCCCGGGAGGGGAAGCTGGTGACTCGCCGCATGTGCCGGATCGTGGTAAAAGATCGGACAGTCATGGATCGCCGGAACCACTACGAGACCGCGTTCGAGGCGTACCTGCGGGAGCTGCGCCTGCCGTACGTCGCGGTGGACGAGACGAAGAAGGCCCTTTTCAGCGGCAGCAACCTCAAGAGCTTCGACTTCGTGGTCTACAGCCGCTCCGGGCCGAACCTGCTGGTCGACGTGAAGGGGCGCAAGGCCCTGGGCGACGGCGGGGGGCTGGGGCAGACGCTCCAGACCTGGGCCTCCCGGCGCGACGTGGACGACCTCTCGCAGTGGGAGCGGATCTTCGGGGAGGGATTCAAGGCGATCTTCGGGTTCGTTTTCGAGATCGACCCGGTGCTCGCGCCGCCGCCCGGGCATTTCGTGCATCGGCAGGGTGCGTCCGCCCTGCCCGCGGCCCCGCGGGAGCGGCACTACCTGATGCTCGGCGTCGATCTCTGCGACTACCGGAACCACATGAGCCGCCGGAGCGTCAGGTGGGATACGGTGGCGATGCCGTCGGCGGAGTTCCGGCAGCTCGCTCGGCCGATCGGGGAGTGGCTGCTGGCGGGGGAGGCGGCGGTCCTGGCGTCCGGGCGCGATTGAGGATTGGGATCGGGGTCGCGTCGCGTTATAGTTTGCGGCGGGCCGGGCTGCCGGCCCCGATCGACGTAACCGTTTCACCCTTCAGGCGTTTCGTTCATGACCCGACGACTTCACACCGTAATGCGCCGACTGCGTCCGCTGCTGCTCGGCCTCGTCCTGATGCTGCCGACCGCCCTCCCGGCGCCGGCGCTTGCGCAGGTGAACCGCGACGAGGCGCTGAAGGAGGCGGACGGCCGGCTGCGCGGCTACACGCAGAACGGCATCGTGCTCAACGAGTCGAGCACGGCGCTGACCTACTTTGCCTTCATCGGGCTGACGCTGTTGTCGATGGGCGTCATGTTCAAGCTGGCCCGCCGAACCCACCTGGACTGACGCGACGAGGGCGCTTACGCCCGCGCGGCCGGTCCGCCGCCTCCAACGAGGATTCATATGTCCACCAAGCCATCCGCTGCGCCGGAACGTACCGGCGCTCTCAAGTCATTGGTCCTGACCGCGCTGGCGGTGCTGAACCTGGCGCTGGTCGTCTCGCTCGCCGGGCAGTTCGCCGGCTCCAGCACCGCGCAGGCGACGTCCTCGCAGCCAGCGGCGCGCGTCAGTGAATACATGATCATCCCGTCGCGTCCGCTGGGCATGACCCAGGACGTGCTGTACGTGTTCGACATGGACAACGCCGCGCTGGCCGTCGCGGGGTATGACGCGCAGGGCAAGCGGATCGGGTTCGTCGGCCCGCTGCGCCTGCGGGAGATCCGGTAGTCGCGCCCTGGTGATTCAGCGAAATCCGCGCTCGCGGGCCTGAGGGCCCTGCCGAGCCTTTCAGACGGGAGCAGGACCATGGTTGACAAGAAGACCTTCTGGATCGGCGTGATGACGATCGTTGCGGCGGTGCTGCTGGCAGCCCATGCGCTCCAGCCCGGTGCGTCGCTTCCGGCGGCTTACGCGGCGCAGGAGAGCGTCGATCAGCGTGACTGGGCAATGGCCACCGCGGAGACGGCGGCGGGCGGCGAGGTGCTGTACATCCTCGACAAGCGGACTGGCCAGTTGGCGCTGCTGGGCTGGGACAACCAGGCCGGCCGTCCGGTGCCGATCGACTTCAAGTCGCTGCCGGCGGTGTTCAATCCGTGAGGCATGACACATCTGGCCGAGCGCAAGCGAACGTCCGCACGTGTCCCGGTAGGCGGGATGCGTGCGGGCGTCGCGTTGCGGCTGACAGGCGCGGACGGACGAGCCTTTCGGCGGGCGTGACCGCCCCGCCTCAAGGTCTCATAATGCACGTTATGTAAAGCACGATGAGGAGGGGACGGGAGGGGGGTTCAGGCCCGGTCCGTAAGGGTTCTCTCCGCTCCCGGACAGGCGAAAGCTCTCGCGCCTGTTTCGGTGGGATCCCGCTTGCCGAGTGCCTTATGCCAGCTCCGCTCATGCTCCGTCGAATCGATCTCGCAGGGCCTGCCGGCGCAACGTGGTCGCTCCGGTTGCTCGACGGTCCCGCCCAAGCCAGGCTGGAGCGGCCGGTGCAGGCGAGCGTGCCCGGGTGCGTCCACACGGACCTCATGGCGGCCGGGCTGCTGGAGGACCCGTACCTCGGATCGAACGAGCTCGATGCCCGCTGGATCGGGGAATGCTCCTGGCGCTACACCGGGCGGTTCGAGGTGGATCTTCCGGTTGCTGAAGCCGGCTCACCTCCCGAACAAGTCAATGGCGCGACCGAGCTTCTTGCGGGACGCGCGGATCTGGTCTTCGACGGGATCGACACGCTGGCCACGATCCGGCTGAACGGCGTGGAACTGGGCGTCGCGGACAACATGCACGCGACGTGGCGATTCGACGTCCGCCAGACGCTCCGGCGGGGGGCGAACGAGGTGGAAATCGACTTCCCCGCCCCGCTCCCGTTCTGCCGGAGCGAGCTGGAGCGCTACCGCCGCGAGATCGGCGATTTCCCGTATGGCGGGGCCGGGGCGAATCCGCAGCTTCCGCACCACATGCTGCGGAAGATGCACTGCAACTTCGGGTGGGACTGGGGGCCGCAGCTCGTGACGTGCGGGATCTGGCGCGGCGTGCGGATCGAGGCGTGGGACGCCGCGCGAATCGCGAGCGTGCGCCCCCGCGTGTTGGAGGCGACCGGGGCTCGCGCGCTGGTGAAGGTTGACGTCGGTGTTGCGCTTTCGGACGCTGCGGGCCGCGCCGCTGAAGTGGCGACGCTTCCCGGTCGAGCCATGCCTCGCGTGGAAGTCGAGGTGCTGGATCCGGATGGCGTGCGCTGCGCCAGCGGATCGGGGGGTGAGACGATCGAAATTGCCTCGCCCCGGCTCTGGTGGCCCGCGGGGCTCGGGGATCAGCCGTTGTACAGGCTCGTCGTCTCCCTGCGCGACCCGGCCGGCGGGGCCCTGCTGGATGGCGCCGAGCGGAAGCTGGGCTTGCGCACCTTCGAATGGGTCACCACGCCCGATACGGCCCCCGCCGTCGTCGCGGGGGTCGAGCAGCCGGCGGGCGCGACGTTTCACCTGCGGGTCAACGGCCGGCGGGTCTTCTGCAAGGGCGCCAACTGGATTCCCGACGACTGCTTCCCGCACCGCGTCACACGCGTGCGCTACCGGCGTCGCGTCGGGCAGGCGCGCGAGGCGAACATGAACATGCTCCGCGTCTGGGGCGGCGGGATCTACGAGGACGACGCCTTCTACGACGCGTGCGACGAGCTCGGCGTCATGGTCTGGCAGGACTTCGCGACCGCCTGCACGTGCTACCCCGAGGACGAGGCGTTCCGCCGGCGCTTCGAGCACGAGGCGCGCGACAACGTGGCGCGCCTGGCGGGGCGCGCGTCGCTGGCGCTCTGGTGCGGCGGGAACGAGTGCATCCAGGCCACCTTCGACTGGGGGCCGGAGTATCGGCGCATGCGCGAAGTCGGCTACGGCTGGGGCAGGCACTACTGGTACGAACTCTTCCCGCGCATCGTCGCGGAGCTGGATCCGGGCACGACCTACTGGCCGAACAGTCCGTGGTCGGAAGGCACGGAGGCACGGAGGCACGCAGCCACGGAGGGGGCCGAGGCGGAGGGAACATCGAACACCGAGGTGCCGGAGGCGGAGCCGGAAGCACATTCTGACCCTTCGTGCCTTCGTGCCTCCGCGCCTTCGTGCCTCTCCTCCGAACTCCCTGCCAACCTGGAGCACGTCGGCGACCAGCACATCTGGGATGTGTGGAATGGGCAGGGTGACTGGCGCAACTACTGGTCGCACGTGCCCCGCTTCGCCAGCGAGTTCGGCTTCCATGGCCCCCCTGCCTGGCCGACGCTCGAGCAGGCGATCCCGCCTGACCAGCGACACTGGTTCAGCCCGGCAATGGTGCTGCACAACAAGCAGGAGGCGGGACAGGAGCGCGCCATCAACCGCGCCCGCGATCACTTCCGCCTGCCCGAGCGACCCGAGTCGGCCGAGGCGTTCGAGGCGATGTGGTTCGCCGCGGCGCTCAACCAGGCGCGGGCCCTCGAGGCCGGCTGCGCGTGGTTCCGGTCGCTCTCACCGTGGTGCGGCGGGGCGCTCTACTGGCAGCTCAACGACTGCTGGCCCGTGGCGAGCTGGAGCGCAATCGACAACGACACCGCCGGGCGCGGGCGCCCGAAGCTCCTCTGGTACGCGACGCGCCGCTTCTTCGCCCCGCGGATGTGCGCGCTGCTGCCGGGGGAGGTGACGCCGATCGGCCACGAGCCCGCCCGGCCGCGCGTCGTCCTTCACAACGACCACCCCGACCCCTGGCAGGGCGAGCTCCTGCTCCAGCTGGCCGACTTCGGCGGCCGCGTGCTGGCGGAGGAGCGTGCCGGTTTCGACGTGGAGGCCGGCGGGGTGCTGCGGTTCATCGTGCCGGGAAACTGGCCGCCCGCCGCCGATCGGCTCATCGTTGCCCGAGCCACCGGCGCACCCGTCGCTCACTGGTTCTTCGGGCGCGACCGCGATCTGCCCTATCCGGCGCCGCGATTCCGGCTCGATGTCGACCGGGAGGGCGCCGACACGGTCGTACACATCACCGCGGAGACGCTCGTGCGGGACCTGTGCCTCTTTCCGGAGCGGCTGGATCCGGAGGCGGCGGTAGACGAGCAACTCCTCACCCTGCTGCCAGGCGAGTCGGCCACGGTCCGTATTGCAGGCGCGTCGGCCCGGCTCACCGCCGGGGAGCTGTCGCGCCCAGGCATCGCCTGGTGCGCCAACGCGCTTGGCGCAGGCGCATGAGGCGCGCTGCCAGGGCCAGGAGGATGGCGGCTCAGGCCAGCGGGAGCTCGACGGCACGGCGGCCGTTGGGGCCACGCTTCAGCTTCGGCTTCTTCGGGCGCGGCTTGAAGAGGATGCTGCGGCCCAGTTCCTTCTCCGCGTGGCGCTGGAGCTGGTCGGCGCTGGTGAACAGGTGCTCGTAGCGGTATTCGGCGCCGTGGTACTCGCAGTTGGTGGTGTCGTAGTTGCGGCAGACGCGCGGCCGCGTGAGGTAGACGCCGCAGAGGTTGTCGTCCTGCAGGTGCTTGCAGCGCGTGGCAAAGGCGATGTACCACTGCCCGTCGTCCACGAAGACGTGGATGTTCTCGTGCATCAGGTACCAGCGGATGTTGTCGTAGTCGCGTGCGTCCTCCGGATTGTCGATCGGCAGCGCGACGTAGCGGCAGCAGAGCGCGGCGCACCGGCTGCAGAGCGAGTCTTCGATGCTCGGCAGCGGCGCCGGGGCCACGGGAGCCGGGGCGGGCGCAGCCGCCTTGCCGGGGGCGCGGCGCCCGGAGACGCGCTTTGCCCTCGAGGAGGTACGGGCGGGCGCGTCCGGTTCACGCGGCGTGGGAACGACCTGGGGCGGCTGGCGATGCACTTCGTCCATGAGCGGCTTACTGTACCCCAACCGATGAGAATCATCGCGGGTGAGTTTCGCGGGCGACGGCTTCTGGATCCGGCCGATCGCGCCACGCGGCCGATCACGGACCGCGTCAAGCAGAGCATCTTCGACATCCTCGCGCCGCGGTTGCCCGAAGTGCACGTGTACGACGTGTTTGCGGGCACCGGCAGCTTTGGACTCGAGTCGATCTCGCGCGCAGCCGCCGGCTGCGTCTTCTTCGAGCGCCATCGCCCCGCCGTCGAGCGGCTCAGGCGCAACATCGCTCTGCTCGGCGTCGAAGACCGCACGCAGATCGTCGCCGCGGACATCTTCAGCCTGGGGGAGCGGCAGTTCGCCAGCCTCCCGTCGGCGGGGGTGATCTTCTTCGATCCGCCCTATCCGTTCATCGCGGAGCGGCCGCAGGACGTGCAGCAGGCGCTGGTGGCCTTTTCACAGAGGCTTTCCGAGGACGGGCTCATCGTTTTTCGCCACGAGAAGGGGGCGGAAATCGACCTGCCGCTCCCCGTGCAGGACACGCGCGTCTGGGGCTCGATGCAGGTCGAGTTCCTTGCGCGCCCCCAGCCTTGAGACGCCAGGCCCTTACCACAGAAGCCGCTTTGCGTCGAAGACGGGCCCGTCGGTGCAAGCCAGCCGATAGCGCCACCCGCGGTCGTTGTCGGCGGTCTCGCGGATCACGCAGCTCTGGCACGTGCCCATGCCGCAGGCCATCGCCCGCTCCACCGCCACCTGGCACGGCAGGCCGCGCTCCCGGGCGATCGCCGCGACCGCCTTCATCATCGGCTCCGGACCGCAGGTGTAGAGGATCGGGCGGGCATCGCGCGACGCGTGCCGGTCGAGGTAACGCACCAGCGCCTCGGTCACGCGTCCGTGCACGCCATAGCTGCCGTCGTCGGTCGTGATCACCGTTGGAACGCCGTATCGGGCAAACTCGCCCGCGATCATCGCCGGCTCGGCCGGATCTCCTTCCTGCGGCGAGAGGGCAAGCGGCATCAGATCCTGGGAGAGAGAGCCGCAGAATGCGACGCCCCGCTGTTCCGGTCCGGCTGCGTTCAGCTCCGCCAGCGCCTGGGCGATGTAGATCATGGGCGGAATGCCGACGCCCCCGCCGACGAGGATCGCCAAGCCGCCCGGCTCCGGGAGCACGAAGGTGTTTCCGAGCGGGCCGATGATGTCCACCTGCTGCCCGACCTTCAGGCCACTGAGCCAGTGCGTGCCCGGGCCGATGTCGCGGTTGATGAGGTCGATCTCGACGCCTTGGGAGGTGTCCCGCCTACCCGCGATGGAGAACGGGCGCCGGAGGATGGGCGTGGGCCGGAAGAGGTCCGGCTGTGCCGTCTGCTCGCCGAGCCTGGGGGGCTGGCCGGGCGTCCAGCCGAGTTCGACCTCCGGAAAATCGCCGAGCGGCGCGTCATCGACGTCGCGGCAGCGCACCTGCACGAACTGCCCGGGCCGCGTGTCCGGGAGGGCGGGCAGGTGGAAGGTGAGCCGGTTGTGCTCCCGGCAAAGGGGCACGTTGGCGGAAACGGTGGCGACGTAGCGGCCCCTCCGGCGCGCCGGGGCGTCGGGGGCATGGGACAGATCGAGGGTCATCGAGCGTTCGACGCGAGGGTAAAAAAAGACTTCCGGAGGGGTGGCTCCAATCCGCCTCCGGAAGCCGAAGGCCCCGGCGAAAGGGCCTGTGAGTCGTTATCGCGAGGCCGGCGTCGGCCCCGCGGGGGCGTGAACGGCAGGTCGGAACGCAGATCACCGACCGCTCCGTTCACTCCCTAAAGCGGACTTGGCCGCGGTCGTCGTTTCGTCCCGGTCTCCGGGCCCCGTAGACGGCGTTCGACGCGATCCGTTGCTTGCCCGTTTTCGCGTCTGCGGCGGGTACTTTGACACAGGCGACGCGCGGGATCAAGTTCCAGTTTTCCGCGGCTGAAACGGCCCTTGAGCCGCTCCGCTGGCCTTACGGCACGGGCTGGACTATACCTGTCGCTCGCCCGACCTGTCAACTATTTCCCCAGACTGCCACCGGAACCCTGCAAGCCATAAATACACTCACAACAGCAACTTATGGATCAAGGATTTCACCAGAACCCGGAGACGATCCGCGTCGCGGTCGGGATTCTTATCCACAATGGTAGGGTTCTGATAGGGCGTCGGCCCCACGGCGTCCGGCTCGCCGGGTACTGGGAGTTTCCCGGGGGCAAGATCGAGGCTGGAGAGTCCCCCACCGCCTGCGTCGTGCGCGAGCTGCGCGAGGAGATCGGCATCGATGTCGAGTGCATCCAAACCCTCGGCATCGTGCGGCAGACCGACGCCGACGCAGACGTCGAGATCCACCCGTTCCTCTGCCGAAGCGTCGGCCACGAGACCACTTCAGCGCACCCCGCAGTGCAGGCCAACGCCGTGAGCGAGCTGCGCTGGGTGGAGCCATCGGCGCTGCGCGACTACCGCTTCCCCCCCGCCAACGACGCGCTGCTGCGCGAGCTGGAGCAGTTGCTGGGCCAGTGACACGACGTCACGCGATCCCCAGTCGCTTCTCCTCCGCCTCAGGGCGCCGCACGTAGCGCGGCGTGAGCGCGAAGGGATCGGTGAAACGGCCTTGGCGCGCCATGCGCCAGCCGAGCGTCGCAACATGCCGCGCTCGCGGCGCCGCTTCCGGCGCTGTGTGCACCTGCCGATCCGACGGATCGATCGCGCCCGCGTGATACGCCACGCCCTCCCCCAGCAGCCAGATCGGCCGCGGCGCTTCAGCGAGCGCCTCCGACAGCGTCGTGAGCCGCGGCTCCCCTGCCGGCTTCCATTCGTGCCCGGAGCGTGCGAACGGCTCTGCCCACACCTTCCCGCGACGGGCATCGACGACGACTAACGCGTGACGGGCCTCTGGCGGCGCGTCCTCCACCACCACGCGCGGCGTCGGCACCGCGACGACCTTCGCGCCGGCGGCGAAGGCAAAGCTCTTTGCGAAGGTGACGCCCACGCGCGTCCCGGTGAATCCGCCCGGCCCGACCGAGACATAGACCTCCCGCGCCTCGTACGGCGCCCAGCCCGCTTCGCGCATCAGCCCGTCCACCAGCGGAACCAGGTGGGCCGTGTGCTTCAGCCCCGCCTCGAACGCCGCCTCCGCGATCACGGCCCCCTGCTCCACCAACGCCACCTCGCCGCGGCGGCTGGTGGTCTCGATGGCGAGTGCGCGGATGTGGGGATCGGCCACGCCAGAGCGTATGGCCCGGCTCGCTGATTTGCGTGAGCTCAGCGGGACGGACCGTCGCCTGCCTCCGCCCGCCCGCCCCCGCCGAGCAGCCCGAGCACGCAGCAGAATAGGCCCACGCCCAGGATGACCAGGCGGCTGCGCGGATCGCGACAGAGCGAGGCGAACCGTCCGCCGATGGCCGGCTGCGCCACGACGGGCGCTGGGGGTGGCGGTTCGGTCGCCACGAGCGCGAAGGGGCTCATCGCGAAGTTTCCAAGCCCCCCGCCGCCGGGACGGAGGAGAGTCGGGGAAAGGATCTCCACTCCCTCCTCGACCTGCGTGCGCTGGCGCGCCGCCAGCCGCAGGGCAAGCTCGCGGTCGGTGTGGATGCGCTCCAGGAACTCGTCATTGAGGGCGACCTGCCGCTCGAGGCGCGCCATCTCACCCTTCAGGCGCTCGCGCTCGAGCATCACGCCGCGCGTGTCGTCGGCGGCGGGGATGAGGATGCAGCAGGCCACGAGGCCGAGGCCAAATGCCAGCAGCGGCAGCGCCCAGACGCCCCCGGTCGGCTCGCGCTCGTCAATGGAGTTGTCGATGTCGTCGCTGGACATGCGGCGCTGTGGGTCAACCGGATTATCGGCCCTCTCGCGACTCCGGCTTGAGCCGCCCTCCCCTTTCCTACCGGGCCGCCCGGTCCCGCGATCGGCCCGCCCGGCTTACACTGACCGCCGCCTCGACACATCCCCACCCAAAGAAGGAGACGCCATATGCCGGTGCAATCGCTGACCGACTTCGTCACCCGCACCGCCCAGCAGGATCGCGGTCAGGGCCTCTTCGAGATGGAGCACGACCGACTCCTGGAGATCAACCTCAACGGCCTGATCTGGACGAAGACCGGCTCCATGATCGCCTACCTCGGCCAGATCCGCTTCACGCGCGAGGGAATGCTCGAGCACGGCGTCGGCAACTTCCTGAAGAAGGCCTTCACCGGTGAAGGCGCGCGGCTCACCAAGGCGGAGGGGGGCGGGAAGCTCTACCTCGCCGACCAGGGCAAGAAGATCACCCTGCTCAACCTCGGCAAAGAGTCGCTCTTCGTGAACGGCAACGACGTGCTCGCCTTCGAGCCGAGCCTGAAGTTCAACATAACGATGATGCGGAAGGTCGCCGCGATGATGGCGGGCGGGCTCTTCAACATCCGCTTCGAGGGGACCGGCACGGTCGCGATCACGACCCACTACGACCCGATCACGCTGCGCGTCACGCCGCAGCAACCGGTCATCACCGACCCGAACGCCACCATCGCCTGGAGCGGCACCCTCACGCCCGACTTCCGCACCGACGTGAGCTTCAAGACCTTCCTCGGCCGCGGCAGCGGCGAAAGCCTGCAGATGGTCTTCCAGGGCGACGGCTTCGTCGTGATCCAGCCGTACGAGGAGGTCTACTTCCAGGGTGGCTCCTCAGCCGGCTAGGCCCACGAGCGAGATTTCGGTGCGGAACCGCGAGCTAACCCGGCATGCGCCGGGCTGTCCGAATATTGCGTCTTTTCTCTTGCGTTCGGACGTGAGTTCGGAGAATGATAGGGTTCGCCGACCCCAGCCGTGGTGGTCGCCGCCCAGACCTGTTTGGAAGGAGAGCCACATGACCCGTATCACCCGCTATGCCGCCGTGCTGCTCGCCGGCGGATGCCTCACACTCGCCTCCGCCGCCATCGGCGGGGTCTATCTCAACCAGGACCAGGATCCGGCCGCCGTCGGGAAGAAGCTGGCGGACTCGATCCGCGCCGCCGCCTCCGATCCCGCCGCCATGGCGAAGTGGCAGGAGATGATGCAGACTGGCCCAGCGCACGAGTTCCTTCAGCAGTCCTTCGTCGGGGAGTGGGACCTCGAGATCAAGATGTGGATGGATCCGCAAGGAGAGCCAATGGCCTCCAAGGGCACCGCGACGGTCGAGTCGATGTTCGACGGGCGCTTCGTGCGCGAGCGCGTCGAGGCGGACATGATGGGCCAGCCCTGGCAGGGTGAGGGAACGACCGGCTACGACAACGCCAAGAAGCAGTTCGTCAGCACCTGGATGGACTCCATGGGCACCGGCATCATGCTCATGAAGGGGTCGATCAGCCCCGACGGTAAGACGCTGACGTTCATCGGTGACATGGATGAGCCCATGACCGGCGAGATGGGCAAGGCGATCAGGATCAGCATCACCGTAGAGTCGAAGGACCGCCACCGCATGGAGATGTTCGAGATCCTCTATGGCGATCCGATCAAGGTGATGGAGCTCACCTACACCCGCCGCGGCCAGGGGGACGGCAACTGATCGCCCGCGCCAACCCGGCCGGCCACCCGGCCATTCCCGCGACCCGCCCCGCAAGGGCGGGTCGTGCCGTTTTCTGGTACTCTCCCCGCTCATCACCGCAAGGAGACCCGCATGAGAAGTTTCGCACGCCCGCTGTCGATCGGTCTGTTCGCCGGTGCCCTGGCGCTGGCGGCGACGCCCGCCGTTCTGGCGCAGGAGGGATACCGCAAGCCGAGCGAGGAGATCATCCGCATCCTGAAGGCGGAGCCGCTGCCGGGCGTGTCGATCAACCCGACGCGCACGCACATGCTCCTGACGCGCCGGCAGGCGATGCCGACGATCGCCGACCTCGCCGAGCCGATGCTGCGCCTCGCCGGCAGCCGCATCAACCCGAACACCAACGGCCCGCATGGCGCCGGAAGCATCATCGGCCTGACGCTCAAGTCTGTCGCGACCGGTGAGGAGACCTCCATCGATCTCCCGGAGGATGCGCGCGTGCAGGGCACGAGCTGGTCGCCCGACGGCAGCCGCTTCGCCTTCGTCCTCACCTACGCGGACGGCTCGGAGCTCTGGCTCGGCCAGACCGATTCGGGCCAGGCGCGCAAGCTCACCGAGCGCAACCTCAACACGCTCGTCTCCGGTGGATTCAACTGGATGCCCGATGGCCAGAGCCTGCTGGTCTTCGTCGTCCCCGAGGATCGCGGCGAGCCGCCGGCGGAGTCGAACGTCCCGACGGGCCCGGTCGTCCAGGAGAGCGCCGGTCGCGTGTCTCCCGTGCGCACTTACCAGGACCTGCTCCAGGACCCGCACGACGAGGCGCTGTTCGATTACTTCTTCACGAGCCGGCCTCTTCTGCTCGACCTCGATGGCGACACGCGCACCGTCGGAGAGGCGGCGGTCTACAGCGGGATCTCCGCCTCGCCGACCGGCCGCTACCTGATGGTCAGCCGCATCACGCGGCCTTACTCGTACATGGTGACGCGCGGCTCCTTTCCGGAGGTCGTCGAGATCCTGGACCTGGAGTCGGGCGACCGGACGGAGCTGGCAAAGCTCCCCCTGCGCGACCAGACGCCGATCGGTGGCGTCCCGACGGGCCCGCGCGGGCACCAGTGGCAGGACACCGCCGGCGTTGACCGCATTCTCTGGGTCGAGGCGCTGGACGAGGGCGACCCGCGCAACAAGAACGTGGATCACCGCGACCGCATCGTGGCGCTGGAGGCCCCTTTCACCGGCGAACCGGTCGAGCTCTGGCGTACCGAGCACCGCTTCTCCGGCATCAACTGGCTCGAAGGGGGCAGCCGGGCGTTCGTCAGCGAGTTCGATCGCGACCGCCGCTGGGCGCGGGCGTGGCTCGTCGATCTGGGCCGCCCCGTCGCTCCCATCCCCCCGGGCAGCTCCGAGGCGAACCGGCGGCAGCCGGCCGACGATGACGCGTCCAACAGGCCCATCCTCGTCTGGGATCGCAGCATCCAGGATCGCTACGGCGACCCGGGGCGCCCCGTGACGACGACCAACGAGGCCGGCCGAAGCGTCGTGGATGTCGAGGAAATCAACGGCGCCCCGCACATCTACCTCGACGGGAGCGGCGCTTCGCCCGAGGGAGACCGCCCGTTCCTTGACCGGATGAACCTCGCGACCCTCGAAACCGACCGCCTCTGGCAGAACAGCGGCGAGCGCTACGAGTCGTTCATCGCCTTCCTCGAGTCGGACCAGGAACGGCCGACGATCCTCACGCGCCACGAGACGCCCGTCGAGCCGCCGAACTACTTCGCGATCGATCTCGGCGCTGACGACGCCGGCGCGCGAAGGCAGATCACCGACTTCGAGCATCCCGCGCCGCAGCTGCGCGACGTGAAGAAGGAGTTGGTCACCTACCAGCGCGACGACGGCGTCACGCTCTCGGCCACGCTCTACCTCCCGCCCGGCTACGAGGAGGCCGACGGCCCGCTGCCGCTGATCGTCTGGGCTTACCCGCGCGAGTTCAATGACGCGGCGATGGCCTCGCAGGTGAGCGGCTCGCCATACCGCTTTACCACGATCGGCGGGACGAGCCACCTCTTCCTGCTGCTGGAGGGGTACGCCATCATGGACGGCGCCACCATGCCCGTCGTCGGCGACGACCCCCTCACCGTCAACGACACGTTCATCACGCAGATCGTCGACAGCGCCCAGGCCGCGATCGACTACGCCGCCGAGCGCGGCGTGGGCGACCCGCAGCGCGTCGGCGTCGGCGGACATTCCTACGGCGCGTTTATGACCGCCAACCTGCTGGCCCACAGCGACCTCTTCGACGCCGGCGTTGCGCGCAGCGGCGCGTACAACCGGACGCTGACTCCCTTCGGCTTCCAGAGCGAGGAGCGGACCTTCTGGCAGGCGCCCGATGTCTACTTCAACCTCTCCCCCTTCATGCACGCCGACCAGATCAACGAGCCGCTGCTCCTGATCCACGGGCAGATCGACAACAACTCCGGCACCTTCCCCGAGCAGTCGGAGCGCCTCTACCACGCCGTCACGGGCCACGGCGGCACCGTCCGGCTCGTCATGCTCCCCTACGAGTCCCACGGCTATCGCGGAGAGGAGTCGGTCATGCACGTCCTGGCGGAGATGATCGACTGGTTCGATGAGCACGTGAAGAATGCCGCCGACAGCCCGGCGCCGGCGCGCGATGCCGCCACCAGCGGGCGTTGAGGGATCGTCATCAACCGAGGAACGCCGCGAACGGAGGCGTTCGCGGCCTTCTGCTTTCGTCCTGGCAATCCGTGGGCCTACCGCGTTCCGCTGTACACCGCCGAGTCGCCGAGCTGCTCGCTGATGCGGTAGAGCTGGTTGTACTTGGCGGTCCGGTCGCTGCGCGCCGGGGCGCCGGTCTTGATCTGGCCGCAGTTGGTGGCGACCGCGATGTCGGCAATCGTCGCGTCCTCGGTCTCGCCGCTGCGGTGGCTCAGCACGGCCCGATACCCGTTGCGGATCGCGAGGTTCACCGCCTCGAGCGTCTCGCTGAGCGTGCCGATCTGGTTCACCTTCACGAGGATCGCGTTGGCGGTGCCGGTGTCGATTCCCTTCCTCAGGAACTTGCTGTTGGTGACGAAGAGGTCATCCCCGACAAGCTGCACGCGGTCGCCGACGCGGTCGGTGAGCATCTTCCATCCATCCCAGTCGTTTTCCGCCAGGCCGTCCTCGATGCTGCGGATCGGGTACTTGTCGCACCAGCCCGCCCAGTAGTCCACCATCTCCTGCGAACTGAGGACCTTGTCCGGGTTGCTCTTGAAGAACTTGTACCCCTTCTTCTCGTTGTCCCACAGCTCGCTGCACGCCGGGTCGAGAGCGATGAAGATCTGCTTGCCCAGCTCGTACCCCGCCGCCGAAACGGCCTCGGCGATCACTTTCAGCGCGTCCTCGTTGTCCTGGAGATCGGGCGCAAAGCCACCCTCGTCCCCCACCGCCGTGCTCATGCCGCGCTTGGCCAGCACCTTCTTCAGCGCGTGGTAGATCTCCACGCCGGCGCGCATGCCATCCTCGAAGCGCTCAAAGCCCCACGGCTGGATCATGAACTCCTGGAAGTCGACGTTGTTATCCGCGTGCTTTCCGCCGTTGAGGATGTTCATCATCGGCACCGGCAGCACCTTCGCCCCCGGCCCGCCGAGGTAGCGCCACAGCGGCATGCCGCTGGACATGGCCCCGGCCCGGGCGACCGCGAGGCTGACCCCGAGCATCGCGTTGGCGCCCAGCTTCGCCTTGTTCGGCGTCCCGTCCATCTCGAGCATCAGCTTGTCGATCTGCTCCTGCTCGCGCGGATCGAGCCCGATCAGCTCCGGGCGGATCGTCTCGTTCACGTTGCGTACGGCGTTGGCCACGCCCTTGCCGGCCCACGTGCTCCCGCCGTCGCGCAGCTCGACCGCCTCGTGCTCGCCGGTGCTCGCCCCGCTCGGGACTGCGGCACGGCCGACGGTGCCGTCCTCGAGGACGACATCGACCTCCACCGTCGGATTGCCGCGGGAGTCGAGGATCTGGCGGCCCTGGACGTACTCGATCAACGGGGTCATGGCTCAGCTGCCTTTCCTGGGGTGCGATGGGGAACCGGGCGCGAAGTCTAAAGAGGCCCGCGGGGGAGTCAATGCGGCCCCAAAGAGCTTAGCGGGCGACACATTTTCCGGGTGGGGAGATTTATGGGACGAGCCGGGGATCGCCGATGTCTCCTGGAACGCGCCTGCCCGCAGCGCCGGCGCAGGCCTCGGACCGACCGCCCGCCGACCCTCCCGGAGTTCGCGTCATGCAAAGCATCCTTTCCGCGAGTTGGAACACCCTGAGCCAGGCCGACCCGCTGCTCTGGACGATCCCGCTGGTCATCTCCGTCACCGGGCTGTTCTGGTGGTTCACCCGCAAGGCAGCCGTGCGGCCGGTCGCGCTTCGGCTGGCGCGCCTCCAGCGCTCCACGGGGCGCGCCCGGCGCAACGCCAACCGCATCGCCACCGAGTCTCGCGCCGTCGGGCAGCAGTTGCACGATCAGGCCGCCAGCCTCGGCGACGCCACCGCCGAACTGGACGAGATGTCGATCCTCGCGCGCCAGACCGCCGACGCCGCTGGAGAGGTCGCGAAGCTCTCCCTCTCGAGCCGCCGCTCCGCCGAGCGCGGCGGGGTCGTGCTCAGCAAGGTCATCAAGGCGATGGAGGAGACGCAGGCGGGCCTCGATGAGACGGGTGAGCTGATCCGCACCGTGGACGAGGTGACGATGCAGGCAAACCTGCTGGCCCTGAGCGCCGCCGTCGAGGCATCGCGCATGGGCGCCTGCGGCGACAAGCTCGCCTCCATGGCGGAGGAACTGCACGACGTCGCCCTCCGCTCCGCCGAGGCGGCCCGGGTGGCCGAGCTGGTGCTGAGGCGCACGATCGGCCACAGCCGCTCCGGCATGGAGACGGCCTCGGGGCTGCGTGTCGGCCTCGTGGAACTCGACGGCGCCACCGGCCGAATGAACCGGCTGGCCCACGAGATCGCCGACGCGGAGCATGCCAAGGCTCTGGAGCTCAAGAGCCTGCACGTGAAGGTCGCCGAATCGCAGCAGGTGATCGACCGCGCCGCGACCGCCGCCGCGGAGACCGCGACGGCCGGCGACGAGATCGGCGTCCAGATCGGGCGTGCCGACAGCCTCGCGCGGGAGTTGATGGTTCACCTCGGCGAGCCGTCGGAGGAGGCCGAGGGCGCGCCGGCGCCGTCGCTGGCCGTTCCCATGGTCGTCGCCCGCTGAGCGTCGTCCCCGCGCTCCCGGCGATATTCCTCATACCGCCTCGCCAGCTCCTGCTCCGTCGCCGTGCCGTCGTGCACGAACAGCCGGTAGCGGAGCGTCAGCGCCTCCCCCGGCGCGATCGTCCGCGGCGCCAGGCCAGGCCAGGCGACATTCAGAATCCCCGCGTAGCTGTTGCGGATCATCCAGTCGGGCACCCCGCCCGGGTGATCCTCAGGAACGAAGATCGAAAGCCCCGCGTCCGCCGCCGAGAGGTCCGCCCAGCGGTAGGCCCGGTTGAGGCTGTCTTCCTCCAGCGGTCCACGATCGGTTCTCATGCGTGCTCCCTTGAACGCCTCGCTGCCGCGGAACATCAGCCCGCCGTACCCCTTCTCTTCCGCTCCGAGCAGCTCGATCGGCTCATCGCCTGCGGTGATCACCAGCGCCAGGTCGATGACGCGGCCTGCGTCGCCGGCACGGTGCACGTGGAGCGTGAGGTTCTCCGTGGCGACGACCTCCGCGCCGATGCGCCACTCGGCATCGGCCGACAGGACCGCCCCCTGATCATCCGCCTCGCGCTTCGCCCAGCCGGTGAAGTGCTGGCGCAACGGGCTGGGATGCCACGTCTGCACCGCGCGCTCCCCGACGCGGATCCTCGGCCAGGTCCACGAGAGCCCGTGATGGTGCGGGTGGTCCGCGGGGAAGTCGTCGGTGATAGGCCGGCCCTCGAGCGAGAAGAGCGGGTGGATGTAGCAGGCCCGCACGTACTGCCCGTCCAGTTCGGCGGGCAACTGATCGGAGAACCGGTAGGCCAGGACCGGCCGATCCGCTTCGAGGACGACCGTCGCGCCCTGCGCCTCGTCCGTCTCGAGCCTGAACCGATCCGGCGCTGCTTGCATCCCGCCAAGCAGCGTGCAGAGGGCGATCGACAGCAAAGCGAGGGATCTCATCGTCACATGGTAAAGTCCCGGCCGGCGGGGTGATACTGTCCGTCGCGTCCCTCGCCCGGGCGTGGGACGGGGCGCCAGCGCGCCGATTTGTTCCGGCCTTTCGGCGTCGGTGTTCGCGAGGCCGCTCTACAATCGTGTCGCGAAGCAGCTTGACCGGCTCATGTCATCTTCTTCAGATGCCCGCGCGATGTCAGCCACGGCGCGCGGCCGCGGGAGCATCGGACGGAGCCTGTAGTCATGCCGTTGCCCGCCGAAGGTGTTTGTTCCCGACTGCGGGCGACTCGGCGCAACGTCGCCAATACTTATCCGCGGCGTTCCTCGCCAGTCAGCAAGGCGATTCGTCCATTTGCCGTCAGTCCCGAAGGTGATGATCTCATGACTACCCGAGTCTCCAGCGGCGTCGATTGCCTGCCGGACGATCCCGCAGTGCACGCCCCCGCCGCTCCGCGGCAGAGCAGGCTGGCCCGGACGCTCAGGTGGATCAACCTGCTGGCCGTCGTCGTTCCGTTTCTCGGCTTCGCCGCCGCCGTCGTCTACTCCTGGGGATGGGGGCTGGACTGGCCGACCGTGGCGATCTTCGTGGTGATGTACATCGCCACCGGCATCGGCGTGACGGTTGGCTATCACCGGCTCTTCACCCACCGCGCGTTCGAGACGACGCGTCCAATCCGCGCGGTGCTGGGCATCCTCGGCTCGATGGCGGTCGAGGGGCCGATCCTCTACTGGGTTGCCGTCCACCGTCGCCACCACCAGCACTCCGACGACGACCACGACCCCCACTCCCCGCACCACTTCGGCGGCGGACTGCGCGGGACGCTCATGGGACTCTGGCACGCCCACACCGGCTGGCTCTTCCGCGAGCACACCTCCGGGCTGAGCCGCTACGTCGGCGACCTGCGCAAGGACAACGTCGCCAGCCGCGTCAGCGCGCTCTTCCCGGTCTGGGTCGTGCTCGGCCTTCTGCTGCCGACGATCGCAGGCGGGCTGATCGCGATGAGCTGGAAAGGCGCGCTGCTGGGCTTCCTGTGGGGCGGGCTTGCCCGCATCTTCCTCGTGCACCACGTGACGTGGAGCATCAACAGCGTCTGCCACCTGTGGGGATACCAGAGCTTCCACGGCGGGGACGAGAGCCGGAACAACGTCGTCTTCGGCGTCCTGGGCTTCGGGGAGGGGTGGCACAACAACCATCACGCCTTCCCCAGGAGCGCGCGCCACGGCCTGCGGTGGTGGGAGCTGGACACGAGCTACCTGCTCATCCGCGGACTGGAGTGCATTGGCCTGGCGTGGAACGTCAAGACACCCCACCCCCAGATGCTTGCCGCCAAGCGCGACCGCGAAAACGCACGCAGTACCGTCGAACACGACCCGGTCGCCTGAGGCCGGACTCACTCGTAAGGGGTCGGGCGCGGCTCCCTCGGCATGTCGCCCGGGAGTTCCAGCGCGCCGATGAGGTCGGCCAGGCGCGATACGCCCTGCTGCCGACAGTAGTCGGCCAGCCCGTCGCAGATCCGGTTGGGGGCCGACGGATCCACGAAGAGCGCCGTCCCCACCGCCACTGCCGTCGCGCCGCAGAGGACGAACTCCGCGGCATCCATCCATGTCTGCACGCCACCCATGCCGACGATCGGAACATTCCGGTCGCGGGCGACATGGCGGTAGACGCGGTTGACCATGTGCAGCGCGATCGGCTTGATGGCCGGGCCGGAGAGGCCGCCCGTCACGTTCGCCAGGCGCGGCTTGCGCTTGTGAACGTCCACCGTCATCGCGGTGAAGGTGTTGACGAGCGTGAGCACATCCGCTCCCCCGTCGCATGCAGCGGCGGCCGTCTCGGTGATGTCGGCCACGTTCGGCGAGAGCTTGACCATCAGCGGCTTGGTCGGCAGCGCGTCCTTGCAGGCGCGCGTGAGCTTCTCGAGTAGCGTGCAGTCGGTGCCGAAGGTCAGCCCGTCCTTCACGTTCGGGCAGGAGACGTTCAGTTCCACGCCCGCGACCGCGTCGAAGCCCTCCATCGCCGCACAGACCTCGATGTAGTCGTCCATGCTGTGTCCGGCGACGTTCACCACCACGGGGCAGGGCATCGTCTCGATCAGCGGGAGCTTCTCCGTCTTGAATCGCTCGAGCCCGACGTTCGCGAGCCCGATGGCGTTGAGCATCCCGCCGCGCGTCTCGACGATGCGCGCCGGCTCGTTGCCGGGACGCTCCTCGCGGGTGATGCTCTTGGTGACGAAGCAGCCGAGCTGCCCCAGATCCATGAAGTCGGCGTACTCCGGCCCGTAGCCGCAGGTGCCGCTGCACGTCATCGTCGGGTTCTTCAGGCGAAGCCCGGCCAGATCGACCGAGAGATCGACCGGACGCGCGGTCTCGGAACCCTTTGCGTGCGCCGCCGGACTGGCCGTCGTGGAGGTCATGCCCAAGTCTATGACCCGCCCCGCGCAGGCGTTACGATGGCCGCCCCCCGAGCCGACACCCGCACCGCATGCCTCGCCCGCCTCGCCTGGCCCGCGGCGGGCCGGTGACGGCGGCATTCATGCCTGCGGCTCCACGGCGCCGGTGACCAGGGGCGGGAGGACCTGCTCGATGCGCTCGCGGCGCGGCTCGAACCACTCGGGCAGCTTGAGCGACTCGCCAAGGTGCTCCAGCGGCTCGTCGATCGTGAAGCCGGGCCCGTCCGTCGCCAGCTCGAACAGCACGCCGCTCGGCTCGCGGAAGTAGACGGAGCGAAAGTATTGCCGCTCCTGGACCGGCGTCGGGTAGTGGCCCGCTTCGGTGAGATGGGCAAGCCACCGCTCCTGCTGCTGCGCGTCGGCGACGCGGAAGGCAACATGGTGCACCGTGCCGGCGGCGGCGATGCCGGGGCTTGCGTCGGGACTGAAGACCAAATCCACGCGCCGGCCCGGCACGCCCGGCTCACCGGCCGCGACGTAGCGCACGTGCTTCTGGTCGTCCGCCTCGTGGCGGAATCCCATCTCCTCGACCAGCAGGCGCGCCGTCGCGTCCAGGTCGCGCACGCAGAGCGTGACGCCGAAGAAGCCGCGGATCGCCATCTCCGCCGGTACGGCGTGGTCCCCGGGGCCGCTCCAGGGCTCGACACGCGCCGCGTCCTCGTGCTCCACCAGCTCCAGCTGGAGATCGTCGTTGTCGTAGACGCGCAGCGTCCGGAGGCCGAAGCGCTCCATCGGCGTCTCGACGTTCGCCTCCGCCTTCAGCAGGCGCTCGCGCCACGCCTCCAGCGAGCCCGGCGGAACCAGGAAGCCCGTGACCGTCGCCTGCCCGCTTCCGCGTCGCCCCGCGCGGGCTCCGGGCCAGGGGAAGAAGGTGAGGATCGTCCCGGGCGTGCCCCGCTCGTCGCCGAAGTAGAAGTGATAGGTGCCCGGGTCGTCGAAGTTCACCGTCCGCTTCACCAGCCGCAGACCCAGCGCGTGCGTGTAAAAGTCATGGTTCGCCTGCGGATCGGAGGCGATGGCCGTCACATGATGAATCCCGCGGATCGACGGCGGCGACTGCGGCGCGGCAGCGGACATGGCGATACCTCCGACGCGCAGTGTAACCCACTTCGGCGCGGACAGACCACGCCCATCCCGCCGGCCCGCCCAGCGCAAGGGGCCACGGGCAGCGGGCTCTTCGTTCACGCGGAACGTCCGAGGCGCACGCGGCGTCTTTGCGGTATCGTCAGGGCATGTCAACCAGGACGATCGGCCTGAGCGAAGCGCTGCACCGCTACGTCGTCGAAGTCGGCACGCGCGAGGATGACCTGCTGCGCCGGCTGCGCGCCGAGACAGCCGAGAAGGTGCCCGATGTCGCGGAGATGCAGATCTCCGCCGAGCAGGGGCAGTTCATGCAGTGGCTGACCACGGCACTGGGCGCGCGGCGGGCGATCGAGATCGGCACCTTCACCGGCTACAGCTCGATCTGCATCGCCCGCGCCCTGCCGGCCGACGGGAAGCTCGTCTGCATCGACAAGAGCGACGACTGGACGCAGATGGCCCGGCGCTACTGGAAGGAAGCGGGGCTCGAGGGACGCGTAGAACTGCGCCTCGGCGACGGGGTGGACATGCTCGACCGGATGATCGCCTCGGGCGAGAGCGGCAACTACGACCTGGCCTTCCACGACGCCGATAAGCAGCGCTCGCAGGAGTACATCGAGCGCCTGCTGCGCCTCCTGAGGCCGGGCGGCGTGTTCATGGTCGACAACGCGCTGCGCGACGGTCGCGTGCTCGACCCGGGCGCCGCCGCCGACCGCGAATCGACCGAGGCGATCGACAGGCTCAACCGCCGCCTCCGCGACGACGAACGCATCGACTGGTGCCTGCTCCCGATCGGCGACGGCGTCGCCATGGGAAGGCGCCGATAAGAATCTCGAACGCGTGCCGGGCCGCGGCAAAGGAGCAACGCGCGCCCGCAACTTTCGGGCGACCAAAACGCGATTTCGAGGCCCAAGAATTGAATTGTCAGGCCCCGAAATCGGATTCTCCGGCTCCAAAATCCAATTCTCAAGCTCGAGAATTCAATTCACAAGCTCCGGAATCCAATTCTCAAGCTCCCGAATTCAATTCTGAAGCTCCAAATCCAATTCTCAAGCTGCACAATTCAATTGTGGAACTTCAAAATTGGATTTTTCGGCGCCGGATCGGACCTGCCGTCGCCGTCGACGGCGAATACTGACTCCAAACGACGCTCTTCCCGGACCCACACTCGAACGCCCGCACGAAACCCGATCATGCGCCCCCGCTCTCCGCCGCGCATGGCTTCCGCCGCGAGCGGCAGCGCGACTTCCCGCGGCGCGGCTCACTCCGCCGGCCAGTCGGGAAGGTCGAACTTCTTCTCGACGTTGCTCGTGTGCTCGTTGTAGTGGTTGCCCATCATCTGCACCATCCGCCCCAGCGGAAGCCGCGCGCCCTGCGCGGTGGCGTCAAGCGCCATCCCGTCCAGCAGGTAGGCGAACCGCCGCGTGAACGCCATCGTCCGCTCGATGGCACGCGCCTCCTCGGCCCCAGTCCACTCCGGGTTCGCCGGCACGTAGTCCGGCGGCATCTGCTCCGGCCGCTCCGTGATCCGCGAGATCTCCGGATCCGCGCCAGCGTAGAAGGCGGAGAACATCGACAGCTCGTAGCCGTTGGTGTGCTCCACGTTCCACCGCGGCGTGTGCGTGCCGTTGCTCGGACGGAAGTTCATCTGCTCGGCGCTCAGCGGCCTGTAAACCTCCGCCGAGCGCTTCTGCACCGCCTCCTTCTCCTCGAACAGCGCCGCCAGCTCCTCCGGCATCTCCCACGGCTGGAACTTCAGCGAGACGACGCGCGGCTGCGCGTCGTCTCCCCCGCCACGACGCGCCGAGACGGCGACGGTGTTGCCGCTCGCCTCCTCGCGCTGGTACCGCTCCGGCATCGCCCCGAGGAAGGCGTCCGCCGGCGCCAGGTCGATCTGGAGCGGCTCGGTCTTGAAGTGCATCGGGACGACGATGCGCGGCTTCACCTGCTCCACGATGCGGGCAGCCGTCTCGCCGTCCACCGTGTACACGCCGCCGACCGGGATGAGCAGGAGGTCGATGTTGCCGATGTGGGCAAGCTGCTCGGAGGTCAGCTCGCTCTGCCCGAAGTCGCCCATGTGGAGGATGCGCGCGCCGTCGGCCTCCACCACCCACAGCGCGTTGCGGCCGCGCTCGTTCCCCTGCTGGTCGTCGTGGTACGACGGCACCGTGAAGGCGCGCACCGCGTGGTCGGAGAGGTCGCCCATCTCGTCCACCTCGCCGGCGCGCGGCGTCTCCTCGTTCGGACGCCGATCCAGCGCCACGCGCAGCTCGCGCACCTCGCCATCGGCCGATAGCCCGGCGAATACCTTCGGCTCACCCTTCACGATGCCGGGGTTGTTGTGATCGGCGTGGTTGTGCGTGATGAGCACGAGATCCGCCGACAAGCCCGGATCCTCGTAGCCGATCTCCGTGGAGTACGGATCGATGGCGACGGTCAGGCCCCAGTACGTCTCGATCGTCACGTACGCCTGCCCCCACCATCGGACAGCGACCGGCCATTGCGTCTTGTCAGCTTCCGCTGCCGGCTGCTGCTGAGCGTCACGCGCCGGCTGCGCCCAGGCCGGGAGGCCGAGCAGCATGCCCAGGAGCAGGAAGAGACCGATCCGTGCAGGAAAGAGTGGTGGGCGGTTCATGGCGGCGGATCATACCGCGCCCCAAGCCCCGGCCATATCCCGATTTGCACCGCGTGCTCCCGGCGGGCCGCCCTACCGCACCCCCAGCTGCACAAGCTCCGCCACGTCCGGCGCCGTCTGCTTGCGCCGCAACTGACCGCAGGCGGCGTCGATGTCGCGGCCGCGGCTCTTTCGGACATGCGCGTTAATCCCCGCCTCGCGCAGGATGTTCTGGAACTCCACGACCGCCCCGCTCTCGGGCCGGACGAACGGCAGGCCGCTGACCTCGTTGTAGCGGATCAGGTTCACGTTCACGCGGAACCCCCCGGTCCGGCAGATCGTCGCCAGGCGCTTTGCGTGCTTCGGCTGGTCGTTCACGCCCGCGAGCAGGATGTATTCGAAGGTGATCTCGCGCCCCGTCTTCTCGAAGTAGTAGCGGCACGCTTCGAGGATGTCGTTCAGCTCGAAGTGCTCCGCCCACGGGATGATGCTCCGGCGCAGCTCCTCCTCCGGCGCGTGCAGCGACAGCGCGAGGTTGATCGGGTGCCCCTCGTCAGCCAGTTGCCGCATGCGCGGCGGGACGCCGACGGTGCTGAGCGTGAGCCGGCGCCAGCCCATGTTGAAGAGTTCCGGGTCGTGCAGCAGCCGCGCCGCCTTGATGACGTTGGCGTAGTTCGAGAGCGGCTCACCCATCCCCATGTAGACGAGGTTCGTGATCCGCCCCACCGCGTCCCCGCGCGAGGCCAGCGCCTGGTTCAGCGCATAAACCTGCTGCGCAATCCGCCCCGCAGTCAGGTTCTGCTTCAGCCCCGCCACGCCGCTCGCGCAGAAGCGGCAGCCGACCGGACAACCCACCTGCGAGCTGACGCACGCCGTGCGGCGCTGCCCGTCGGGAATCATCACCGTCTCCGCCTCGGCCCCGTCCGGCCAGACGAGCAGGAGCTTGTGCGTCCCGTCGCGGCTGAGCTGGTCCGCCTTCACCTCCGGCATCGACAGATCCAGCCGGCCCGGTAGCTCATCCCGCAGGTGCGCGGGGAGATCCGTCATCCGCGACGCCTCCAGCGTGTTCTTCTGGAACGCCCACTTGCGGATCTGCTTCGCGCGGAAGCGCGGCCATCCCCACTGCTCCGCCAGCGCGTCGAGCTCGGCGGGTGACAGTTCAAAGAGGCTCTGGGGCAGGTCCGGCATGGTCGGCGGCGGTGGAGTCTAGCGGCGCTGGCGAAATCGTCCCTCTTCCGTACGTAGGCTACCGCCCGGGAGTTTCTGCCCTGTGGCGCGGGCCGGGCCGTTCCTATACTTCACTTGATGCGGAGCATGGTCTCCATCCCGCGCCTGTGCTACGCGCCCTCCCGCGGCGGTGCGGGGTCGTCAGGCGTCGCCAACCCCTCCACGCGGGCCGATCGCAACGACGACCGGAGCGACGAGCAGCTCCTGGAGAGCTACCTCAACGGCGACCTCAACGCCTTCCAGCGGCTCGTCGAGAGATACCAGCGCGAACTCTACCACTTCCTGGTGCGCTTCCTGGGCGACCGCGCCGCCGCAGAGGATGTCTTCCAGGACACCTTCCTCCAGGTCCACCAGAGCGGCGGGCAGTTCGACCTCTCCCGGCGCTTCCGGCCGTGGCTCTTCACCATCGCGGCGAACAAAGCGCGGGACCTGATGCGTTCGCAGGCGCGCCGGCCGACCAGCCCGCTCCAGGCGGAGATCAGCCCCGGCGAGGGAGACGGAGGCGGACAGTTCATCGACCTGATGAGCGCCGACATCCCGTCGCCCGACGAGCCGATCTCGCGGGAGGAGCTTCAGCAGGCTGTCCAGCAGACGGTGCACGGCATGCCGGATCACCTTCGCGAGATCCTGCTGCTCAGCTACTTCCACCAGTTCCCCTACAAGCAGATCGCTGACATCCTCGATATCCCGCTCGGCACGGTGAAGAGCCGGCTCCATGCCGCGGTCGCCGCCTTCGCCGAGCGGTGGAAGCAGCAGAACGCCCAGGCCGACGGCGACGGCGGCCGGGGAGGGAGCGGCCAGGCCGAGACCCGCCGGGAGGAGGGGCGTCCGGCGCCCTCCAGCGTCTCCTCGGGGACGTCCGGAAAGGTGGTCAACGGGCGGGGGGGCGCCTCGGGGCGGCCTGCGTCCGGTAAGGATGGTGGAACCGGCGCCGGCGACCGGGGGCGAAACAAAGCTCGCGAGCAAAATCGCTCGGGTGCGAACGGCCGCCGGTTCGGGACGTAGCACTAGCGCCGACGGACGTTGATCCGTTCGCAACGGTCCGGGCGGGGCCATCCGATCGGCCCCTCACGGACTCCGCGGGACAACCTGACACCGCTCCGTCGCCGCCCACGTTGCGCGGCCTCGGGCGCCTGTCGGGGAACCCCGGGGCGAACGGGGAATCGGCGGCTGATCTTCGGCGATTTGCTTGCTTGCACTTTCGCAGGCCAGTCGCGAAGGTATCGTCTCATCTGCCGTCCGGCTCCCGGTGTCGCCTGCGGCCGGGCCTCCGATAATCGCGGTTGGATCGTGCAAAGTTGCAGCGGATCAGGAGTGCGACCGATGAAACTGAACGAGAACGATGCTCGTGCCGTAGACATGCTTCTCGACGGCTTGCCTGTGGGATCGGCCGGTACAGCCGACAGGCGGGACGGAACTCCAACAGGGGCCGCTGGCGCGGCCGGCGCAACGAGCGCGGTGAACGCGATGAGCGACGATCTGGCGAATCGAATCACCAAGGTCGATGACATGCTTCGGCTGCTCGATTATCTCCCCGCCGACGAACCACCGGCGAACCTCGTTCAGAAAACGTTGCGGCGCATCGAGGAGTCGCGAGGCGTCGCCGAGTCGCACCCCGCCGTCGGTGCCGGCGCGCGACCGGGAGCGACGATCAGCCAGGGCCTGCACCGCAGCCCGGACGCCGCGGGCGAGGAAGACTAAAGCGGCCCCAACCTTTCCGCAGTTTCTGAGCTGCCCCGAAATTCCGGAGCCGGCCTCGTGTTCAGAGGCCGGCTCCTTTTTTTGTTCCGATTCCAGCCGGTTCCAGTCAGTCGCGCTCGTCGCTGCCGCCGCGCTCCTGGTGGCTTGCGGAGGCGGCGTCCTGGTGGGGCGGCGCGCCGGCTGCGTCGCGCTCCTCCTCGTCGAGCTTGGCCTTCATGAGGCGACCGACCTTGAACTTCACAGTGCGCTTCTCGGGAACCTTGACAGGCTCCAGCGTCCGCGGGTTCTGGGCGCGACGGGCCTTGCGCGTCTTGGTCTCGAAAACGCCGAAGTCGCGGAACTCGAGGCGGTTGCCCCGCCCCAGTTCCTCGATGATCTCGTCGAGGAACATCTGCACGACTTTCTTGACCAGGACCCGCTTCTGATCCGTCGTGTCGGCGATGCGGTCGATAAGTTCTTTCTTCGTGATCGTCGCCATGGCCGCCTCGGGGATTGCAAACCGTACCGCTACGCCCCTGCCGGGCGGCGACACCGGTGCGGCAGCGTCAGCCTGTCCCGCCGTAACGGTAGCGCGATAAACGGTTTAACAAGCACCCTGTTGGGCGGCTAGGTCGATTTTCTCAAGGGACGGCTTTGCGACGTCCTGACCCCTTCCCCGCCCCCGCAACGACCCCTCGTCACCGGTAGCGGACGAAATGGCGGGTCGACACCGACCGCCTGTTGTAATGATCCCGCCAGCCGCCCGAACCCCAGCCCCAGCCGATCCGCGCCTGCTCGTCGTAGGTCACCACGTCCAGAGTCATCACGACCGGCAGGTCGTATCCCAGCACCGCGACCTCGTCGCGACCTTCCCGGCTCAGAAACGCTTCGCGGGCCACCGGATCCAGGTCGCGGGCCGCCGGCGGCGTCCAGACCAGCGCCGCCGCCGGGCGGGCGACGTACCCGTCGGTCGTCCGCAGCGGTGGCGGCTGGGCCGGTTCTCGCGAAGCACAGCCCGCCAGCAGGCCCAGGGCAGGAAAAAGCACCAGCATGGCCGCATTTCGTGGCATGCGCAACAGCCTATCAACCCGGGTGCCGGTCGCGCCAAGGGGTTATTCATGTCGTTTTGGGGGCATCGGACGCTGTCGATCGTTCCGGATGTTGCTTTATGGCGACACCGCCGTGGCGGCGCGGAAACGGCACGCAGGCCGACATTTCCGCTCCCGCCGCTAAAGTTGGCCGGAAGCACGCATGCCCCAGAAGCCCCATGGCCGCCTGTTCGACTCGATCCTCGACACCATCGGCGGAACGCCGCTCGTCCGGATCAACCGGCTCATCCCTCGCGACCAGGCGCGCGTCTACGCCAAGTGTGAGTTCTTCAGCGTCGGAGGCAGCACCAAGGACCGCATCGCCGTCGCCATGCTGCGCGCCGCTGAGCGCGCGTGCACCATCGACAAGGACTGCGTCATCATCGAGCCGACCACCGGCAACACGGGCATTGCGCTCGCCATCGCCTGCGCCGCCAAGGGGTTCCGGCTCATCCTAACCATGCCCGACACCATGAGCCTCGAACGCCGCAGGCTCCTCAAACACCTCGGCGCCGAACTCATCCTCACCCCGGCCGAGGAAGGCATGGGCGGCGCCATCCGCGAGGCCAAGCGGCTCGTCGCCGAGATCGACCGCAGCTACATGCCCGGGCAATTCTCGAACATGGAGAACCCGCGCATCCACGCCGAGACGACGGCCGAGGAGATCTGGGAGGACACGCAGGGCGCCGTGGACATCTTCATTGCGGGGGTGGGGACGGGCGGGACGCTCAGCGGCGTGGCGTCGACGCTCAAGGCGCGCAAGCCCTCCTTCCAGGCGATCGCGGTGGAGCCGTCGTCGCTTCCGGCGATCCGGAAGCACCGGGAAGGGCATCGCGTGGGGCCGGGGACGCACAAGATCCAGGGGATCGGGCCCGGCTACGTCCCGGAAACTCTCCAGGTGGACCTCATCGACGAGGTGGTAGGTGTCGATGATGATGAAGCCTTCGAATGGGCAAGACGCCTGGCCCGGGAGGAAGGCATCCCCGGCGGCGTGAGCGCGGGGGCCAACCTGTGCGCCGCGGCGAAGGTCGCGGCAAGGTCCGAGAACCGGGACAAGATGATCGTCACCGTCATTCCCAGCGCCGCGGAACGATACCTCAGCACGCCGCTCTTCGAGACCGGCCTGGAGGCCTTGGGCGACGCACAGGAGCCACCGGCTCGGCCCTGATGGCCACAGGGGAGAACGCATGAGCGAAAAGCCGCTGATCGTCTGCTGCTACACCCACGGCGCCGCCGATTGGACCTGGCTCGCCGGGCACTTTTCGGAGTACCGCTGGCGCTTCGTCCCCCCGGTCGCCAACGGGCGCGTCGCGATGTCGCAAGTCAGGCAGGCGGTGCGCCTCGCGAAGCGCGAGAAGGCTGCGCTGCTGGTCACGCACGGCCCGCACCTGGCGATGCGTTGCGGGCTGTGGCGCCGGCTGACCGGCGCTGCCGGCATCCCGCTCCTGGCCTGGTCGTTCCACTATGACGTCCCCCCCACGGGCCTGAAGGCGCGCCTGATCGCCATGGGCATGCGCGGCGTGGATCTGGCGATCGTCTTCAGCACCGCGGAGGTCGAGCTCTACCACGAGATCTACCGGATCCCGCGCGGGAGGATCCAGATGGCCCACTGGGGCATCGCTCCCCCTGCCGACCCGCCGCCGACGGCCTACGTGCCGGAGAACGCCGGCAACTACGCCAGCGCCATCGGCGGAAGCGCGCGCGACTACGCCACCCTCTTCGCCGCCGCGGCGCAGGCGCCGGAGGTGCCGCTGGTCGTGGTGGCCCGCCCGCACAATCTCGAGGGCCTGACGATCCCGGCGCACGTGAAGGTGGAGGTGAACATCCCCTACGAGCGGATGCAGGGAATCCTGCGCCACTCGCGGTTCACGGTCGTCCCCCTGGATGCGCAGGCGCGATCGGGACACAGCATGGCGGTGCAGGCGTGGTTCCTGCGCCGGCCACTCATCATCACCGACGTGCTCGGCGTGAGCGATTACCTGCGCAGCGGAGAGAACGCGCTGGGCGTTCCGCCGGCGGATCCTGCGGCGCTGGCGTCGGCCATGCGCCGGCTGTGGCAGGAGGAGGCCCTTCGCCGCTCACTTGAGGCCGGTGGGCTTCAGTTTGCGCTCGCGCACTGCACCGAAGACGCGACGGTGAACTTCCTTGGAAGCTGCCTGCGACGGCTTGGCGTCGTCCGCCGCCGGCAGGAGCGTTCCGGTCCGGAGCCCGTGATAGATCTCGAGGGCCCGGCTGTCCGGGAGCTCGACGTCGTCGAATGACACGACCTGTCCCGGCTCCAGCGCGTGGCGAATCACTGCCCCCTTCATCAGGCAGATCGGCACGTGATCCGGGTGCTCGGCGATCGTCAGGGCCATGCCGCGGAACTCGAAGCTGCCCAGGGCCCGCTCGATCCGCTCCCCCTTGCCGATCGCCCGCTTCGCCACGGCACCGACGCCGACGTGCGGCGCTACCCCGTTGTTCAGCAGCGGGCCGACGCCCTGCGCGACTTCCAGCAGCGTCCGCGGGATCTCGAGCGGGCAGAGGTGATGCGGCCGGAGCAGGAGATAGGCCTTCCCCTCGGCCGTGCGCAGCTTCGCGGTCGGGCCGTAGTCGCCAAAGTCGTCCACTTCCTCGCTCTCGGCGAGGATGAAGACGCCGGGCGGGGCCGATGCGCAGAGGACGTAGTCGCTGATGGGGCGACCAAGCTGGCGTGCCGCTTCGGCGAGGTGGTCGGTCTGCTTCAGTTCCTCGACGGTGCTGCCGATCATGCCGTCGCGGGCAAGATCGGCGCACAGGCCGTTGGCCACGAGCGCCTGCTCGATCTGGAGCTTGGATCCGTCGGTGAAACTGACCACCTGGTCCAGCGCCAGCCCCTGTCGCTGAGCCCAGTACTCCATGTCCTTGCGGCTTGGGTCAGGGTTCAGAAACCCCTTGATGTTCACGTAGGCCAGCGGCGAGAAGCCGGCCAGCCGGACCTCCTGCGCGAGGCGCGCCGTGGCGCCGGGCTGATCGCCGTCCGCCTCGGTGATGTAGCAGCGCGAGGCGAAGTAGCTGCCCGTGGTCACGTGCAGCTCGGAGTCCATCGTGACGATTGGCAGCCCCGCGTCGGCGACACGGCAGAGGACGTCGGTGGCATAGACGGCGTCGCCGCTGGCTTCCAGGACGATGTCGCAGCCGGCGATGAGTTCGTCGAGCGAGTTGGTGAGCAGTTCACGCGGAATGCCTGCGACGTCGGCAACCGGACGGCGCGTGAGCACGGCGGAGACCTCCAGCCCCGGCGTGGCGTTGATGCGCCTTGCGGCGCGTCGACCGATGAATCCGGCGCCGATGATTCCGATCCGCGACACGTTGGGCATTCAGATGGCTCCGAAGCGCGAAGAAGCGCTGTATTTCATCTTACAATCTGACCTCCCGCACTTGGCGAGTGCCCAGCATATCCCGGCAGGTCCGGGAAAGCTCTTCTGCGAGCATCACTTCGGTAAGGTGGGCAACTTGTACTGGTGAGTAAAGGCCCGAGGCGGATCGCTCCGATGGAGGACAAGCCCTCTCACGGAGTTTCAGTGGCAATCTTCCTCCGGGTCGTCCTCCTGCTGGTCCTGAGCAACCTGTTCATGACCTACGCCTGGTACGGCCATCTCAAGACACTGCGCGACAAGCCCTGGCTCCTGGCTGTCTTCGTCAGCTGGGGGATCGCCTTTTTCGAGTACCTGCTCCAGGTGCCCGCCAATCGGATCGGTTTCGGCCACCTCTCCCTCCCGCAGCTCAAGATCCTCCAGGAGGTGATCACCCTGGCGATCTTCGTGCCGTTCGCACTCTTCTACATGCGCCAGCCGCTGCGCTGGGACTTCCTCTGGGCCGGCCTCTGCCTGCTCGGCGCCGTCTACTTCACCTTTCGTGGCGGGTACGACCAGACCGGAACCCTCCTGCCGCCCGGCCCGGCACACTGACGCCTGCCGTCCCGGCCGGCGGCCTGGCTGGCGCTCATCGGCAACTTTCCCGCACGCCCTGCCGCATCGCACAGGACATAGCGCATATTGAGGGATGGATCCCAACGGGCGAGGTGTCGCGGGGTCTGCGTCTCCTGAGCCCCCCGCCGTGCCTTTCCCGAACGGTCGGCTCCACCGCTCGTAGTAACCCTTCCGTGTTCGTCGATCTTCACGCCCATTCCCTTGCCAGCGACGGAACCGATTCGCCCGCGGAGCTGATCCGGAAGGCTCACCTGGCGGGACTCTCCGCGATCGCGCTGACCGACCACGACACGACCGCCGGCCTCGCGGAGGCGGCAGCGGAGGCGCGCCGGCTCGGGGTCGACTTCCTCCCCGGCATCGAGATCAGCGCGACCTACCCGCGGCCGGGAGTGATGCACCTGCTCGGCTACGGCTTCGATCCCGACCACCCTGCAATCCGAAAGCTCACCGACGATCTCCAGTCCAGCCGCGTGGAGCGCAATCGGTTCCTCATCGAGCAGCTCAATGCCGTCGGCGTCCGGATCGACGAGGAGGAGCTCAACGCGGTCGCGGGCAACATCGGCGTCGTCGGGCGGCCGCACTTCGCGAAGCTGATGGCGCTCAAGGGGTATGTCCCGCACCCGCAGGCAGCCTTCCGCCACTACCTGGGCAACGACGGCCGCTTCCGCTTCGACCGATACGAACCGACGCCTTCGGAGGCGATCGCGGCGGTTCATGCGGCGGGCGGGCTGGTGTCCGCGGCGCATCCCATGCAGTGGCGCAAGGAGAACTTCGCGCAGCTCGCCCACGCCCTCAAGAGCCTGGCGGATCTTGGCCTCGACGCGGTCGAGGTGCTTCACAGCGACCACCGCGACAGCCTGGTCGCGGAGCTGGAGACGCTTGCGGATCGTTACGGCCTGCTGAAGACGGGCGGCAGCGACTACCACGGGGGGATCAAGTCGTGGATCACGCTCGGCCGCGCCGGCGAGCGCCGGCGCGTCCCGCGCGAGTATTACGAGCGGCTGATCGCGAGCCTCGATGAGCGCGCGGCGGCATAGATTCAAGGAGCCCGGGCATGTCCTGGCTGGCCGGAGGGGGACGACGCCGCCTACCCTCCGGACCCTGTTCAACGAAATCCACGGAGCCAGATCACCATGCCCGACACCCAGCGCACGCTCATCATCCTCAAGCCCGACGCCGTGAAGCGCAAACTCGTGGGCGAGATCATCCGCCGCTTCGAGAACAAGGGGTTCACGATCGCGCAGATGAAGCTCATGACCGTCCCGCGCGAGCTGGCCGAGACTCATTACGCCGAGCACAAGGGTAAGCCGTTCTACGAGGAGCTCGTCGGCTTCATCACCGGCGGTCCGGCCGTCGTCATGGCGCTGGAAGGGCCGGCCGCCATTGAGGTGGCGCGCAAGCTCATGGGCAAGACGAAGTTCACCGACGCCGAGCCGGGCACCATCCGCGGCGACTTCGCGCACGACCTGACCGCCAACCTCGTCCACGGCAGCGACTCCCCCGAGAGCGCCCAGCGCGAGCTCAAGCTCTTCTTCGGAAGCTGACATAGACTCACCCCATGGTGCGCCGCCGCACGGCCGGGCCGCGGGCGGGCGCTGCACGCCGTGCAGCGCGCCGATTCGCTTTGGTGGTCGCGCTCCTTGCCGCTTACCTCCTGGCGATGTTCCCGCTAGGTTGCGGGGAGATGCTCGCCGACCGGCTCATGCTCTTCCCCTCGCGTGATCCGCTGCCCGCGGCCGGCGCGGAGGAGCGCTTCGTCGATGCGCCCACCGGCCGTGTGCACGTGCTGGTGGCCCGGAGCGATGCGCGGGGCGAGCCGGTGCGGTTCGTCCTGCGCCTGGAGGGAAACGGCGGACGGGCCGAGTATGCCGCCGACTATGTCGCCGCCCGCTGGGACGAGGCGCCGACGGAAGTCTGGGCGATGAACTATCCCGGCTACGGCCGCAGCGAGGGAAGCGCCGCCCTTGTCAAGCTCGCGCCGACAGCACGGGCGGTGTATGCGGCACTGGTTCGCGAGGCCGCGGGCCGGCCGATCTTCATCGACGGCGACTCCATGGGCTGCACGGTCGCGCTGCACCTGGCCGCCGTCGCCGAGGAGCAGAAGCCGGCAGGACTGGTGCTCAAGAACCCCCCGCCGCTCCGGCAGATCGTGCTGGGGCGCTTTGGCTGGTGGAACCTCTGGCTGGCAGCCGGGCCGATCGCCGCCGCCATTCCGCCGGAGCTCGACGCCATCGCCCACGCCCGCCGCGTCACGGCGCCGGCGGTCTTCATCCGGGCGACGGGCGACACGCTGGTCCCGGCGAGCTACCAGCAGCGGATCATCGATGCCTATGCCGGCCCGAGGACGGTGCTCGATTTCCGTGACGCTGAGCACAACACGCCGCTGGATGAGCCGATCGAGGGGGAAATTCGGGCGGCCATCGCCCGTTTGGGCGGTGCCGGAGCGGACGAAACCGCCCCCTTCGGGGTTGAGCCGCCGCCCGGAATGCCGTAGACAGGTGGGATGCGCGATACCCCTTCTGTGCCCACCGGATCCGCCACGACTCCCGAGAACGCCGGCGCCAAGGGAACGACCCGGCGCCGACTGCTCCAGGCCGCCTGCGGCGCCGCCGTGCTCGGCCCGATGGCGTCGCTCCAGCCGGCGGTGTTCGCCCAAGCGTTCGCCGGCGGTTCCGACCTGATCTGCGTCGGCCTGATCGGCTGCGGCGGGCGCGGGCTGGGGGCGGTGAAGGACGTGGTTCGCAGCAGCGAGGGCGTGGAGATCCGGGCGCTGGGGGACGTGTTCGAGGACAAGGTCGCCGGGGCGCGGGCGAACCTCGAGAAGGAGAAGAACGAGGCGATACGCGCCGCGAACAAGGTGACGGACGCAACGTGCTTCGCCGGCTTCGACGCCTACCGCCGCGTCATCGAGAGCGACGTGGACTACGTCCTGATCGCCTGCCCGCCCTACTTCCATCCCGCCTTCGCCGAGGCGGCCATCGCGGCGGGCAAGCATGTGTTCTGCGAGAAGCCAGGCGCCGTGGACGCCCCCGGCGTGCGCCGGCTGATGGCGGTCGGCGACGCGGCGGCCGAGAAGCGGCTCGGCTTCCTGGCGGGCACGCAGCGTCGTCACCAGCCAGCCTACCTGGAGACGATCGGCCGGATTCACGACGGCGCGATCGGGCGCACGCTCTACGGCGAGGCGATGTGGAACAACAACGAGTGGGTGGCCGTTCCCCGCAAGGAGGGGTGGAGCGAGATGGAGTGGCAGCTTCGCAACTGGCGCCAGAACCGCTGGCTGAGCGGCGACGCGCCGGGCGTGCTGGTGATCCACTACCTGGACGTCGTGAACTGGGCGCTGGGCGAGGAGCCGACCTCGGCGCTGGGCGTGGGCGGCCGGCAGGTCTACACGGACCCGGAGCTGTTCGGCAACATCTTCGACCACTTCGAGGCGCGCTTCCGCTACGCCGGCGGGCAGCGCGTGAACGCGATGTGCCGCAACTGGCCGGGCGACGCGCGGCACGCGGAGTTCGTCGTCGGCTCGGCGGGGGAGGCGGACCTGGGCAAGCACGTCAAGAGCGGCGAGCACGTATACGACTACCGCAAGGAGAACGGCGCGAGCGACCCGTCGCCCTACATGCTGGAGCACCGGAACATGATCCGCAGCATCCGCGAGGGAAGCCCGCTGAACGAGGCGCACCAGCTCGCCAACTCGTCGCTGGCGGCGATCATGATGCGCGAGGCGGCCTACAGCGGCCGGGAGGTCACGCGCGACTTCCTCCTGAAGGAGTCCAAGCGCGTCTGGGGCCCGGACGTCGCGCCGCACGAGCTGGAGTTCGGCGATCACGCGCTCGAGCCGGTTGCGGTGCCCGGCGAGTACGAGTTGGGCTAAGAGGCCGTTTCCCGGGCGTTCCGCCTGCGCATTCCGGAGCTCGCCCGAATCACTCGCACGCATGATGGGTGCGTGAGCGGCAGGTCTTACTTCTGACTTCTTGGCCTCTCCCGAGGCCGGCGAGACACGCGGGCACGATATCATCCGCCCCGATGTCCGCCGCCTCGACCGATCCCAACGCTCCACCCGCCGCGGCGAAGAAGCGCGCCGAGACGCTGCGCGGGGAGATCGACCGTCACAACCACCTCTACCACGTCGAGGATGCGCCGCAGATCAGTGATCGCGAGTTCGACGCGCTCATGCGCGAGCTCATCGATCTCGAGCAGCAGTTCCCCGCGCTCCAGACGCCCGACTCCCCCACCCTCCGCGTCGGCGGCGAGCCGATCGACACCTTCAAGCCCGTCCGGCACGCCGTGCCGATGATGAGCATCGACAACACCTATGACGCCGAGGAGCTGCGCGAGTGGGACGTCCGCGTGCGAAAGGGGCTCGACGAAGGGGCCGACGTCACCTACGTGCTCGAGCCGAAGGTGGACGGCGTCGCCGTGAGCCTGCGTTACGAGAAGGGTGAGCTCGTCGTCGCCGCCACGCGTGGGGACGGGCGCACGGGGGACGACATCACGCACAACGCGCGCACCGTCCGCTCCATTCCCTGGCGGCTGCGCGACGGCGTTCACCCGCCCGTGCTGGAGGTGCGCGGGGAGATCTACATGCCCAACAGCGTCTTCCAGCGCATCAACCGGCAGCGCGAGGAGGCAGGCGAGCAGGTCTTCGCCAATCCGCGCAACTGCACCGCCGGCACGCTCAAGCAGCTCGACCCGAAGATCGCCGGATCACGGTCGCTGCGCTTCGTGGCGCATGGCCTGGGGGAGACGCAGGGCATAGACCTCCAGAGCTACCACGAGACGCTCGGGCTCATCCGCAAGCTCGGCCTGCCGATCAGCCCACATACGAAGACAGCCCCCAACGTCGACGCGGCGCTGGCCTATATCGCGGAGTTCGAGAAGACGCGCGCCGAACTCGACTACCAGACCGACGGCATGGTCATCAAGGTCGACGACCTCGACCAGCGCCAGACGCTGGGCGCTACGAGCAAGGCGCCGCGATGGGTCATTGCCTACAAGTACCCCGCCGAGCAGGCGCAGACGGTGCTGCACTCGGTGCGCTGGCAGGTCGGCAAGAACGGCACGCTCACCCCGGTCGCCGAGATGGAGCCCGTCTTCGTTGCCGGAACCACCGTCCGCAACGCCAGCCTCCACAACATCGAGCAGATCGAGCGCCTCGGCGTAAAGATCGGCGACACCGTCACCATCGAGAAAGCGGGCGAGATCATCCCCCAGGTCGTCGCCGCCGTCGAGGCCAAGCGCCCGAAGGACGCCAGGCCCATCGTCCCCCCCACCACCTGCCCCGCTTGCGGCGAGGCGGTCGTGAAGGACCCCGACTCCCCCTACATCCGCTGCGTCAATCCCGCCTGTCCGCAGCAGCTCAAGGAGCGCCTGCGGTGGTTCTGCGCCCGCGGGCAGATGGACGTGGACCGCCTCGGCACGAAGCTCATCGACCAGCTCGTCGATGCCGGCAAGCTCCGAACGTTCGCCGACATCTACCGCCTGACGAAAGACGACCTCGTCGGCGTCGAGCGCATGGGCGAGAAGAGTGCCGAGAACGTCCTGGCGGGCATCGAGGCCAGCCGCTCGCGCGGCCTCGACCGCCTGCTCGCGGGCCTGGGGATCCGCCACGTCGGCAACACGACCGGCCGCGACCTCGCCGCCGCCCTCGGCAGCCTCGATGCGCTCAGGAACGCGAGCGAGGAAGAGATCGCCGCGGTGCACGGCATCGGCGAGGTGATCGCAAAGAGCGTTCGGCAGTTCTTCGACTCCGACGCCGGGCGGGAGGCCATCGAGCAGCTCCAGGCGGTGGGGATCGACCCGAAGGTCGTCCCGCAGGCTCCCTCCGGAGCGCCCGCGGAGCCGACACCCGAACAGCCGCTGGCGGGCAAGACGGTCGTCGCCACCGGGAGCTTCGAGGGTTTCACGCGTGATGAGATCGAGCAGCGCATCCGCGACCTCGGCGGCAAGGCCAGCGCCAGCGTCAGCAAAAACACCAGCCTCCTCGTCGCCGGCGAGAAGGCGGGGAGCAAGCTGGCCAAGGCGAAGGCGCTGGGCGTGGAGACCATCGACGAGGCGGAGTTCCTGAAGCGATACGGCGCGAAGTGAGTTCCGGCGCCACGCCTCAGTCGCGCCGTTACCTCATCGCGCGATAAGCGGAGCACGGCAGATCAGCTGCCGAGCTGGCGGCGGAGCTGCTCGGCCAGTCCCTTGATGTCGCCCGTCAGCATGAGCATCGGGCGTCCCTCGTGGTCCTTCACGCTCATCACGCTCATCCGCTCCATCTCCAGTCCGCCGGCGACCGTCGTCGCGCGCACCACGACATGCTTCACGTCCCCCTCGACCACGTGACCCAGCGCCTTCACCGTCGTCCCCTCCAGCGCCTGCCCGATCCCCGGTACCGCCCGGCTCACCCACGACATGAACGTGTTCATGAAGGTGATGTCGTCCATGTCGCGCATGCGCCGCGGATCCTCGGCCGCGGCGAAGTCGGCGAAGGTGTCGTCTCCCTGCTCCAGCGCCACCTCGATCACCGGGCCCATCATCTCGCGGAAGCGCGCCAGCTCCTGGGGGTGCATGAGATCGGCGATGCTCCCGAAGCCCCCCTGCTTCACGCGATCAAAATACGCCGTCACCACCGACTCGGGCGTCGGCGCCGTGGCGGGGGCGTCCTGCGCCGAAGCCGCGCAGGCGCATGCGGCAACAACCACGGCAAGCAACAGCGCAAGACAGGGGACGCGGCTCATCCGGAAGCTCCTCTTTGGGCAGGGGGGTGCGAACGGTGCCGACGATAATCCAGCCGTCGCCGCCGCACCAGCGCGAATATCGACGCCAATCATTCCTCAAGGCGCGATGACTCCTCCACGAGCAGCCGCTCGAGCGCCCCCGCCGCGCGCTCGTCGGGGGCGCTCAGGGCCGTGAGCAGGGCCACGTCGCGGCCCGGCTCGATCCGGATGATCGCGAACCACATCGTGTTGCTGCCCGCGTGCGACAGGCGCGCGACCTTCTCCCCATCCAGCTCCACGCCCCACCCCAGCGCGTAGTCGGGCCCACCTTCTCCCACGACCGGCTCGTGCAGGATCGCGAGCGTCTCGGGCTTCAGGTATCCCTCCACCTCCCCCATCTGCGCCGCGGCAAACTTCGCCCAGTCGCCCAGCGACAGATGCACCGTGCCCGCCGGGCCCAGCACCGGCGGATTGTCGCGCACCTGCGGCGTCCACTTGCCGCCCGACTTCACGTGCCCCTTGATGCGCGGCGGCGGCCCGAAGCCGGCGGTCGTGATCCCCAGCGGCTCAAACACCTCGCGCTGCATCAGCGCTTCCCAATCGTCCTCGTTCGCCGCCTCCAGCATCGCGCCGGCGACGATGTAGCCGTAATTGCTGTAGTCGAACGCCTTCCCCGCCTCACTCAGCGGCGCAGCAGCGAGGATGCGCTTCGCCGCCTCGCGCCGCCGCTGTCGCGGCGCAGCCTCCTTCATCTCCCGCTCGATCTGCCAGAGCTGCGGGAAGAGGACTAGGTTGCCCGCGTGGCCGGGAATACCCCCGCGATGCGCCAGGACTTGGCGTAGCGTCACGTTGCGATGCGCCTCGTGCATCTCGAGGTCCGGCAGCGCCTCGGCGACGGTCGTGTCCCATCCGATCTTCCCCTGCTCCACGAGGCGCGCCGCCAAGGTCGCGGTCATCGCCTTCGTGTCAGAGCCGATGTGCCAGGCATCGTCCGCGGACACGGGTTCTTCGCTGTCGGCGCTGACCGTGCCGGCGACGGCGAGATCGACGATCACGCCGTCCTTCAGGATGGCGGCCCCCATGGCGGGCACCCCGTGCTCCGCGCGCAGCGCCTCGAGCTTCTCGCGCAATGTCGCGGTCTCGGCGGGCGCCGTGGCGGTGGTCGGTTCAGACTGAGCAAGGACAGAACCGGGCAGGAGCAGCAGGCTTACAAGCAGGAACACTGTTCGTCGCATCGGCGGCATTCTGATGGCCGGCCATCCCGATGCCAAGAGACTGCCCCATTTCACTTCCCGCAGCGCGCGCATTGGTCCTCGTGACAGGGTTCGACATGGGCGGTGGCGCGGGCGAAGCCGGGTTGATCCGGATCGGAATGGCCCAGGGCGTCCTGGAGCTCCATCTCGATCGCTGTCGCCACCTCGTGGCCCTGGGCCACGTTCCACGTCCGCGGGACGACGAGGTGGAAGTCGATCCAGTGATCGCGTCCGACATGACGGTGGCGCAGTGCGTGAAAGCCGCAGACGCGCGGCTCCTTTCCGTCCGGCCCGACATGCGACTCCAGAAGACGCGTCAGCAGCGCGTCGTCCTCCGGATCCATCGTGTCCAGCAGCCCCCTCGCCGAGCGGCGGATGAGGCCCAGGCCCACGAGGCCCAGGTAAAGCGCCAGCGCCATCGCGACCATTGGGTCGAGCCACGTCATGCCCGTCCACCAGACCACCGCAAGCATGACGAGCAGCGCGGCACTGGTGACGGCGTCGGTGAGCAGGTGCCGCCCGTCCGCCTCGAGCGTCAGCGACCCGCGGCGCCGGCCGATGCGCACGAGGAATGCGCCTGTGACCCCGTTTGCGATACCGGCGATGGCGACCAGGACGATGCCGGCATCGACATGCTCGACCGACGGCCCGCGCCAGATAGCCTCCGCGGCGCGTGCCAGCGCCACGAGCGCCGCGATCCCGATCATCCCCCCTTCCACCAGCGCCGACATGAACTCGATCTTCCCATGCCCGTAGGGGTGGGTCTCATCGGCCGGACGATGCGCGTACACGAGCGCATACGCCGCGAACGAGCCGGCGGCGACGTTGACGATGCTCTCCGCCGCGTCAGTGAAGACCGCCGCGGACCCGGTGAGCCAGTAGGCGGTGAACTTGATGACCAGCAGAAGGACGCTGACGCCTACCGCCATGAAGGCGGCAAGCAGCTCGACGCGCGGCACGTTGCGCAGATGGGAGAGCCGCCGCGAGATCACGCAGCAAGCGTAGGCGTGCGCAGGTGCAGGAGCGTCACCCCAGCGCCGCATCCACGACCTTCCGAACCGCGGCGATACGCTCGCGGGCGGCGGACTCCTCTGGGGCCTCGGCGATGATGCGCATGATCGGCTCGGTATTGCTCGCCCGCGCCGACACCCACCCGTCCGCCCAGTCGATACGCACGCCGTCCTGGAGGTCGATCTTCTCCCCCGCGAACGCCTCCGCCACCGCGGCCACGGCCCGCTCGGCCTGCTCGCGCGGGCATTCGAACTTGTCCTTCACGATCGTGTATCGCGGGATCTCGCCCACGAGCTGGCTGATCGTCTTTCCCGTCTCTGCCATGAGCTGGAGGATGTAGGCCATGCCCACGAGCGAATCACGCCCGCGGACGATGCGCGGATCGATCACCCCGCCGTTCCCCTCGCCCCCGATGATGCTCTCTTCGCGCAGCATCGCATCGATCACGTGCGCCTCGCCCACGGGCGTGCGCACCACGCGCCCGCCGTGCGCCGCGGCGATGTCGTCGATCATCCGGCTCGTGGAGAGGTTGGTCACGGCGACCGTGCCCGGCTTCTTGCGCATGACGAAGAGCGCCGCAAGCGCCAGCGTGTACTCCTCGCCGATATAAACCCCCTGCTCGTCCACCACCGCCAGTCGGTCGGCGTCCGGATCCTGCGCGAAGCCGACCGCCGCCTTCTGCCGCCGCACCTCCTCGGCGAGCTGCGTGAGGTTCTTGGCGATCGGCTCCGGCTCGTGCGGAAAGCGGCCGTTGGGCTCGTTGTTGAGGTGAACCAGCCGGCAGCCGAGCTTGCTGAGCATCGTCGCGCTGGTAACGCACCCGGCGCCGTTGACGCTGTCGACCACGACCTTGAAGGCCTTCGTGCTCACGCCCAGCACGTCCACCCGATCCAGCACCCGCTTGACGTGAAGGGCATGCGTCTGGCTGTTCTGCTGCGGCGTCACGAGGCGCTCCACCGGAACCAGGCGCGCCGCCCCGTCGTCGTAGCGGCGGCGGATCTCGGCGACGTCCTGCGGCGGCGGCGCGACGGCCTGCTCGTTCAGGAACTTCAGCCCGTTCCACTGTATCGGGTTGTGGCTGGCGGTGGCGACGATGCCCGCATCCGCCTCCAGGTGCTGCACCATCATCGCCACGCCCGGCGTGGTGACGACGCCGAGATCGACAAGCTCCACCCCCGCCGCATGCAGCGCCGCCGCGGCGGCGTCGCGCACGTAGAAGCCGCTGGGACGGCTGTCGCGCCCGAAGACCACGCGCGGCGGGCGACCGTCGGTGCGGCGGCTCCAGAGGAAGTCGGCAAAGGCCGCCGCCATGCGCGCGACGGTGGCGGGCGTCAGGCTTCCGCCGACGGTGCCGCGCATGCCGCTCACGCCGATCATCAGTGCGTCGGAGACGTCCGTGCTCATGGGGCCATCTTCTGCGTCCCCATCCGCCATCGTCAAATCCGCGATTTGCGAGACACGGATCAGGCGCCGACGAAGCGAGCATAGAGCGACCGCGCCTCGGAGAGGTCGCGCGTCCCCTGCACGATCAGCCGGCCGTCCGGGAAGAGGCTCAGCCGCACGCCCGGACGCTCCGCCGGCACCAGGCGCAGCATGAACGGCATGGCCTGCACCTTCCCCGCCCCCTCCAGCCGCTTCGCCACCGCCGCCAGATCCAACCGCGTCGCCGCGGGCGGGCGGATCTGCACCGCGTCCTGCCCGCAGAGCGCCGCCGAGTCTGCCGGCGGGCGCGACAGGAACTCATACTCGCGCTTCCCGCAGCAGGGGCAGTCCGGATCGCGCGCCTCGGAGACATCGACCGACTGCACGCGCCCGTCCCACGAGTCGATCGCGTGCAGTACCAGCGGCGCCTCCTCCGTCACGAGCAGGCGGATCGCGATCGCGCTCTGAAGGTTGGCGACCAGCCCCGCCGTCGCGCCGAGCACGCCGGCGGTGTCGCAGGTGTCCAGCTCCCCGGCGGGCGGCATCTCGCGGAAGATGCATCGCAGGCAGGGGCCGCGACCCGGAAGGACGGGCATAACGCGCCCTTCCGTCGCGAGGGCGGCGCCGTAGACCCAGGGAATGCCGGCGACGATGCAGGCGTCGTTGAGCAGGTAGCGCGTGGCGGCGTTGTCCGTGCCGTCGAGCACCAGCGTGGCGCCGGCGATGAGTTCGGAGACGTTGGAGCTGTCGATGTCGATCGGGCGCGGCTCGATCTGCACCTCGGAGTTGACGGCGGCGAGGCGCTCGGCGGCGGCGACGGCCTTGGGCCGCGCCTCGGCGGCGTCGGCCTCGGTGAAGAGCGTCTGGCGCTGGAGGTTGGTGAGTTCGACGAGATCTCGATCGGCGAGGACAAGCCGCCCCACGCCGGCGCGGACCAGCGACTCGGCGATGACCGTGCCCAGCGCGCCACACCCCAGGAGCGCGACGCGCGCCTCCGCCAGCCGCGCCTGGCCCGCATCCCCCACCTGCGGCAGGATTCTTTGGCGGTGGTAGCGGTCGTGCATCGCCCCTTACTATACGGGCGATGGCCGACGACCCGAACCAGCCGCAGCAGGACGAGATCATGAGCACCGCCCGCAAGCTGGGCGATCTCGTGGCAAAGCACCCGACGATCCGGAAGTATGCCGACGCACAGGAGGCGCTGTCTCGCGACACCGACGCGACGCGCCTGCTCGGGGAGTTCGAGCGCAAGGCGCAGGTGCTGATGCGCAACGAGCAGATGGGCCAGCCGGTCACGGAGTCGGAGCGGCGCGAGCTGGAGCAGCTCCAGCAGCAGATCGCCTCGAACATCCGCGTGAAGGCTTACAGCATCGCGCAGACGGACATGACCGATCTCCTCCGCAAGGTGAGCCAGGCCTGGCAGCGCCCCGTCGCCGAGGCGCAGGGCGCCCAGGAAGCGCCCGGCGCGGCGCCCTCCGGCGGACTCGGGCTTAATCTGCAATAGCGTCGTCCAGGGGTGTGCGGGCGCCGTTTAGACCGGCGACATTGATTCCCACCGGCGGTGGCGGCCGTCGGGCGCCCTCCCTTACCCTGATTCCAACATGGCTGCATGGCTTCTGAAGACCGAGCCCTCCTCCTACTCGCTGGACGACCTGGAGCGCGACGGGCAGACCGTCTGGGACGGCGTGACGAACGCGGCGGCGCTGAAGAACATCCGGTCGATGAAGCCGGGCGAGCGCTGCTTCGTCTACCACACGGGCGACGAGCGGCAGGTGGTCGGAATCGCGAAGGTCTTGTGCGATCCCTACCCGGATCCGAAGGCGTCGGACGAGAAGCTGGCGGTGGTGGACATTGCCTTCGAGAAGCGCCTGAAGCGCCCGGTGACGCTTGCGGAGATCAAGGCGGATCCGATGTTCGCCGACTGGGGCCTGGTGCGCCAGGGCCGCCTGAGCGTCGTCCCCACGCCGCCGGAAATCTGGAAACGCGTCAGCGAGCTCGGCGCCAAGGCGGCCGACTGATCCGGGGCTGAGGCCAATGCCCTTCTGCCTCGCTGCGTCTACTCGTGGCGCAAGGCCTGGATCGGGTCGAGGTTCGCGGCGCGGACGGCCGGGTAGAGGCCGAAGACGATCCCCACGAACATCGAGATTCCCACCGACAGCCCGAGCATCCAGGGCTCGGTGGCGACGGGCATCCCGGCCCGCCACTGGATGATCTGCGGGATCAGCACGCCCAGCCCGATCCCGATCATCCCGCCGATGGTGCTCAGCACCAGCGTCTCGATCAGGAACTGTCCCACGATCTGCCGCCGCTTGGCGCCGATGGCGCGCCGGATGCCGATCTCGCGCGTCCGCTCGGTGACGCTGGCCAGCATGATGTTCATGATCCCGATGCCGCCCACCAGCAGCGAGATGCCCGCGATGCTGCCGAGCACGATGTTGAAGATGCGCTTCTGCTCCTGTGCCCGCTCCAGCAGCGCCAGGGGCACCGTCATCTTGTAGTCCACCTTCGTGTGGTACGTCTCGAACATCCGCTGAAGCGCGTCGGCCACCTGCGGCACGTCCTCCTGCCGCGCGACCTCAACGATCATCTGGTGCAGCTCGACCATCTCCCGCTGCATCCCCCCGCTGACGAGCTGCGCGTTCACATCGCCGAAGCGCTCCCGCATGATCGACAGCGGCACGTACGCGTCCACGTCGCGGTCGGGCGTGGGAAGCCCGCTTCCGCCCGACCCGCCTCCGGAGGCGCTGCCGCTGCTTTCGATGATGCCGATCACCTGGAACGACGCCCCGCCGATCCGGACCCGGGTGCCGACGGTCGCCCTCGTCGCCAGCAGCTTTCGCGCCCCGCTCTCGGTCAGCACCACCACGTCGTTAAAGCCGGTCATGTCCTGGGCGCCGATCGTCCGCCCCGCCAGCACCGGCCGCGGAACCAGCTCGAACCAGGCGGGCGTCGTGCCGACGAGTCGCATCTCCTCGATCCGCTCCCCCAGCCGCCCCTCCTTGCGGATCGTCTTGGCGGGCACGACGCGCCGGATGCCCGGAATCGTCTCCTCCGCGCGATTCACGTCGTCGTAGCGGATGCCGTACATGCTCAGCCGGAAGCGCTGCCCCCCGGTGTTGCCGGCCTCCTGCACGGGCTCCTGGGCCTCGACGAGGATGTTGTTGCTCCCAAGCTTGCGGATCTGCTCGAGCGCCTCCTTGCTGGCGCCCTCGCCGACCGAGAGCATCGCCACCACGCTGCCCACGCCGAACACGACGCCCAGCATCGTCAGCATGGAGCGCAGCTTGTGCAGCAGGAGGTTCTTGATGCCCAGGCGGACGTTGCGGGCCAGCTTGATGCTCATGGGAAGACGAAGGCGAAAGGCGGAAGGAGGAGGAGGAAAAAGAGAGGGGGAAGGAGGAAATAGGAGGGAGGGAGCGGCGGCTAGCGCAGGCGGGCCTTCGTCTTTCGGATGATCGTCGAGTAGATCGCCAGCAGTTCGTCGGCTTCGTTGTGCAGCGGGCGCACCACGCTGTCGGGCGCGATGTTTCCCTCGATCAGCAACTCGAGCCAGTAGGCCGTCTCCTCAAGCTCCTGCTGCGATGAACTCATCTTGCTCACGAACTCGGCGTCGGAGCGGGCCCGCCTTGCCTCGCGATACTGCGCGCCGACCGATGTGCCGCTCCGCAACAACTGCCTGCCGAGCACCCGCGCCTCGTCTCGGGCAGGCAGCCGGCCGAACAGCCCGATGATCTGGAGCGCGAACCGCTTCGTTCGCACGCCAAGATCCTCCGGCCCCTCTTCCTCCCTCATCCTTCCTCCTTCATCCTTTCCGCCCACTAGTCGACGCGCTCGATCTTGCCGTCGCGCATGTGGATGCGCTTGCGGGCATAGGCGGCGATGTCCGCCTCGTGCGTGACCATGATGATGGTCTTCCCCTGCTCGTTGAGCTCCACCAGCAGGTTCATGATCTGCTGGCTGGTCGCGGTGTCGAGGTTGCCCGTGGGCTCGTCAGCGAGCAGCACCGGCGGATTGTTCGCCAGCGCCCGCGCCACCGCGACGCGCTGCTGCTGCCCGCCCGAGAGCTGGTTGGGCCGGTGATCCAGCCGCTCGGCGAGCCCGACCTTGCCCGCCAGCTCGGCCGCGCGCCGGCGGCTCTCGTTGGCCTCGGTGTCGAGGTAGAAGAGCGGGAGTTCGATATTCTCCTGCACCGTCAGCTGCGGGATGAGGTTGAAGCTCTGGAAGATGAAGCCCAGCGTCCGGAGGCGGAACTCGCTGAGCCGGTCGTCGTCCAGCTCCGAGACGTCCTGGTTCTCCAGGATGTACGTC